>JALRKK010000114.1 GCA_023268935.1 Glaciecola sp.
ATTCTTAATGATGAGGTCAAATCAGGTGATGTCGTAGTCATTCGCTATGAAGGCCCCAAAGGAGGTCCAGGTATGCAAGAAATGCTCTACCCAACCTCATATCTCAAATCCAAAGGTCTAGGCAAAGAATGTGCCTTGATCACTGATGGGCGTTTCTCCGGTGGTACCTCAGGTCTTTCTATTGGTCATTGTTCTCCTGAAGCGGCCTCAGGTGGTGGTTTAGCCCTGGTTGAGAACGGCGATACGATCGAAATCGATATTCCCAATCGCACCTTGAATGTGGTGTTGTCTGATGCCGAATTAGAAGAACGTCGCAAAGCGATGGAAGCCCGTGAGCGACCGTATAAACCGTTAAATCGCGACCGTAAAGTATCATTGGCATTGCGTACTTTCGCGATGTTGGCAACCAGTGCTGACCAAGGCGCGGTCCGCGATCCAAGTAAGGTAGAAGATATCTAACATGACAGTAAGCGCAAACGAGTATTTAAAAAAGATTTTATTAGCCCCTGTCTATGAGGCGGCGGTGCAATCTGATTGTATGCAGATGACACGTTTATCAGAAACCTTACAACAGCAGGTATTTCTGAAGCGTGAAGATCAGCAACCGGTAAAATCTTTTAAACTTCGCGGCGCTTACAATCGCATCGCTCAACTTTCTCAAGCGCAGCTGGATGCTGGAGTGATTGCAGCTTCTGCTGGTAATCACGCACAAGGTGTGGCGTATGCAGCCAAGCGCAAGCAAATTAAAGCCACCATTGTGATGCCGGAGACTACCCCAGACATTAAGGTCGAGGCGGTGCGAAACTTTGGTGGTGAGTATGTCACGATTGTCCAGCACGGGACGAGTTTTGATGCTGCATCCCATAGAGCCAAAGCGTTAGCTTCTGAGCTGGGAATGACGTTGATCCCTCCATTTGATGACCCAGATGTCATCGCCGGACAGGGCACTGTTGCTCGCGAGTTACTAGAACAATGCCCCGATTTAGAGGTGGTGTATATTGCGGTCGGTGGTGGTGGCTTAGCTGCTGGCATGGCCGTTTATCTCAAAGAACTCAATCCAGCTATCAAAGTCATTGGTGTAGAGGTTGATGAATCTGCGTGCCTAAAAGCGGCGCTTGATGCCGGTCAACCAGTGACTTTACCCAGTGTGGGAATTTTTGCTGATGGTGTGGCAGTCAAAACCATCGGTACCGAGACCTTTCGTTTGTGTCAAGCGTATTTGGATGATGTAGTGACAGTGACTAATGATGAAATCTGTACTGCCATAAAAGATATTTTTGATGACACTCGGGTGATTGCTGAGCCTGCTGGTGCGATGTCGGTTGCGGCAATCCGTAAATACGCAAGTGACAATCAAGGTAAAAATGTCGCAGGTATTTTGTGTGGTGCGAATATCAATTTTCATACGTTGCGCTATGTCTCAGAACGCTGTGAGTTAGGGGAAGGCAAAGAAGCTGTCTTAGCCGTTGAACTCAAAGAAGAAACAGGGGCATTTAAGGCGTTTTGTGAAACCTTGGGCTCTATACTGATTACTGAGTTTAACTACCGATTTGCCAGTGCGGACAAGGCACATGTCTTTGTTGGGATTAAGCTGAAAGGTGGCATGGCAGAGTATCAGGCCATCACGACCAAATTGACGGAGCAAGGCTATCAATGGATGGACTTGTCTAACAACGAATTAGCCAAATTACATGTGCGTCACATGGTCGGCGGCAAGCCCCCAATCGTCATTAATGAGCGAGTGTTCGGCTTTGAGTTTCCCGAGTATCCCGGTGCATTATTACAATTCCTCAATACGCTTGGCGCGCGTTGGGACATTACCATGTTCCATTATCGCAACCACGGGGCGGCCGATGGATTAGTCTTGGTTGGCTTTAATCTGCCAGATGATGCTTCACAAGAGTTTGAAGCGCACTTGGCGGAACTTGGCTTTGCCTATCAAGAGCATACTGCTGACCCGGCTTATCAATACTTTTTGGCCAGATAGATCTACATGCTGAAACATTCATGTAATGCTTCATAAGAATGTCACTCAACATTACTAAGATGAGTTAGTATTTTCATATGGTAATGGGGTTTGTATAAAAAGCGACCGCAAAGCCAGTTATTGAGCTTTAATCGAGTTTCTCTAAATGCTGCACTACCTCTGGCCATACCAACTTATCCACTAATTCTTGCAGGTTTTCTGAAGCGTCATTCAGCATCAAAGAGCCTTGCTCATTCGTAGTTACCAATTCATTTTCACGTAATCCGTTGATCAATGTAGCAAAGACATTTTTGTCCGAAAACTCAGGAGAACTTACCCCAAATAGCTCCGATAACCGCTCGGCGATTTTACGAGCCTCTTTTTCCAGGGCACTACGTGATATCTGCTTGTGAATGCTTAACACATGCAAGACGATGGCATAGCGCTGAAAAGTATCTTGCATTACGCGAGAGAGTAACCATGCTGAATGGAAAGCTGAGCTTGAAGCACTTGGTACGGTCAGTTGCTTTCCTTCGAGTAATAACCCTTGCGCAATAAACTGTTCAATAAAACGCTCGGTCATGGCCAATGCTTTTGCTAAGCTAAGATAGATAAATAACTCTTTTTGCAATAATGGATAGACAATTTTGACAGTGTTAATGATGGCTGACTTGCTGGTGGCGGCGCCACTAAATACCAATGCCATGATGAGGCTCGGTAATGCAAATTGGTGAATAATATTGTTGCGATAATACGTCAATGCAGCGACTTTATCGGCTTGAGGAGCGATCATTTTGCCAAAATCGTCTTTGTCTATTGCAAAACGTTTAAGGGACAATGTGCTATGTAACAATGTGTCCGCGTCTACATCTGGGATTGTTGCAGTGTTAGAAAACGGCACGGCTCTAAACAAATCAAGATAGTCTGCAATGGCTTGACGCAACTCGTTTTCACTCATTTTGAACGTTTTTGATGCCAATAAGCACAATGCCGTTAAGGCCATGCCATTGATGGCGGCAGACTTGTTAATTTCCAACATTACATCATCGGCAAGGCGATTGACGGCTGGCGATAACCAGCTTGGCTTCTTGTCTTCTTCATTTACTGGCAACGACCAATCGGGAGCGTGTTCGTCGAGGAATTGATTCAACAAGATCGGCTCACCAAAATTCAAATACCCATGGCCATAGTTGCGCAGCTTTTTGATGGCGGATAATACTTGCAAAGGAGATTCTTTTTTCTTGGCTTTGCCGCGAAGCTCCTTCATATAACTGCCCACTTCCATCACGTTTTCATAACCAATGTATACCGGCACAATACTAACCGGACGTTGGATGCCTTTTTGCATGGCTTGTAACGTCATGGCCAGCATACCCGTTTTGGGAGGTAGTAAACGTCCTGTACGCGAGCGACCGCCTTCAGGATAGTATTTGACGGAATAGCCTTTATTGAAGAGTAATTCTAAGTATTCTCTGAATACAGCGGTGTAGAGCTTATTGCCAGCAAAACTACGACGTAAAAAGAATGCGCCAGCTTTTCGGAAAATCGGTCCTGCAGGCCAAAAATTAAGATTGATACCTGCCGCAATATGGGGTGTGACCAAGCCTTCATGATAGATGACATAGGTGAGCAGCAGATAATCCATGTGCGAACGGTGACAGGGTACATAAACAATTTCATGGCCATTGCGGGCGAGCTCACGCACTGTGGCCGCGTTGTTGACACTGATCCCATTGTAGATCTTGTTCCATATTGGAGTGAGAATCCGGTCTGCAAAACGCACTAAGCCTTCGCGATAATCTCCGGCGATTTCATCTAAATAATCATGGGCAAGTTGTTTGGCTTTCATCGGGGTGATATTTTTGCTTCGCACTTCTTCGCGCATCGCAAGTTTTACTGCTTTTGCACCGACAACGGCACTGTGTAAGGTTTGTCGCTCGAGCAAGGTGGGGCCAGTTAGTCCTTGTCGTTTGCGCTGGAAGTGGGTGGCGGCTACTCGTAATAACTTTTTGGCGATGTGCTCATCTGAACCATGTTGGTCTGACATGAATTTGGAAGAGACGGCTCTAGAGTAGGACACGAAGTTATCACGTCCCAAAAACATCACAATAAATAGTTTGCGTAACCAGCTGGGTGAGGCAACATCGACGACGAGATCGCTAAAATTTGGCTTGCTTTTTTCTGGCGCACGGCCCCAAGTAACATAGGCTGGGACAAATTGAACATCCATGTCAGGATGCTTCCGATGGATATTAAATAGCTCAGTGAATTGACTTTCTATATCCGTTTTACGCGGTCTTTTGCCAAACACAGGCATCGTGGTATGAAGGAACAATGCTCTAGGGTACTTAATGTCAGTCCCCGGTAATATTTGACTTGCTAAAGGGCTTGGCAAGCCAACTTTGCGTGCAGAAAAGGCAAGTGCAAGTAAATCGGCTACGGACCGAGTGTGTAGTAAATAGATAACCGGTTTTTCGGAATCGATATGCAGCTCATCTTGGACTTGAGCAGGAATGGTATGAGCTTTAACCAGAACTCGCATTGGCCAATACAGTAAAAAAGCAAAGAGTTTACGCCACCAGCGCATAAATCGGTTCCTATATCTAATTTTGCGAGAATTATACGCAAGGTCAACGTTCATATCTAGCAATGAGTCTCTTAGAAGGTTGCATTTTGAAATATACTGGATATACTACCAGTAACTGTATTAATGAACAGGTGACTGATGAGACCGATTACGCCACGCCAGCAAGAGATTTTGGATCTGATAAAGCAATCCATCCTTGAAACCGGAATGCCTCCCACACGTGCTGAGATTGCGCGGCAACTGGGGTTTAAGTCACCTAATGCGGCTGAAGAACACGTCAAAGCGCTCGCCAAGAAAGGATTTATTGAGATTTTGTCAGGTACCTCACGAGGGATCAAACTGAATGTGCCATTGGAAGACGAACCCGAAGAGTGCGGTTTGCCGTTGATAGGACGTGTTGCAGCAGGCGAACCTTTACTGGCGCAAGAACATGTCGAGTCCCACTATCAAGTCGATCCTAATCTTTTCCGACCTAACGCGGATTTCTTATTACGGGTCAGCGGAATGAGTATGAAAGACATTGGCATATTAGATGGCGATCTTTTAGCGGTACACAAGACCCAGGATGTACACAATGGGCAAGTTGTTGTGGCAAGGGTTGAAGATGATGTGACAGTTAAACGACTTGAGAAATCCGGGCAATATGTTTATTTACACGCAGAAAACGAAGACTTTAAGCCGATTGTCGTCGATTTAGCCGAACAAGCGTTCAATATTGAAGGCATTGCAGTAGGAGTCATTCGTTCAGCCGACTGGATGTAATATTTTAAATACCTTTATAGATCAATATCAAACCGCAAAATATGATGTTTTGCGGTTTTTTTTTAATTTTTGATGGAAGGTTTACAAAAAAGGATCATTTTGAAATTTAATTCAAATAAACATATTGCTCAACATGTAAACATCATTTAACATAGGCTTAACAAAAGAAAGGTTTCAAGTTTACAAGTCCCTTCTTATTATTTACAAACTTAAATTTTATCTTAAAAATCGGCGGAGGTGTTGAGTGAAAAAACTCACTAAATTTTTCCTCGTATGTTGTTCTGTGCTGGCAAGTGTGCCTATTTTGGCAGACACAGCAGAGAGTGCGGGGCGAAGCGATTTAAATTTACGTCAAGGCGTTACCGACATAAGCCAGCAAGTCTATGATTTGCACATGCTCATGTTTTGGATCTGCGTCGGCATTGCCGTAATCGTGTTTGGTGTGATGTTCGTTTCAATCATACGTCACCGCAAGTCTCGCGGCGTCAAGCCTGCTAACTTCCATGAGAGTGTTAAAGTGGAGATTGCGTGGACGGTTGCGCCATTCATCATTTTAGTACTTATGGCTATCCCTGCAGCACAAACTTTGATTGCAATGGAAGATACTTCTGAATCGGACTTGACCATATTAGTAACAGGTTCGCAGTGGAAGTGGGAATATAAGTACATGGACAGTGGTATCAACTACTTCTCAAACCTTGCCACTCAGCGTGAGCAAATCAATAACAAGTTTGCTAAAGGTGAAAACTACCTGTTAGAAGTGGATCGTCCTCTCGTCATTCCCACCGGGCAAAAGGTCCGTTTCTTAATTACTTCGGATGATGTAATTCATTCATGGTGGGTACCAGACTTTGCTGTCAAAAAAGACGCTAACCCAGGATTTATTAATGAAGCTTGGACTATGGTTAATGAGCCAGGTGTATATCGCGGACAGTGTGCAGAGCTTTGCGGCAAAGACCACGGCTTTATGCCAATCGTTGTTATTGCCAAATCTCCGGATGATTATGCAATGTGGCGCGATGAGAAGCTCGAAGCTATCGCTCAAGCACAAGCAGAAGAAGAACGTTTGTTGGCCATGAATATGTCTATGGATGATTTAATGGAAAACGGACAAAAGGTCTACATGGCGAAATGCGCCGCATGTCACATGCCAAACGGTGAAGGTCTTCCAGGTGTATTTCCTGCTATAAAAGGCAGTAACATCGCATTGAACGACCAGCCAAAACACATCGATATCTTATTAAATGGTGTCACGGGTACAGCCATGCAATCATTTTCTAAACAGTTAACTTTATCTGAAATTGCAGCAGTGATTACTTACCAGCGTAACGCATGGGGTAACAACACTGGGGATGTGGTGCAAGCCAAAGACATCCACGCAGTAGCAAATGGTAATTAGGAGTAGCACACAATGAGCACAGCAACTGATACTCTTGAGCACGATGCGCACCATGATGACCATCATCATGGTCCTGCTAAAGGCATAAAGCGCTGGTTGTTCACCACGAACCACAAAGACATTGGTACGTTGTATTTATGGTTCTCTTTTATAATGTTTTTAACTGGTGGTGCGATGGCGATGGTCATTCGTGCCGAGTTATTCCAACCTGGCTTACAAATCGTTGATCCGAACTTCTTCAACCAGATGACGACGGTTCACGGCTTGATCATGGTATTTGGTGCGGTCATGCCGGCGTTTACTGGTTTGGCAAACTGGTTGATCCCAATGATGATTGGTGCACCAGATATGGCCTTGCCACGCATGAATAATTGGAGCTTCTGGATCTTACCATTTGCTTTTGCAATTTTGATCAGTTCACTGTTTTTACCAGGTGGTGGCCCAGCGTTCGGTTGGACTTTTTATGCACCGCTATCTACTACTTATAGTACTGATTCGACTGCCTTGTTTGTGTTCTCTGTTCACATTATGGGTATTTCATCCATCATGGGAGCAATCAACGTTGTAGTAACCATCTGGAATATGCGTGCACCAGGTATGACCTGGATGAAGATGCCAATGTTTGTTTGGACATGGCTGATTACGGCATTTTTGTTAATTGCGGTCATGCCAGTGTTGGCCGGTGTAGTGACTATGGTACTCACCGATAAATACTTTGGCACAAGCTTTTTTGATGCTGCTGGTGGTGGCGACCCAGTCATGTTCCAGCACATCTTCTGGTTCTTCGGACACCCCGAAGTATACATTATGATATTACCTGCATTCGGTATCATATCTCACATTATCCCAACGTTTGCGCGCAAGCCATTATTTGGTTATGCCTCCATGGTGTATGCGACTGCGTCTATTGCGTTGCTGTCGTTCATCGTATGGGCGCACCACATGTTTACTACTGGTATGCCGGTGGCAGCTGAAATGTTCTTTATGTTTGCCACTATGTTGATCTCAGTACCAACAGGCGTCAAAGTCTTTAACTGGGTGGCAACCATGTGGCGTGGCTCAATGACATTTGAAGTTCCGATGTTGTTTGCTATTGCATTCGTGGTCTTATTCACCATTGGTGGTTTATCTGGCTTGATGCTTGCGATCACTCCAGTTGATTTCCAGTATCACGATACGTACTTTGTTGTTGCACACTTCCACTATGTATTGGTATCAGGTGCCGTGTTCTCAATCATGGCTGCAGCATATTACTGGTTACCAAAGTGGACTGGCGTAATGTTTGATACCACATTGGCAAAATGGCACTTCTGGTGTTCATTGATTTCAGTAAACTTACTGTTCTTCCCTATGCACTTTGTTGGACTAGCGGGTATGCCACGTCGTATTCCTGATTACGCGTTGCAGTTTGCAGACTTTAATCAGTGGATCAGTGTAGGCGGTTTCGCATTTGGTTTATCACAGTTGATATTCTTAGCTCTGTTAATCAAAGCGTGTCGCCACAAGGGTGAGCCAGTATCAGACCAAGTCTGGGATGGTGCAGAGGGTCTAGAATGGGAAATCCCATCACCAGCACCTTATCACACCTTCGATACACCACCTGTAGTTAAGTAATTGATACAGGTATAGGAGCAGGATTTATGAATCAAGAACAAACCCCACCCAATACATCGCAAGAACAGGAAAACTCGCGTTTGGTGGTGAAGTTAGTGGGGATTGTCCTGGGGATGTTTGGTTTCGGTTTTGCTATGGTGCCTTTGTATGATGTATTTTGTGATCTCACGGGTATCAATGGCAAAACCAACGAAACTGCCGCAGTGTATTCTGCGCCTGTTATCGATACAGAACGCGAAGTAACTATTGAGTTCATAACAAAAACCATGCGCGGTATGCCTTGGGCATTTGAAGCCAATACCCAACGCATTAAGGTTCATCCAGGTGAGTTGCATACGGTTGAGTTTTATGTCCGAAATCCAGCCTCGCGCGATATTATCGGGCAAGCAATACCGTCTGTATCACCAGGTACAGCTGCCTTGTATCTGAATAAAACTGAATGTTTTTGTTTCAATAATCAGCCCCTTTTATCCGGGGAAGAAGCATTAATGCCAATGCAGTTCTATATCGATCCTCAATTACCGAAAGATATCGAACAATTTACCGTGCAATATACTTTGTATGACGTCACCGAGGCGGCACAAGGCGTAGCTGAAGCACAAGCAGCTATGGGTTCAAAGTAAAGGAGAATAAGAATGGCACAACAGCAAGAGTACGAAAAATATTACGTCCCAGAGTCCAGTATATGGCCGATTGTTGGAGCAGTTGCACTGTTTCTCATTGCAGTGGGCGCGGCAAACTTTACGGTTGAAATGACCAAGGGTAAAGAAGGTTATGGTGGTTATATCCTTACCCTGGGTATCGTTACATTAATTGTCATGGTAACTGGCTGGTTCAAAAACCAAATCGATGAAAGTATGGCTGGCCTTTATTCAGCTCAACTAGGGCGGTCTTACAGACAAGGTATGGCATGGTTCATATTTTCTGAAGTCATGTTTTTTGCGGCGTTCTTTGGGGCGCTCTTTTACGCTCGAATGATTGCGATCCCCTGGCTCGGAGGCGCATCAAACAACGCCATGACCAATGAAGTATTGTGGCCGAGTTTTGAAGCAATGTGGCCATTGGTGCAAACGCCTGGTGGTACGGAAACAACGCCAATGGGATGGTTTGGTTTACCTCTAGTCAATACATTGATTTTGCTAGTCTCATCGGTCACTCTGCACTATGCACATGTAGGTTTGGAACAAAATAAACGCAAGCAACTTACTTGGATGTTGGGTGTAACGATTTTACTCGGTGTCATCTTCTTGGGTTTGCAGGTTGAAGAATATATCTACGCATACACTGAATTAGGTTTAACCTTGGATTCGGGAATTTATGGCAATACGTTCTTCCTATTAACCGGGTTTCACGGGATGCACGTTACCTTGGGGACTATCATCCTGATTGTGTTGTTTTTCCGTGTACTAAAAGGGCACTTTACACCGGATGAACATTTTGCTTTCCAAGCGGGCAGCTGGTACTGGCACTTTGTGGATGTCGTATGGGTGATGCTGTTTATCTTTGTATATATATTATAACGTTCAAAAGAAAGCAAAAAGCAGCGCAATGGCGCTGCTTTTTAATCTAAAGTCTACTTAGTATGGTCTAGGATTCGGCTCAATCAGGCCGGTGGCAACAGCGAGAATAATGATCAAAAAAATGCCTACCGAAGTTAACACACGACGACCAATATACTTGGACATATTTTCATCTGTTTTATCATTTTTTAGCATAATGCGCATCGCTTTAAACAGATTAAAAATCATAAAGAATAATAAGCCAGTAACTAATATTTTTAATAACATGATTATCCAAGGCAATATTTTGTGAGTGATGGTAAGAGTTTAACATTTTTTTCACATTTAGTTGTACTAATTGTTTTTCTTGCGCTATGTTCATTAGGAATGTGGCAATCACAACGATACAGCGCCAAAATGGAGCGTGAAGCGCAAATTGAAGCAAAGCAACAACAGTTCCGGTTTTCATTAAAAGAGATCATCGATTATCAGGAAGATATTCGAGATTTGCCTACCTTTGCTTCCGGTCAAGTGCAAAGTGATCGCATTTTTTTATTAGATAATCGCCAGTTTGAAGGTCAGGTTGGCTACGAAGTGATTGTGCCTATGCAAACCCAATATGGAGCTGTTCTCGTCAATTTTGGCTGGATTAAAGCTCCTGAATTACGCAGTGAACTGCCTAATATAGTATTACCCGAACAGATAAACGATACAGAAGCAATGGTCACAATACCTGGAATGAATCGTTTTGTCTCGGAAACTGCGACTGATGATGGTGTGTTCCCTAAAGTCATACAGGAAGTCGATTTTGGCCGTTTGAGTAAGTTCAGTGAGATAGAGCTTTTGCCTTTTATGCTGACCTTAATTGAAACCGACGTTGCTTTTAAACGCCGTTGGCAGCCAGTCGTGATGCCAGCGATGAAACACCTTGGTTATGCTGCACAATGGTTCGGGTTAGCCATTGCTTTGGTAGTCATTTATTGGCGTTTAGGAGCCAAGCGCAATCGCAAATAATAATTAGGAGTTCGAATGTCAGACCCAGTCAAAAGCAATAATAAAAAATCTCTCATACTCGTTGCCGTTGCCTTCATTTTACCCGTGATCCTGGCAAAAATTGCCTTAGATACGGACTTTTTTAATCGAGGTGTGACTAACAAAGGGGAATTACTGAACCCAGTCCTAGATCTTACTCCGGTACTGGCGGAAACCGAGCCCAAATGGCGGATGGTGTACGTCTTACCCGCCGAGTGCGATCTCAGATGTGAAAACACTCTGTTTGCGATGCAACAAGTTCATCTCTCCCTTGGCAAGCACGTAGAACGCGTCGTACCTGTTGTGATTAGTACCGAATCAAGCCCTAAGTCATTGCTCAATAGCACTTTTTGGCAGAACGTTTACACTCGATTCGGCGCACATGAAGGGCCTCATACCATCCAAATGTTAAATGCCAAACAAAAAATTGTTAATGACATGTTTAAAAATGTGGAGTTAAACGGTATATTTGTGGTTGATACATTAAATAACGGCATGCTGAAACACCCAACATTTGTAGACGAATCGGAAGCAGTTGAAGGCAGCCGCGCATTATTAAGCGATATCAAAAAACTGCTTAAGCTCTCAAGAATAGGATAAATAAGAAGTATGAGAAAGTGGGCACTTGCAAGTATTTTACTTGCTTTAATTGTGATTGTATTAGGTGCATACACCCGTTTAACCGATGCGGGTTTAGGCTGCCCTGATTGGCCAGGATGTTATGGTCACGTAGGAGTGCCCATGACTCAAGAAACCATTGATACGGCCAATGCTGCATTTCCTGAACGTCCTGTCGAAGTTGAAAAAGCCTGGAATGAAATGATCCACCGTTATGCAGCCTCCACTCTTGGGTTGTTTATTGTCATCATCACCGGTTTGGCATTGTTCAAACGTCAACACAACCAGCCTTTAAAGTTACCGATTTTTTTATTGCTGATGGTGTGTTTTCAAGGCGCCTTGGGGATGTGGACGGTGACACTTAATCTGCTGCCAGCGGTAGTGATGATGCATCTTCTAGGTGGTTTCACAGTGATATCATGCTTGTTTTTGCTGTACTTGCGTTTAACCCCATTTAGTATTCCCTCAAGTAACCAACACATGAGAAAAATCGCTCCTTGGGCAGTGTTGGGCATGGTCTTATTGGTTATACAGATTGCGTTAGGTGGCTGGACCTCAGCGAACTACGCATCGCTAGCGTGCACCGAGTTACCAATTTGTGAAGGGAACTGGACCGAGCGACTCAACTTTGCAGGGGCGTTTAGTATCCCAGAAGCAGACAATTACGAATTTGGCGTGCATCCATATGAAGATCGCATGACCATGCATGTAATGCATAGATTTGGCGCCATTATTGTGACTGCATATATTGTGTGGTTAGCATTGCGCCTTTGGTCACAAGCACATTCTCATTTGATTCGCCGTTTGGCGGTTACCATGGGAGTGGTGCTTACCGTCCAAGTGGCTTTGGGCATTTCCAATGTCGTGTACTCATTACCTTTAACCGTTGCCACGTTACATAATGCGGTTGCGGCATGTTTATTACTGGTAATGGTCATGATTACATATATTTTATATCGCAGAGTCTAGGAGTTTTTCATGGCCAATACCGTTTCCCTCGCCAAACCAGACCGTTCTAGTATTAAACGCGCAGTCTGGCGTGATTATTACGAAATGACCAAGCCCAATGTTGTATTGTTGTTATTGCTAACGGCGTTAGTCGGTATGTGTTTGGCGACTGAGACTTGGGTCGAACCGCTGGTACTTGTGGTTGGTTTGTTTGGTATTGGCGCACTTTCATCGGCAGCTGCGGTGGTCAATCATGTTGTGGATGAACACATCGATGCCAAAATGGCGCGCACCATCAACCGACCGATTGCCAAAGGAAGAGTGAGTAAACAGAATGCCTTGTGGTTTGCGTTTGCTCTAGGAGTGGCGGGCTTTGTTGCATTAGCCGTCTGGATCAATATGTTAACGGCGGTGCTCACTTTTGCAGGCTTAGTGGGTTATGCGGGTATTTACACCATGTACCTGAAACGTGCGACACCACAAAATATTGTCATCGGAGGCCTAGCAGGTGCCATTCCCCCCTTACTAGGCTGGACTGCGGTAACTGGCGAAATCCATGCTTATCCATTGTTACTTGTGCTGATCATATTTACTTGGACACCCCCGCATTTTTGGGCGTTAGCCATCCATCGAGAAAAAGATTACGCCAAAGCAGAAATTCCAATGCTACCCGTAACTCATGGCGTTGAGTTCACTAAAACCTGTGTGTTGCTATATACTGTTTTATTATGCGTTATCGGGGTTATGCCATATTTGATTGGCATGTCGGACATGTTGTATTTGATTGGCTCATCTGCATTGAACCTTGGCTTTGTATATTACGCTTGGAAGTTAAAATATCACCCAGAGACAGGTACTGCGATGGCGACATTTAAGTATTCAATTATTCATTTGATGTTATTGTTTGTGGTATTGTTAATAGACCATTACGTACCGATTACTCTATGAAATCATTAACCCATCAGCGAGGCAGTGTCTTATACGTCATATTTGGCGTGATGGCATTAATAGTTGGTTTTGCCTTGTATAGTATTTCCCAAAAGGCCAAGGGCCCAGAACAAGCATTAAATACTCAGACTAAACAAGCAAACACACAGTACATGCAGTGGTACCCACAAGCGCGTCAACTAGTGGATTTTAATCTCATCACGCATGAACAACAGCCAATGACCAATGCGGATTTGCAAGGTCACTGGACATTGGCATTTGTGGGTTATACGTTCTGCCCAGATATTTGTCCAACCACCCTTGCAGAGCTCGGTCGAGCATTTCCAGAAATTGCTGAGATCCCATCACAACATCCTGTACAAGTATGGTTTTTGTCGGTTGACCCCAAACGCGATACCCCACAACGACTTAAAGAATATGTTACGTTTTTTAACGAAGAATTTATTGCATCTACCGGTGAGCACAAGGAGTTATATCCTTTGGTTCGCAGCATGGGCATGATGTATTCCATGAGTGATGACACGTCAAAGCCGAACTATTTGGTTGATCATTCAGGCTCAGTGGTGGTGATCAATCCTGACGGTCATGTCATTGGTCGGTTTAAACCACAACACGCGCCCGGTCAAATCGCAATCAGTGATACGGCACAAATTTTGGCTGACTTACCCGCGATCATTGGCGGTTAGGACAGCAAGGTCTAATCAGGAGAAGCCCTTAGCTAGTCTGGAAAAGACCCATCGGCACGTGCTTTGAAAAACGGTTGTGAATACCAGTAAAAACGCCCGGTGTGCTCCTTGCTTGGTACTGTGCAGTTAATGCGCGAGCGTCCCGTGGGAAATTTCTCGGGCAACGGGACTGTTAATACATTGCCATTTCGCGTAGTCTCCATGCGTTCACCTTGCCAAAAACAGCTCACCATCGACATATAAAAATCGCGATTATTCAAAGTGAGTGTCATGTCGGCAGGCATGTCGGTGGTGACCACAGGGTCGGTAATCGAGTTATCGATGACTGGGAACGCCAAACTGGCCATTTTAGTCTTGAGGGTTTTCAAATTAGCATAGCGACCGCCTGCCGGAAAGCGCGGAATCGCTCCAAAATCACTGAAATTAGCTACTCCACCGGAAAATTGAGCAAAACCCACATAACCTCGTTCCAGTAAGGCATGTTTAACCTCGGTATTAAATTCTCCAAAAGGATAGGCAATGTATTTGAGTGAGTAACCAACTTTGTCTGCTAATTGTGATTCAGCTTCCTCAATGTTGGTAATAACACGTGCCAGCCAGGCTTCATCTGATTCACTTGTCAAGCGGTTGAGAAGATGCAGATGGTCCAAGGTATGGTTGGCAAAATCTGCGCCTTGTGCATCCATCATTGACACCTCATCCCAGGTCAACTGATTACCCGCGACACCAATGGCGGGTGGGTTGATAAATACGGTGTAAGGGAAGTCGTATTGACGCATCACTGGATGTGCGTTGGTTAGGATATTGGCATAGCCATCGTCAAACGTAATCGCAATGGCTTTGTCTGGCAGTGGTTGTCCTGCTTGCAAGGCCTCAACGATGGATTTGAGTGGCATCACATGAAAATGCTCGGCCAAATACGCCATATGTTCCGCAAACACATCGGGGCGCGTCGAGGTTATTGCTGGGGTATTGTCTGCCACATGGTGGTATTGGAGGATTACGGCGTTGTCGAGCATTGCTTTTTGTTCAGCGAATAAGGGTGAACAACTCAACATACATAATATCAATATGCCCACATTACTAATGCATAATTTAAAGCTGTCGCACATTAATAAGATTCCTTGCCATTGCATAGATAAACGTTTGAATAAAACGTATTATGAGCTTTGACATAAGGCACTTCAAGTATGATAAAAAATACAATATTTTCCATCTCCATTTTATTCATGGTGATACTCACTTTGGCTTTTCCTCAATACTTCCAAGTAGTCGGGGACTTTAAACTGACCGCTTTGATTGTGCCGCTGCTCATGCTGATCATGTTTGGTATGGGCACATCGGTCAGCCTTGCCGATTTTACCCGCGTGATCAAAATGCCAAATAGCGTTGGGGTAGGCATTGTTTGTCAATTCACGATAATGTCCATTATCGGGGTGAGTATTGCTACCTTATCAGGCTTACCGCCCGAAATTGCGGCAGGAATTATCCTCGTCGGCTGTGCACCGGGCGGACTAGCGTCAAATGTGATAGCCTATATTTCAGGAGCAAATTTAGCGCTATCTTTGACGCTAACAGCGATTTCTACATTATTAGCATCGTTTTGGCGCAAAAGTGCCAAGGAAAAAACCCATTCATGACGCACTCTTCAAGCCGACACCGTACTTTACTTGCTATAGCTTTGCCAATGATTTTGGCCAATATCTCCCAGCCCATTTTGGGCTTGGTGGATACGGCGGTACTCGGACACCTTGGTGCACCTGAATATTTGGCAGGGACGGCGGTTGGGGCGTTTTTGCTGTCCCAATTATATTGGTTGTGTGGGTTTTTGCGCCAGTCGATGACGGGCTTGTCAGCACAAGCCAAAGGGGCTCAAACCGAATCCGGACGATTAGATGATCTCGCCCGGGCGATGCTGATAGCTCTGGTGTTAGGAATGTCACTTATCATCAGTCACGTGGGCCTTATCTCCTTGATCTTACGTATTACAGAACTGCCTACTTTGGCAGCCCAGAGTCTGGATACTTATCTGTCTATTCGCATGCTCAATGCCCCCATTGCACTGTTTAACCTCATCACGATTGGGTATTTGGTCGGGCAACAATACACGCGCTACGTCATGTGGCTACAAGTCGGCGTGAATGTGCTCAACATTGCCTTGAATTTTGCTTTTGTATACGGATTGTCATTGGGTGTGGCGGGCGTTGCTTATGCAACTGTCATTGCCGAATGGGTGATGTTTATTTTGAGTTTACACATGATCACTCGCGCTACCCCGATAGCTCAGCGCTTGAGCCAAAAATGGTGGCAATTAGCGAGGTTCGTGCGCATTCTCAAACTCAACCGCGATTTGTTTTTCCGGGCGCTCATGCTACAGGCGTGTTTGGCTTTCTTGATCTATCAAGGCGCGCGTTATGGGGTCACTGAAGCGGCGGTCAATGCAATATTAATGCAATTTTTTATCCTTACCGCCTTGGCATTAGATGGCATTGCCTATGCGATAGAAGCAATGATTGGCGAGCAGGAAGGCGCAAGGCAAAAAGCCAAAGCAACCCATGGGTTGTGGCGCGATATCAAGGTCAGTTTAGTCTGGTCCAACGCATTTGGTCTTGCCCTTATGCTGATTATGGCTCTGGGCTACACTTCATTTGTGGCGATATTAACGAATCAAGAGAGTGTGCGGTTGGCCGCAGAGCCTTACTACTTCATTATGGTTTTGCTACCTTGGCTTGCGCACTGGTGTTATTGTCTAGATGGTATCTACATTGGTCTCACGCGCGGAGATGTGATGCGCAACAGTATGGTGATCAGTGCGCTGGTAGGTTTTTTTGGGGTATTTTGGTTGATGCAAGACGTCCAAAACATGGCACTGTGGTTTGCCTTATTGGGGTTGCAGGCGCTGCGGGGATTGACGTTAGGTGGACATTTGTATGGGAATTACCGACAGCAAAACAAGCTTAAAGTAAGCGATTAAAGCGAGAGGCAACCCCCCCCAAATATCGATACATAGCTAAGAAAAGTCCAGCCCAAAGCGGCGCAATTCCAGTCGACGCTAACTAACTCACACCATGCTCGAGCAAGTTGAAACCAAAGGTTAGTATACCATACAAAAAAATGCGCCAACTCCGTTTAGGGTTGGCGCCGTGTTATTGAATGAAGTGTTAAAATCCGGGAGGCATCTGTGGCTCATCCTAAGCTAATGGGTTAGTAATAAGAGTGCTCGCCGGCTTGGTGTTCGGTCGCGTCTTTTACGCCGGTTAACTCACCTGGGAATTGTTCCAACAATTGCTTCTCAATACCTTCTTTAAGCGTGACATCGACCATAGAACATCCATTACAACCGCCGCCAAACTGAAGTACCGCAACACCGTCTTCAGTAATTTCGGTGAGTGTTACTTTGCCGTTGTGCGAGGCAAGCTGTGGGTTTACTTCAGTAGTAATGATGTAATCTACGCGCTCAATCAACGGCGCATCGGCATCGACTTTGCGGGCTTTGGCGTTTGGTGCTTTTAGTGTGAGTTGTGAACCCATTTGGTCGGTCACATAATCAATCTCAGCTTCTTCCAAAAAAGGGGCTGATTCAGGGTCGACCACGGCATCAAAGCCATTAAATGGCAAGCGAACATCATTGGGCTCAACGGCATCTGGCGTACAGTAAGACACACCGCATTCAGCACTTGGCGTACCGGGGTTCACCACAAATACTCGAATGTTGGTATTGTCTTCTTGGTTCTGCAAGAGTTTGACGAAGTGTGCTTGAGCTGCTTCGGAAATACTGATCATCTCATTATCCTTTGCCAATTGGCGTCATCAGTTATGTAAGTCACAATAGGGTAAGTATACCATTATTACTTGAGTAAAACAGTCAAGTATTGGCTTTTTTCATGTTTAATTGCATAATATGGGCAAAATATAAAAAGGACAATGATATGCGACAGATTTTGGCATCAGTATGTGCCCTGTGTATGGTGTTCACCAGTTCACACCTCACTGCCGACAATGTTTTCTACCCCAAATCAGATTTGGATTACCTACCCACGAACGTTTCCTATGACCCCAAAATTAGCCTACCTCAGGAGGTATTAGGGGATGTGGTTGGTACTTGGCACGTGCGCCATGATCAGCTCGTGACTTATATGAAAACCTTGGCTCAGCAATCGGATCGGATTCAACTTGAGGTCATTGGTTATACTCATGAGAACCGTGAACTTCTGAATTTGACCATCTCTCACCCGGATAACTTGGCTAGTCTTGCCGCAATCCAACAAACCCATATGCAGCATATTGACGCAGGTACTCGTCCAAAAAATGATGCGCCGTTAGTCTTGTATATGGGGTATTCGATACATGGCAATGAGCCTTCAGGCAGTAATGCCGCATTGTTAGTGGCGTATTATCTGGCGGCGGCCCAAGGCGAGAGCGTTGATGCCTTGTTGCAAAATGCCGTGATTTTGCTCGACCCGTCGTTGAATCCAGATGGTCTAGCCCGCTTTGCGCAGTGGACTAATATGCATAATGGGCAAAACCCGTCGGCTTCTCCTTATCATCGCGAGCACAGAGAGCGTTTCCCTAGCGGTCGTACCAACCACTATTGGTTTGATTTGAATCGCGATTGGTTGTTGCTCACGCATCCTGAATCCCAAGCTCGTGTAGCGCAATACCAAGCATGGCGCCCGCATATTTTGACAGATTTTCATGAGATGGGTACCAATGCAACGTATTTTTTCCAACCTGGAGTACCTGATCGCACTCACCCATTAACCAATCCAAAGAATATCCAACTTACCAATGTGCTGGCCCAATACCACGCTAAGGCATTAGATAATGAGCAACAGCTCTATTACACCCAAGAGCGCTTTGACGACTTTTATTATGGTAAAGGCTCAACCTATCCCGATGCGCATGGCACAGTCGGGATTTTGTTTGAACAAGCTAGCTCACGAGGGGCACAACAGATGTCGATCAATGGCTTGCTTAATTTTCCGATGACAATCAAAAACCAAATCGCGACTACGTTTTCAACTTTCCAAGGGGCGTTAGAAAATAAACCCGCGTTTTTAAATCATCACGCAGCGTTTTATCAAGAGACGCAAACTCTGATCAAAGAAGATGACGAAGGCGGATTCTTGATCAGCTTGAGTGATGACCAGACCCGTAACCAAGCGTTTGTCGAAAAGCTCAACGCCCATCGTATTGAACTGTCTTTGCTCGACAAAGACGTGCGCAAAGACAACAAATCTTACCAAGCCGGAAAAGCGGTGTTTGTCAGCCTTGACCAATCACAATATCGATTGCTCAAATCTCTGTTTTCTGAGCGTCAGTCTTTTCCCAATAACACCTTCTACGATGTCTCGAACTGGAATTTACCACTGGCTTATAATCTTGACTATGCCCGTTTGTCCAAGCGCGAAGCCAACAAAATTAACGCATCACCGATTACTGAACTGGCCATTGATTCGCAGCCATTGCAACCTGGTGCGGTGGCGTATGTTTTGCCGTGGCACGATGCTAAAGCGCCAGCGGTTTTACAAACCTTGTTAGAGCAAGGCGTTAATGTGCGTTTGACGACTGCTCCGTTTACTGGGAATGACACATTAGGTAATACACTGAGTTTTGCGCCCGGTGCAATGGTATTTAATGTTGGCTTGAACCCTCACGTGCCATTGTTTGATGTGTTAAACGAAGCGTTAGCACAATATCCAATCAAAATGCACAGCCTCGCAACCGGTTTTACGATTGAAGGCATTGATTTGGGCAGCCCAAGCATGTTACCGCTGGAATTACCCAAAGTCGCTATTTTGACTGGGGTGGGCGTATCCTCTAATGCGGTTGGTGCAATATGGCATTATCTTGATACGCGGGTTGGCTTGCCATTAACCATGTTAGACAAAGACCGTCTGGCGGATGTGGATCTGTCCGATTTTACGCATCTGATTGTGGTGACCGGGGTCTATAATGACCTTGACGAGAAGCGCCAAGCGCAAATCGAATCCTGGCTTGAGTCAGGTGGTACTTTGATCGGCCAACGTATGGGGTTGAGCTGGCTCAGCGACATGGGCTGGCTGCAAGCGACTGTAAAATCTCGCAATACTGTGCGCAATGCCGTGATGTTTGAGAATATGCAGTATGCCGATCGCAATATTTATCGCGCGTTACAACAAGTCGCTGGCTCCGTGCATCTGGCTCAAGTAGACCCGACGCATCCTCTGCTGTGGGGAGTCACTAACAACCAGACACTACCATTTTTCAAAACCAGCAGTTTACTGCTTCAAGCAGACGACAAACCTTTCATTGAAGCGGCCAAGTACACATCATTCCCACTCGTGGCAGGTTATACCGCGCCAGAAGTGAACGAATTGATTGGCAATACCACAGCACTTGTTGCGCACCGCAAAGGCAAAGGTCGAGTCATTGCCATTGTGGATCCGGTCAATTTTAGAGGCTATTGGCGCGGTACGGAAAAAATCATGGCCAACGCCATCTTCATGAGCCCCGCCATCAATTAAAGCGTGGTCAAAGCTCAGCTAACCCAAGGCACCACACATCAATATACAAGTGTGGTGCCACCTTTTGAATCGCTTGGCATAACGCATTCATCGTTGCACCAGTGGTGACCACGTCATCGACAAGCGCGATGTGTTTGAGTCCAATTAATGCATGGTGATCCACCGTAAAGGCATTGGTAAGATTGGCCTCTCTATGTGCTTGTTGTAATTCAGACTGACGTTTGGTCGCTTTTCTACGTTTGGCAGCATGTGCTAGATGAGGGATAGAACTGAGGGTGCTTAATCTATCTGCAATCAATGCCGCTTGATTAAACCCTCGATGGCGCAGTCTTTTGGGATGCAAAGGCACGCTGATCAGAGCATCTGGTAGCGTATTTACCAAAGCAAAGCGTTGCTCATACCAACGATCAGCTAACCATGTAGACAAATCAGCGCGGTCGTGAAACTTAATTAAAGGGATCAGATAAGTCAGAGGGTAGCGATACTTATCAAGGCAAATCAATGTATCGCACTTGAGATGAGAAAGCCGAGGATGCACCCAAAGTTGTTCTAATATTTCTGATTGCACCTGCTCATCACTGTGCCACAACATATCCTGTTGGCAGACAGCACAAATGACTGCTGTGCTTGGCATATCGCAGAGTAAACAGATATTAAACTCACGCATCACGGCATAGCATTGTTCGGATGTATTTTTGCAGGTTTGGATGAAAGAGAAAAACACGGTAAAATGCTCGCATCAAAAAGCTTCAGCCTACCTCAATGACTCAACTTTCACAGCGGATCTTAAGCCCAGATTTAATCACCGATACTCACCCACCTATTGTGTTGCTACATGGCTGGGGATTAAATAGTGGAGTCTTTGACTCCCTTGCAGAAGATTTATCACAGTATATGGGGGTAATTTTACTCGACCTGCCTGGCTTTGGTGACAACGCACATATTCCACTTGGGGCAATTGAAGAAAGCGCTGAGCTCATCAGTCAACACCTCCCCAGTCGATGTCACCTACTTGGCTGGTCATTAGGTGGCCTACTCGCTCAACAAATTGCGCTATTGTCTCCGCAAAACCTTGCTAGTCTGTTGTGTATTGCAACGAGCTGCCAGTTTATGGCACAACCCAATTGGCCAGGGATTAAGCCAGAAGTGCTGCAGGCATTTGAAACTCAATTAGCGCATGACTACCGAACAACAGTGCAAAGATTCCTAGCCATTCAAGCGATGGGAGCGCCTAATGCTAAAGCTGACATATTGGCTTTGAGAGAGGCCATTGCGCGTTATCCTGAACCCTGTGAAGCCAGCTTATTGCAAGGACTGAAATTGTTGCAAACGACTGATTTGAAAACTCAAATTGGTAATATTAAGGTGCCCACGTTGAGGCTTTATGGTCGCCTGGATGCATTGGTTCCAGTCAAAGCAGCTGATCAAATCGCCTTACTCCAACCCAAAGCGAAGACTGTTATAATGGAACATGTTTCTCACGCGCCATTTATGTCGGCGCGTGAAGCATTTGTCGAAGAAATTATTTCTTTTGTTTAGCCATAGCAGCGGCAAACGCATCGGCCATACCCCCACCTAGCTTGGCGGGTTGTGCACTGCGCGGTCTGCCACTGTTATGATTTTGTTGTGGTTTGCGTTCGTTGCGTTGTGAGCCAGAAGGTTTAGTGCCTTTTTTTGCAACGACCTCATCATGCAGACGCATCGTAAGAGAAATGCGTTTGCGCGCAATATCCACTTCGACCACTTTGACTTTGACCACTTCGCCTGTTTTGACCACATCTCGAGGATCGGAAATAAAACCATCAGTCAACGCAGAGATATGCACTAGACCGTCCTGATGCACCCCAATATCGACAAAGGCGCCAAAGTTTGCAACGTTCGATACCACGCCTTCTAAGATCATGCCTGGCACAAGATCTTGCATGGTCTCAACACCTTCTTTGTAGCTGGCGGTTTTGAATTCAGGTCGAGGATCACGTCCGGGCTTTTCTAATTCACTCAATATATCTTTAACGGTGGGCTCTCCAAACGTCTCATCAATAAAGTCAGTAGGTGCTAACTTACGCAATAGCCCGGTATTTCCGATTAAATCATTGACTGCCTCACCGGTTTTGAGCAAAATTTTGTCGACCACAGGGTACGCTTCAGGATGCACAGATGACGCATCTAATGGATTTAGTCCGCCGTTGATACGCAAAAATCCAGCCGCTTGCTCAAACGCTTTGGGTCCCAAACGCGGCACTTCCAACAAATCTTTGCGCGAACCAAAGGCACCATGTGCATCACGGTGAGCCACGATGTTTTGTGCTAAGGTTTTGTTCAACCCTGAAACATTAGCCAGCAAAGACGGAGATGCGGTATTCAAATCCACGCCAACCTTGTTTACACAATCTTCAATGACCGCAGTCAGAGACTGGCCAAGATGCGATTGCGAAACATCGTGCTGGTATTGGCCAACGCCAATGGCTTTGGGTTCGATTTTAACCAGTTCGGCCAGCGGGTCTTGTAAGCGACGTGCAATCGATACGGCACCACGCAAAGAAACGTCTAAGCCAGGTAGTTCTTGTGAGGCCAGTTCTGAAGCTGAATATACTGAAGCACCAGCTTCACTGATGATGATTTTTTGCGCTTTGAGTTCGCTGTGTTGCTTAAGCATCTGGGCAACCAGCTTGTCTGTCTCACGCGAGCCGGTGCCATTACCAATACTGATCAAATCCACTTTGTGTTGCTGACATAACATCGCAAGGGTACGGATGGATTTATCCCATGCGTTTTGTGGAGGATGGGGGAAAATCGTAGCAGTTGCTACCACTTTACCCGTGGCATCGACGACAGCGACTTTGACGCCTGTGCGAATACCTGGGTCAAGTCCCATAGTCACTTTGGGTCCAGCTGGCGCGGCCATAAGCAAATCATTGAGATTTTTAGCAAAAACATTTATCGCTTCGGCTTCGGCTTTTTCTCTTAATGAATTGAATAGTTCGGTTTCCAAAGAGAGTAAAATTTTGATTTTCCACGTCCAGGTTACTACCCCTTGGAGCCATTTATCCCCCGGTCGACCGGCATCGCTGATGTGATAATAAGCCGCGATCATATCTTCGCATTCCGAGCGGGTCAAAGGGCTTTCAGCATTTGGGTCGAGCGTAATATTTAACGCCAAAAAGCCTTCATTGCGGCCGCGAAACATTGCTAAGGCACGATGTGAGGGAACTGTTTTGTATTTTTCTTGATGGGCAAAGTAATCGCTGTATTTGACGGCGTCTTTTTCTTTGCCAGCCATGACTTTGGCAACGACAAAGCCTTGCGCTTGCATGTGGCTACGCAGTTTTTGCAGCAACATGGCATCTTCTGCAAAACGCTCCATCAAAATAAACTTAGCGCCATCTAACACGGCCTTGGTATCGGCAAACCCAGCATCGACATTGATATAGGCTTCTGCTTCGGTTTCTGGCGTGCGTTCAGGTTCGCGATAAAGCAAATCCGCGAGTGGTTCAATGCCCGCTTCAATGGCAATTTGGCCTTTGGTGCGGCGCTTTGGCTTGTAAGGCAGATATAGGTCTTCTAATAGTTGCTTGGTTTCTGCTGAGTTGATCTGTGCCTCAAGCTCTGGCGTCAACTTGTCTTGCTCGCGAATGGACTTGAGAATGGTTTGTTTGCGCTCAGCTAGCTCACGTAGATAGCCAAGGCGAGTCTCGAGAAGACGCAACTGAGCATCGTCCAGACCATTGGTGGCTTCTTTGCGGTAACGTGCGATAAACGGAACCGTGGCGCCTTCATCTAATAAGGCGACGGCGGCTTGAATTTGTTGAGGCTGAACGGATAGTTCGGATGCAAGAGTTTGGATAATCATGAATGCTGGAGAATATCGGAAAAAAAAGCATTATACTGGCAATGTGATGACGGATTCAACCAGGGTAATCACAGTATTTACGCCCTGAATGCATGTAGATATTTGTCAATGTAAAACGCTTTTTGCTTGCTTTTGTACTGCATGACATAGCGGGGATGCTCCAGCGGTACGATGTCATCAAAAAAATCATATCGTTGATTCAGTTTACACAAAAAATCGTAGTTCTTGCCATTGCCAAATACAAAGACTCGCTTAGTACAGACGCCTAACGCAATTTGGTTACGAAGTGCTTTGAGAATAAACGGCATCACCGCATCCGTGAGGGCTTTACTATCGTAATAGTTGTAGTTGACTTCACGTCCTTTGGCATTGAGTTTGGTAAAGCCTAATGGGCAAACCGCACCAATAAAGATATCGCGGTAGAACGCCTCGACACCACCGTATGCTTCAATCACATCGTAAACAAATACCGATGATGGCTCATGCAAGACAAATGGCGCTTTAATCCCGCATACTTCGGCAAGTCGTTTACTGTCAGTAAATGGAATACCGGTTGTTCCAGCGCCTAAGCGCCCAGGATTTATGCCCAAAATGAGCTTTCGAGGCCGTTCATCAGAGTAATATTTGCGATAGAACTGATCAGAAATAGCACGGCTTTGACTCCCTTCAACATATGGATTCATCATACGCACCCCTTCGGGTAGAGGCATACTTGCGTCTAAGCCGTGATTAAACTCGATCACTCTTTGGGCAAAGCTCGTCATAAATTACTCACTGTCATAGCGGATGGCGTTGATAAAATACAATGTTTTCCCATTGGGTGTGCGCACTTCGACTTCATCATCGACTTCTTTACCGATCATAGCTCGGGCAAGAGGCGAATCAATGGAGCAGGGTGCGCGGTGAAAACTCACCTCATCGGTGCCTACGACTTGCACGGTTTTAAACTGTCCCGACTCATCCTCAAGAGTTACCCAAGCGCCAAAATACACTTTGCCTTCTTGCGTTTTGTTCGGCTCCACTACAGTAACAGTGGCTAGGCGCTTGCGCAGATGCCTCACCCGGCTATGGATTTGCCGTAACCGACGTTTATTCATGGCATAGTCGGCGTTGTCCGAGCGATCACCAAGACCCGCTGCCCAGGTGACTTTTTGGGTGATCTCGGGACGCTCCACTCGCCATAGCTGGTCTTCTTCGGCTTGTAAGGTGCGATATCCTGTTGGGGTAATTAAATTGGCTTTTTGCATACCTGATGAAATGGCCGACAATGAATGATTAGGGTTTAGTGTACCAAAATACAGGCAAACACCGACAGTAAATATCGATCAAGTAAATGCCTTAATCGATTAACATTCATCGCGTGAATGTTTGATATGTCGCAAATTCCCATATCGTCTTACGTGCAAGCTTATATTCTTTTGCTAATATACAAGATGAACCCTACAAAAATACAAGAGAACACAACATGAATACCTTAAATTACCAATCATTCATGAATACCCCAAGCGATGCATTATATTCATCGCATAACGAGCCAGTAATGATCAGCAATGGTGAGGAAATCACTCACGTTGTTTTGACTGCACAGGAATATCAGAAGCTACAGCAACAACAAGAGCACACTACGACTAATTAAGGTGTTTCTTAACAGCTAAATAGCCGATTTTTTCGAGCAAAGTAGACTTTTCAAAAGGCTTTGCTATATGGTCATTCATACCTGCGGCTAAACAGGCTTGCTTATCTTCATCCATGGCATTTGCCGTCATGGCAATAATGGGGATGTGTCGCCAATTATTGTGCTTGCGAATATGCTGAGTGGCGGTAATACCGTCCATTAGGGGCATCTGCATGTCCATCAAAATGATATCAGGCAGGCGTTTCTGGTCTTTTAAATAATCTAGCGCCTCATGTCCATTTTCTGCAATATCCACACTGTATCCCTCTGATTCGAGCATATTCAGCACCACTTCTTGATTGATGTAGTTGTCCTCTACTAGCAATATTCGGATATGGCTAGTCAGTTCGTTTTTGCCAACTAAGGTCGACTCTGAACCCTGTATATTATGAGATAACCCTTCCAAAATGGTCTCGTACAAGGTCGACTGCGTGAGTGGTTTGATAAACACACCATCCACTAAAGTCAGCTGCTCCGAAACAAAATGAGCTTGCAAGCCTTCGCTTGCACTGAGCAACATATACACTAAGCGATTGGAAAACGCTTTGGTCAAACTGGCAATTTGTTGTAAATCAGAAGCCAATTCTTGGCGTTGCTCGTTGCGATCAATAATAATCACTATGGAGACACTTGGCAGTGCTTGAATTTGTGAAAGCAGTTCATTTCTGTTGTGACAGACAAAGGTTGGCCAACCAAAGTTACTGATCATTTTGGGTAAAATATCTAACGCTAGTGCATTGTCCGAATAAATAATGGCATGCATGTCGTTGAGCAGAACATGATTTAAATTATCTATTACGCCTTTACCTAAATGCGGCATCTTGGCTTTGCTCAGTTGCAACGTAAACGAAAAGACCGAGCCGTGATGTTCTTCAGAGCGCACCTCCAGTTGACTGTCCATCAGCGCTAGCAATGATTGACAGATATGTAAACCCAACCCAGTACCGCCGTATTTATTGAAATCATTTTCGTCGTGGACTTGCACAAAACTATCGAAAATACGCGCTTGATTCGCTTTTGAAATCCCAATGCCAGTGTCTTCCACTGAGAATGCTAAGGTGACCATTTTGTCACTTGTTGCAAGCTGTTGCACAGTGAGTTTGACATAACCATGGTCGGTAAACTTAATAGCGTTATTGCACAAATTGAGCAATATTTGGCGAATCCGAATATCATCGCCTAACAGATACGTATTGAGATTGGGTTCAACATCAAACCACAGCTCGATGGACTTATCTTTGATCGAACTGGACAACAGAGTACCAACTTCGCGCAACAAGGTATCTAACCGAAAGGGATGTTCCGTAATATTAAGCTGATTGGCTTCGAGCTTACTCACATCCAAGATGTCATTGAGGATGCGTGCGAGCAGTTTTGAAGAGTTAAAGCCATTGGTAGCATAGTTCATTTGCTTATTGTTCAAAGGCTCGTTTGTGAGCAATTCAAAAAAACCCATAATACCATTGAGTGGGGTACGTA
This sequence comes from Glaciecola sp., assembly GCA_023268935.1. Taxonomy (GTDB): domain Bacteria; phylum Pseudomonadota; class Gammaproteobacteria; order Enterobacterales; family Alteromonadaceae; genus Opacimonas. The sequence goes on from JALRKK010000114.1 coordinate 27,570, forward strand.
ATTCATGACTCATGTTGGCTAAAAAGCGCGTTTTGACACTGAGCGCATATTCGGCTTCTTCTTTAGCGACAGTGGCTTCAAAAGTCGTTGCTTGTAAGCGAATTAAAGTCTTATAAATCCATGCCATCAGTAGAATAAAAATGAGTGTGGTAATCAGTAGATACGGCAACAAGGTTTGCTCTTGTATAGTTTCAAACAAAGAGCTTGGACGTTTGAGTGGATAAGCAACAAACACCTGTGGACGCAGGATATTTGAGTCTTGTTGCAGATAGAGTACTCGACCCAAATACCACTGGTCGTCGATTTGTCGGGAGCCATTAGATAATGCCTGCCATTGCTTCGGGTATTGTCTGGCAAAATTTGCCTCAGGTCGATCAAGTAGCCACCCCCACAATTGATTGATGTTCGAATGCGCCAAAAAATACCCGTGCTCGTTGATCAAATAAATTTGGTCTTTGACCACATCTGCCAGATCCGCAAATAACTCAATCAATGAGTAATTGATGACAATGAGACCCAAGGGGTGTTTCGCGATGAATCGAATCGTTGGGTTGTAAGGGATTTGCACTTGGCCAAACTCTTGGTTCAAATCAAAGTCTGTGATCAGAATTTGTCCTGTCTCGAGCTGCATGCCATGGATAAAGTAATCTCGCTTCGCTTTATTTTGCAAAGCATCTGGGATAATCACGCGACCATCTGTTGTCGTTTTTTCAATCCTAAGGCGCTCATCGCCATTGGTATCAATAAATCGAATTTGTTGATATTTATTGTGGGTGACAAGGATATCTGTCCAACTTTGTAATATATTTTCGCGCTGAGAGAGCAAAGAATTTATAGAGCCGAATGGCACATTGCGATTGAGTAATAGCAGATCTTGAACTACGTTGGAAAACTCTGCATCAAAGATGTTCTCAAGGAGGGTAACTTGATTTTCAACTCGGACAACATTTTGTGCTCTTTGTTGTTCAACTGCTTGTTTGAGCTCAAGCCATACCGAACCACCTAACACGACAATAATTAGCAATGAAGGTATCAAAACCTGGAGTAAGGTAAGACCGCGTTTCATCCATAATCCATGCTATAAATTTAGAATAATTATAGACTAAAAAGATTAATTTATATACGTTTGCTTGAAAAAAGGGAGCGTTAAGCTCCCTTTAAGAGATTGGTAATAGTGTTACTTGCTTTCAGGCGCCGGTTCTGCATCGACCACATCAATCAATTCAACTTCAAAAATCAAGGTTGAGTTAGGCGTAATGTTACCGGTAGCACGAGGGCCATAAGCGAGTTCAGATGGAATGTAGAACTTGTATTTGCTACCTTCTGACATTAACTGTACCCCTTCAGTCCAACCCGCGATGACACGGTTAAGAGGGAAAGACGCTGGTTCTCCACGCTTGTATGATGAATCAAATTCAGTGCCATCTAATAATGTCCCTTTGTAATGTACTACGACCGTGTCGGTTGCGGCCGGTTTAGTACCTGACCCTTCAACGAGTACTTCATACTGAAGACCTGATTCCGTTGTGATAACCCCTTCTTTTGTGGCGTTCTCAGCTAAAAACGCTTGGCCTGCGGCAATATTGTCTTCCGCTTGAGCACTGGCTAGCGCTTCTTGTTTGGTGCGCACTTCTTGATCCGCGTTGCGGATAATGGTTTGCATTTCTTCCATGCTTAATACGGATTGCTCGGCAAGTCCATCTAAAAAGCCGCGACGTAACGCTTCTTCATCAAATGGTAAATCTAGCTCTTCTAACTGCGCTTTGCGTGACAATGCAAACGCACCCATGCTTGAGCCTAGGGCATAAGATTGGCGCTGCACGTCCGTGGTTAATTCGAATGGCGTTTGGGCTTCTTCTGGCGCTTTAGTTTGTTCGCCACAGGCCGTTAACCCTAATACAGATAAGGTGGCTAACGCCACAATTGAACGTTTCATTATAGGAATTCTCCGTTGAGTGTATGTGATCAACTAGCCAGCATTGGCTATCGTCGAAAAGATACTACGCAATCTACTGTAAAATCAGGCAGATGCCAACACCTGAGCCTAAAAATCCTACTTCTGACCTGGTTATTAAGTACTTGTTCAGTTGCCTCTAAAGTAATCGATGCTTTGACAAGTGTGACTGAGTCGCGCATGATGCGCACATGAAAAGTGCGCAGATCAAAACTTGGTACGTCTATCTTTTGCAGTGTGAAAACGACATGTTGTACTGTGGATCAACTAACGACTTAGAGCGACGTTACGCCCAACACTGCGCTGGGAAAGGCGCGAAATTTACTAAGATTAATCGGCCCCTAGAACTCTTAGCGTATCGGGAGTTTCCTGACCGAAGTGCTGCCTGCAAAGTCGAAGCGCAGTTAAAAAAAATGCCTAAACACCGCAAGATCACTTGGTTAAAAAAAGATGGTTAATCACCATCAATAAGCCACTGCACAATACAAAAAGTATAAAGCCGTAGCCATCAATATAGTATTGATAAATTACGCACACGACGAATAAACAGATAACAAAAAAGTCAATTTGACCGACAAAAAATAAATATCTTGGGTTATCAAAGATAAAATGAAGGTATCCCACAAATGTGGATAATAAAATTAACGCGGATGTCCCTATCTGCAGTTTGCTCGAGAAGCTTTCCTATTGCATAATTGAAATTAAAGCACAAAACTACAAGATTTTGATAATCTCTTACTTTTGTTTTTTTGGTAAAATTAATGGCCCAATTTTGTAAGTTATACGACTAAAAAGTGAGATAAATGAACTCATTAGAACAGAAGATAATAGATTTAGAAACTCAATTAGCGTTTCAAGAAGATACGATTGAAGCGCTCAATCAAGCATTAGCGTCACAGCAGAAACAACTCGATGATGTGCAATTTAAGCTCAAACATGTACTAGACAAGGTCAAAAGTATGGAGCCAAGTAACATTGCATCGGCGAGTGAAGAAACCCCGCCGCCGCATTATTAACAATTAGCACCTCGATGATGAGGTTAAGGTTTAAATACGCCAATTACATCTGCGGTATTTTGGCCGGCGCTTTCTACGTCGGTTTGTGATTGAGTGTCTTTGTAATCACATTCAACGCACTGTAATTTTTCGACGTTATTTTCAAAATACAACATGATGGAATCTTGGGCTTTGCAATGCGGACAAGTCGCTCCGGCGATAAAGCGTTTACGTGTTTTTTCTTGTGACATAAGGTTTAGTTGGTAGTAAATAAGTTACGCATCATTTTAATACGCTCATTATACGCAAATGCATCATAAAATCTTTGCGAATTTAGTGGTAGAATGCGCGCCTAAAGATCTTATGATTTATCCTGTAACATGATCAAACTGACTCAAGTCTCGTTTATGCGAGGCGCCGAAACACTGCTCGAACCTTGTAGCATCGATATTTTTACCGGACAAAAATGCGCTATTATCGGCGCTAATGGCTGCGGAAAATCGTCTATGTTTGCCATGCTTACCGGTGGACTGGCGCCTGAGACTGGTGAGTTATCCATTCCCAAACAATGGCGCATGGTCTCCGTTGCACAGCATACCCCGCAGACTGCATTAAGTGTTTTGGAGCACACCATTCAAGGTGACAAAGTGTTGAGTGACTTGCGGGCTCAGTTGGCGCAAGCGGAAGCGGCTGATCACGGAGAAGAAATCGCACTGTTACACGACGCACTAGCCAGCGCTGGGCATTATGATGTCGAGGCGCGAGCCGCGACTATCTTGTCGGGATTAGGTTTTAGTCAACAGGCGCTAGCCCAACCGGTCGATGATTTTTCTGGTGGGTGGAAGATGCGCATTAATTTGGCCCAAGCTCTTTTATGTCCGTCGGATCTACTCTTACTCGATGAACCGACTAACCACTTGGATCTAGACGCAGTTATCTGGTTAGAAAAGTGGTTACAACGATATACAGGCACCTTGTTACTGATTTCACATGATAAACATTTTATCGATGCTATTGCCGATCAAATTATCAGCTTTGAACAGCGTCAGCTGAAGACGTATACCGGTAACTATAGCGCTTATGAAAAGCAAAAAGCAGAGCGCTTGCGCCTACAAAGCCTAGAATACAAGAAACAACAAGCGCATATTGCGCATCTTGAGAAATTCATCACTCGCTTCAAAGCCAAAGCCAGT
>JALRKK010000122.1 GCA_023268935.1 Glaciecola sp.
CCGCGACGGATGTTGAGAGCAATGACATTATCTTTGCTAGCCTCCATGCGTTCCTGCAATTCTTGAACATTGTTGACTCGTTGGCGGTTCACGCCAATGATAACGTCATTTTGTTTCAAGCCTAGCTGTACCGCTGGTGAGCGTGGCTCAATATCCGTGACCTCAATGCCTCGATTACCTGCTAGATCTGTCCCATTTTCAAAAGTCGCGCCAGCAAATGCAGGATGAATTTCTGCAGCAGTCATGGTCACAGTGCCTGCATCCCCTAACACGACGGTGATATCGAGCTCTTCTCCTTTGCGTATAATGCCTAGGGTCACTTCGGCGCCAGCGCCCATACTAGCGACTTTGGCACGAAGCTCGGCAAAGCTTTCAATGACATCGTTGTCAACGCGAGTAATAATATCACCAGGTTGAATATCCGCTTTACTCGCGGCTGAGTCAGGAGTGACTTCCGCAACAAAGGCACCTTTACTCACTGTGGAGGCAAACGCTTCAGCCAGACCTGCATCCACATCATTGCCAGCGATGCCCAACAAGCCGCGACGAACCTCACCAAATTCAATCATTTGGTTGACCAAGTTTTGCATCATTTTAGAAGGAATAGCAAAGCCAATACCGACGTTACCACCGTTCTGATCGGTAGAAAAAATCGCCGCATTGATGCCAACGAGTTCGCCTTTGAGGTTAATCAATGCTCCGCCAGAATTACCGCGATTGATGGCTGCGTCGGTTTGAATGAAATCTTCTAACCCTCCGCGGTTGATGCCGGTTCGTCCTAATGCGCTAACGATACCAGAAGTGACAGTCGCCGATAAACCAAATGGATTACCAATGGCGACTACAAAATCACCTACGCGTAGATTATCGGAATCCGCTATTTGGATCTCAGACAAATTTTCGCCGTCGATTTGAATAAGAGCGATATCCGATTGCTCATCGGAACCGACTTTACTTGCAGTAAACTCTCGACCATCATTGAGCGTAACCACAATCTCATCGGCCTCTGCTACCACATGGGCATTGGTAACAATATAGCCTTCATTGGCGTTAATAATAACCCCAGAACCCAATGATCGGAAAGGGCGCTCAGTTGCTTGCGGCGCACCAAAAAACTTGCGAAATGGCTCTGGAATTTGTTGTTTAGAGGTTTGTGTCCCGGCGACTTTGATACTCACCACGGCCGGCATGGTTTGTTCAAGCATGGGCGCAAGTGATGGCGTTTGTTTATCATCGCCAAAAAAAGGGATACCAACCGCTGTGGCTTGGCTAATGGGGGCAAGGGTCAGGGCAGTAAGCACGCCTGTCAAACAGGCCGTTCGCAACCTTTGATTCATCTTAACCGTTCTCCTATTGTTATGGGTTAAATGCCTAACAACAGACTCGAGACCAAGATGAATAGTTCAGATTTATTTTGCTTTGTCGGTGGGCTCGCCCGCAAAAAGTCCTGAGCTAGAGTTTGAAAAATCTCTTGGCTGATGTTCTGGATTAGCCTGTTCTTTCGGCGTTTTCTGACTCATACGTATATATGGAGATGCGTGTTCGCCAAAAAAAGCAATTCGTGGCTGATCTTCACTTTGTTCATGTGAAGTTAATATATAATCGAACTCAGTGAGATGATTTTTGAACATCTCTATTTGTGTTTCAAACTCTTCTAAAGTTTGGTTAGCAACCACTAATTGCTCACGTAGTTGGGCATGAGTCATGGCTGTGGCTTGTTCTTTTTGTGTGGCGGTAGCGCTGTCGTTATTGTCTTTTACTGCAATCTTTGTGATGACCACACCAACAATCACACCGACAATCAACAAACTGGCATAAATAAAAATGTCTTGCATAACGCTATCTCAAACTACTTTTTTCATAATACAACGGCACTATAGCACTATATGTTTTTTTTGTCCTTGCTACCTGTGTCGGATTTCAAAAAAAATTCATTTCGTATTATTATAGCGGCTTTCTTTTACCTTGTATGAGTTCTGTGTGTCCGAGCAGTTAACCCCCTGGCAAAAATACCAAGCTGATTTACAACGCGATGATTTTAGTCACGATCCCGCGCAAGAGAACGCGGTGCGTGAATTACAACGCCTGTATGATGAGTTAACTCAGCCTCAGAAAAAACTCACCTGGCGCGTCAAAATCAAAGCGCGCTTTGGTAAAGGCATGCAAAGACCCAGTATCCAAGGGATTTACTTTTGGGGCGGCGTGGGTCGTGGCAAAACCTATCTCGTGGATACGTTTTATGAATGCTTGCCATTTGAGCGCAAAATGCGCGTGCATTTTCACCGCTTTATGCATCGTGTGCACAGTGAACTCAAAACCTTAGACGGGCAATCCGATCCACTTAAAATCGTAGCCGCGCGTTTAGCCAACGAGGCGAGAGTGATCTGTTTTGATGAGTTTTTTGTCTCGGATATAACCGATGCCATGATCTTGGGGACGTTAATGGAGAATCTATTTGCCCAAGGCATTGTCTTGGTTGCAACATCCAATATCGTTCCGGATGAGCTGTATCGCAATGGCTTGCAAAGGGCGCGTTTTTTACCCGCCATAGAGCTCATCAACCAAAATACGCGGATTGTGAACGTGGACAGTGGTGTGGATTATCGTTTGCGCACCTTACAACAAGCTGAGATTTATCATCATCCGTTAGATGCGCAAGCGCAATTGAATTTGGACACCTATTTTGCGCAACTTGCGCCTGAAGCCGGTACAGTCGATGAAGTGATCACGATTGAGAATCGTCCTATTACAAGTTTGCGTAACGCCGATGGGGTACTCATGCTCAGTTTCCGCGAACTGTGTGATGGCCCCCGTTCTCAAGCGGATTATATGGAGTTATCTCGGCTGTATCACACGGTACTGTTAGCCAACGTTGAACAAATGGGGTTGGCGACGGATGACATTGCTAGGCGTTTTATTGCGATGGTCGATGAATTTTATGAGCGCAACGTAAAGCTTATTATCTCCGCCGAAGTGCCTTTGTTAGAGTTGTATACCGAAGGACGATTGAATTTTGAATTTCGCCGTTGTTTGTCACGATTGCAAGAGATGCAATCTGAGGACTACCTTGCGTTGGCGCATTTGCCTTAAGCCGTGATAAACTAATACACTAAACCGAATCTAAAATTACAATATTAAGAGAGTTCTTATGGGTCGCGCATTTGAAGTTCGCAAAAATGCCATGGCGAAAACCGCTGGGCAAAAAACCAAAGTCTATTCCAAATACGGTAAAGAGATTTACGTGGTCGCCAAAAATGGCGGGACGGATCCTGAAACCAACCTTTCCTTAAAGCGTTTAATCGAAAAAGCCAAAAAAGACCAAGTCCCAGGGCACGTTATTGATAAAGCAATCGACAAAGCGGCCGGTGGTGCGGGTGAAGACTTTGTTCCAGCGCGTTATGAAGGTTTTGGTCCAGGTAACTGTATGGTGATTGTGGATTGTTTAACCGACAACAACAACCGTACCATCACAGATGTTCGTAATTGCTTTACCAAGACCAAAGCCAAAATTGGCGCCCCGGGTGCGGTGGCACATATGTTCGATCACAGTGCGATTTTTTCGTTTGATGGCGACGATGAAGATGCCGT
>JALRKK010000044.1 GCA_023268935.1 Glaciecola sp.
AGCGTACGCGCGCGACATTTTGTAAGGTTGCATCGGTTGTAGAAGCAACGACTTGCTGTAGCAACTCAGCAGCTTTTGCATAATCATCAGCTTGGACTGCTGCTTGTGCACCGATGAACCCAGCTAATGCCGCATATGCTGTGTCGCCATTATTTGCTACGAAATCTTGTGTCGCCGCTACACGATCTTCACTTGCGAGGGTTTGAATCATATCGTTGTAAGCAGCAGAAGCAGTTTCTTTGGCAGTGATTTGTAACTCATCATAGTAACGCCAGCCCCATAGACCGCCCAATCCAAGAACGGCACCTAAAATAATAGCAGTGCCGTTTTCTTTCCAAAAACGTTTAATCGCCTCGACTTGTTGTTCTTCTGTTGCGAATTGTTCCATAGTAAAAATAACCTTTTTAGTTACTAAAATATTGTGTTAAAACGTCGGCCAAATCTGTTAAAGCCACTGTTGTCTGTGGTTCGTCACCACGCATATATTTGATTGTTACCTTTTGCTCAGTCGCTTCATCCGCGCCGAGTAATAATGTTACCGCAGCGCCTGAAGCATCCGAGCGTTTGAGTTGTTTTTTCATATTGCCGCCACCACAATGTTGCATGACTCGCAAAGTGGTCAAATCACGACATGCCTCACTGACCTGCATGGCATAGGCATTCGCCTCATCGCCTAATGCAGTGACATACACATCGACTGGTGGAGCAACGGAGTCAGTCAAACCCAGTTCTGTCAGGAGTAAAACAATACGCTCCATTCCCATCGCAAAACCAACTGCAGGGGCAGGTTTGCCTCCAAGTTGCTCAACTAAACCGTCATAACGACCACCAGCACACACTGTCCCCTGCGCCCCCAGGGCATCAGTCACCCATTCAAATACCGTAGCATTGTAATAATCCAAGCCGCGAACGAGTTTGTCATTAACGGTGTATGAGATACCCAAATCTGTCAAACGTTCACATAATTGAGCAAAATGCAGCTTTGATTCTTCATCAAGATGATCTGATAGCTTAGGTGCATTGGCAACGACGGCTTGAACTTGGCTATTTTTGCTATCCAATACTCGTAATGGGTTAGATTCTAAACGACGTTGTGAATCTTCATCCAAAGCGTCAAAGTTGGCCTGTAAATACTCAACCAAAATAACTTTATAAGCCTCGCGTGCAGCATTTGAACCCAGTGAATTCAGCTGTAAGTGTACCTTGTCAGAAATACCAAACTGATTCCACAAGCGAGCGCTCATAGCGATGATTTCAGCATCAATATCGGGGCCAGCGAGACCATAAGTTTCTACACCAAATTGATGGAATTGACGATAACGTCCCTTTTGTGGGCGCTCATGCCGAAACATAGGACCTAGATACCAAAGTCGCTGTTGTTGGTTATAAATTAACCCATGCTGGTTCCCTGCACGCACCGCACTAGCTGTACCTTCTGGTCTCAGCGTCAATGAATCACCGTTGCGATCATCAAAGGTATACATTTCTTTTTCGACAATATCGGTCACTTCACCTATGGAGCGTTTAAACAATTCGGTACTTTCGACAATCGGCATACGGATCTCTTGGTAGCCGTAGGCGGCAACTGTATCGCGTAAAATCGATTCTACGTATTGCCAAATACCTGTTTCATTAGGCAAACAATCATTCATCCCACGGATGGCTTGTAACGTTTTGGCCACTGCGTATCTCACATGGTATAACAAAAAATAAAGCCCATATTATATGGGCTTTACGTAATCAGGTATAGTGTTAAGTGTGTAATTTAACAACTTGCTACACTTCCGTGACATCGATGCGCTTAGTGGGATCAAGTTGCGCGGCTTTTGCGCGAATTTTTTGCTCCAATACATCAACCAATTCAGAATTTGCAATGCGTTCTCGTTGACGCTTACCATCTTCATAAAAGCCACTCATATTTCGTGCCCCAGTTAAACCTAAATCTGAAATTTCAGCTTCACCAGGACCGTTGACCACACATCCAATTATAGAAACGTCCATTGGGGTCAAAATATCTTCGACTCGTTGCTCTAGCGCATTGACCGTATTAATAACATCGAACTCCTGACGAGAACAACTTGGGCAAGCAATGAAGTTGATTCCACGTGAACGAATACGCAATGATTTGAGGATATCAAACCCGACTTTGATTTCTTCTACTGGATCAGCGGCTAATGATACACGCAACGTATCGCCAATACCTTCAGCAAGTAACATACCTAGGCCAACAGCACTTTTTACTGCGCCAGCACGTTGTCCACCCGCTTCAGTGATCCCCAAATGTAAAGGTTGGTCAATTTGCTGAGCAAGCAAGCGATATGCACCAACTGCTAAAAATACATCAGATGCCTTTACCGATACTTTGAACTGATCAAAATTGAGCTTATCCAATATATCAACATGACGCATCGCAGATTCAACTAACGCTTCTGGCGTTGGCTCTCCGTATTTTTCTTGTAAATCGCGTTCTAATGAGCCTCCATTTACACCAATTCGAATCGGAATACCCTTATCTTTGGCACAATCAACCACCGATTGCACTCGTTCCATATTGCCAATATTACCCGGGTTAATCCGCAAGCAATCCACACCATATTCGGCTACTTTTAAGGCGATTCTGTAATCAAAATGAATATCTGCAACCAATGGCACTGAGACTTGTTGACGAATTTGTTTAAACGCTTCTGCTGCTTCCATAGTCGGAACCGAAACTCTCACGATTTCACCGCCTACCGCCACAATTCGATTAATTTGTGCAACGGTAGCGGCCACATCAGTAGTAGGTGTGTTCGTCATTGATTGTACTGCAATCGGCGCTCCATCACCAATCGGTACAGAGCCCACATTAATTCGAGTAGATTGACGACGTTTAATCGGGGATTCGGTAAACATAACTATTGCGCCTCCAATGGCAAATTAAATCGTGCAGTTCGATTATAAGGAAAACCAGACAAATCCACTGGGGTTCCAGCATAACTAATCGAAACGCCTGCAGGTGCTCCTAGTACCACAGAAAATGGTGGCATACCTGAAACGGGCATGATTCGCCCAGCGTCCTTCACACCGTATGCAATATCGTTTCCTGTTGCATCGGTCACTTTAATCCAACAGTCTTCAGCAAAGGTGAAAACCAGTTCAATCGAGGTGGTTTCATCACTTGTCTCAGTTTCCAAATTCACGTTGGCAAGCAATGGTCCATCCACATCTGGATCGGCGTTTTCTAATGCAGTAATTACTTGAGAAATATCTGGGGCACTTTGCTCTTGTTGTTTATTTGGGAGAGGGACCGGCACTAATGCTGCTGGTTCTGACTCAGAAACCGTTTCCGAAGTGAAAGAAACTGGATTTTCTTTAGACTCTGGTTCATCCAAGGGTTTTAAATGGGCTGAGGGCTCTAAATCCGCTGAGGGCTCTGTAGACGCTGAGGGCTCTAAACCCGCTGAGGGCTCTAAACCCGCTGAGGGCTCTAAACCCGCTGAAGGCTC
>JALRKK010000061.1 GCA_023268935.1 Glaciecola sp.
GCTGCTTGTTCACCGCCAAAATTTTTCGACTGACCACCAAATGGGCGCTGGTAAACTTTACCTTCATCTGTACGAGAAAAAGGTAAACCCATATTTTCCATTTCGATGATAGCTTCAGGACCCGTTTTACACATGTATTCGATAGCATCTTGGTCACCAATATAGTCTGAACCTTTGACCGTATCGTACATGTGCCATTCCCAATTATCTTCGTGAGAATTACCCAATGCTACTGTGATACCACCCTGTGCAGATACAGTGTGAGAACGAGTCGGGAATACTTTGGAAAGCAAAGCACAAGACTGACCTGATTGAGAGATTTGTAAAGCAGCGCGCATACCCGCACCACCAGCGCCGATTACAACGGCATCGAATTCATGAACTGGAATACCCATCGTCTATTACACTCCCCAAAGTACAAATAAGCCTACCGCTACATAGACGAAGGCAATAATATTTAACACGTATTGTAAACCAGCACGTAATCCAGCTGGCTTAATGTAGTCTGTTAGCACCTGCCATAGGCCTATGCGAACGTGTAACATGACTGAGACTAATGCCGCAAGAGTAAACACTTTGGTCGTTAACGAACCAAAGAAACCTTGCCACACGTCATAAGTTACTGTGTCAGTGGTAATGAAAAACCAACCGATGTAGAAAGAAAACAGCATAATGATAAGTGCTGTAGCGCGTAATGACACCCAGTCTTGGACGCCGTCGCGTTTGATTGTTGCTTGATTGGTTACCACAATGCCACCCCTATGATTAATGTTAGAGCAATCCAAGCGCCAATGACGATTTGCGCGCTTTTGTTACCTGATTCCAGCTCTTCCCAGTGCCCCATATCCATGATTGCATGACGTACACCGCCAAGAATATGATAGGTTAAGGCTGAAATTGTGCCGATGGTAATGAACTTACCTAAAAAACCGTTCATTGCTGCCTGTACATCTGCAAAACCTTGGGCTGAGCTCAAAGAGACTGCCCACGCTGCAATAACAAACAACAAAGCAAAAAACATCGCCACACCTGTTACACGGTGTAAAATCGATGAAATAGCAGACGGTGGAAATTTAATCGTATTTAAATCTAAATTTACGGGTCTTTGCTTTTTCACAATAACTTGCCTATTTCTCATTCGTAGGGATTTTTAACATTGACGTTACCTTCAAACGTATTACATAGATGTTTGTAAATTTAACGTTAATTGCTATAAATCGTTGTTTCATCCGAAAAACTACAAATGTTAACCATTTGTTAACGTTTTGTAAGCTAAATATATTCCTTCAACATCCGATACACTTAGCAATGTAAGTATACCGAGGGCATTATACAATTACAATTTTCTGTGTCTAGTTAAGACATTAGTAGCAAAGTAAATGATCATGAACAGTATAATAAATGGCAATTTACACCATTTATTAAGGAAATTGTCATAAAAATTGACTTAATGTTACTTTACCCTTACAAATACGCCCCTTTGCAAAAGGTTTATTTATTTACATAACGCAGTTAAGATATGTAAAAGAAACAATCTGAGGAGAACAAAATATGGCAGTAGATAAAGCCATTCTTACTATTGGTGACAAGGAAGTAGAACTTCCAATTTTACAAGGGACTGCTGGAAATGATGTCATCGACATTCGCACATTAGGCAGTACTGGGTATTTTACATATGACCCAGGTTTCTTAGCTACAGGTTCTTGCGATTCTTCTATTACTTTTATCGACGGTGCTGAAGGTGTGTTACTACATCGTGGTTTTCCAATTGGTGAACTTGCTGAAAAATCAGACTATTTAGAAGTGTGTTATATGCTCCTCCACGGTAGCGCACCAACTTCTGAAGAATATAAAGAGTTTAAAAATACCATCACACGCCATACTATGGTGCACGAGCAAATCGGTAAGTTTTTCCACGGTTTCTTGAATGATTCGCATCCGATGGCGATGTTATGTGGTACTGTTGGTGCATTATCATCTTTTTATCACAGTGATTTAGATGTTTCTTGTCCTGAGCAACGCGTTCGTTCTGCGCATCGTTTAATTGCAAAAATGCCAACCCTTATTGCAATGGCATATAAGTATTCCATCGGACAACCCTTTGTTTATCCTCGCAACGATCTCTCTTATGCTGCGAACTTCTTAAACATGATGTTCTCTGTTCCGGCCGAAGATTATCACATCAGCCCGGCGGTTGAACGTGCAATGGACCGCATTTTCATCTTGCACGCTGATCACGAACAAAATGCTTCCACCTCAACAGTTCGTCTCGCTGGTTCTTCTGGTGCAAACCCTTATGCATGTATTGCTGCTGGTGTTGCATCGTTGTGGGGACCTGCGCACGGTGGTGCCAATGAAGCATGTTTGAACATGCTAGAAGAAATCGGTACGGTTGACCGCATTCCTGAGTTCATTGCTCGTGCGAAAGACAAGTCTGATCCATTCCGCTTAATGGGCTTTGGTCACCGTGTTTACAAAAACACAGACCCTCGCGCCAAAGTCATGCGTGAATCTTGCCATGAAGTGCTTGCTGAATTGCAACTAGACGATCCGTTACTAGATGTGGCCATGGAATTGGAGCGCATCGCTCTGTCTGATCCATACTTCGCAGAGAAAAAATTATTCCCTAATGTTGATTTCTACTCAGGCATCGTATTAAAAGCAATCGGTATCCCAACAAACATGTTCACGTGTATCTTTGCTCTTGCACGTACCGTTGGTTGGATTTCACACTGGCATGAAATGATGAGCCAGCCAGGTCAAAAGATCGGTCGCCCTCGTCAAATGTACACAGGTGAAACACAACGTACTTATCAGCCAATTGACAAAAATTAATTAGCTTGTATTCTATAAAAGCACTCTACGGAGTGCTTTTTTTGTGTTCGCTTGATAGAATTTGCACAATGCATAAGATGGAATGAAAAGATGTCTCACAATTCAAGTGTCCCCGAACCAGAAAGTGCCTATCGATTACCATTTCAAGCTTGGCTGTTAGGTGTTGCAGGACTGATTCCTTTTCTAACTATTCCGTTATTAATTTCCATTGAGCTCATCTCATATAGTCAAGGTGTGTTTTATTTTAAGCAATATTCAGCACTGATTTTATCTTTCTTAGGTGGTGTATTATGGCTTAACGCCTTAATGGAGAGACATACTCCGCACATGCTTTACGTTGCCATGCTACCGAGTATCTTTGGCTGGTTTGCCGTCAGCTTTTTATCCAACAATATGGCTCTTACTTTTCTAACGTTAAGTTTTGTAAGTTTAGTGTTTTATGAAAGGTTGTTTCTGTTGATTCCAAAAGATTGGATAAAAGACTACAGTAAATTGAGAATAATGCTGACCGCAGTCGTTGCGGCCAGCCACTTTGTGATGACGATTCTGGATTAACCGTAAAAGTTAGATCACATAATCAGCTTTTCCTGCGACCATAACGATCTGAAAGACGCACAATGTCGTCTTCGCCAAGATAGCTTCCTGATTGCACCTCAATTAATTCCAGTTCAATTTTGCCTGGGTTTTCTAGAGCGTGTACCTCACCGATCGGAATATAGGTAGATTCATTTTCTGATATCAAAAGCGTGTCTTCACCTAAAGTAACCTTCGCCGTGCCTGAAACCACAATCCAATGCTCTGCACGATGATGATGCATTTGTACAGATAGCTTTTCACCTGGCTTGACTGTGATGTGTTTAACTTGAAAGCGCTCGCCATTATCTATCGAATCGTAACTTCCCCATGGACGGAATACTTCTCTGTGGAATTGGAATTCTGGACGAGATTGTTCCTTGAGTTGATTGACAATGGTTTTGATATCTTGAACCGCATCACGTTTAGCGACCAATACTGCGTCTTTGGTTTCAACTACTACCATGTCATCACATCCTACTAACGTAACTAGACGCCCTTCTGCATTGACATAATTGTTGTGTGACTGTGTGGCCATGACATCACCTACGAACGCATTGCCATAAGAGTCTTTTTCTGCCACATCCCACAAAGATGACCACGCCCCCACATCAGACCAGCCCGCTTGTAACGGAACCATGGCTACATTTTCTGCTTTTTCCATGACGGCATAATCAATCGAATCGTCTGGAGAAGCAGAAAATGCCTCAGCTGCAACACGAATAAAGTCTAAATCTTGTTCAGACCCTTCAAGTGCTCTCTCGCAAGCAAGAAGAATTTCAGGTGAATGGATCTTCAATGCGTCTAAATATGCCTGTGCTTTGAACATAAACATACCCGAGTTCCAGTAGTAGTCTCCATTTTGCACATAATCTTGTGCCGTTGCCATATTGGGTTTTTCGACAAACTGCGCAACTTGATAGCCCAATAACGTTTCTTTATGTGAGACTGAACTACCGCTTTTGATATAACCATATCCTGTATGGGGTTCTTCTGGTACTACCCCAAAAGTAACCAAATAATTTTGTTCAGCAAGCGCGCGGGCTTTAACTAAGGCCTGATGAAACACCTTTTCATCTCGAATCAAGTGATCGGCAGCCAATACCAACAACATGGGGTCGTGAGCATTTTGTATCGCTTGTAGGGCGGCCAGGGCAATCGCAGGCGCTGTATTCCGCCCAATAGGTTCAAGGATAATGCCTTGATGCTGATGATTGATTTGACGCAGTTGTTCCGCCACCAAAAAACGATGCTCTTCATTGCAGATAATTAACGGCGCAGAAGTACCACTCACCGGCAAACGCGTTAGAGTGTCCTGTAACATGCTTTGTTCAGAGGTGAGTTTCAAAAATTGCTTGGGATAAGCAACACGAGACTTGGGCCACAGGCGACTACCTGAACCACCAGCTAAAATAACAGGGATCATTGTTGTATTCCTTTACTCACAAATGTCTTTAAAGTGTAGTCAATCAGTCGCATATTCGCCAAATCATCGAGACAATTTTTTATGTCAGTTGTCCATTTTGATAATCGCTAATAGCCTGACGTATTTCTTCTTCAGTATTCATCACAAATGGTCCATATTGTACGATTGGCTCTTTAATTGGCTTGCCACTGACAAATATAAACTTTGCCTCACTTTCTACATTAACTGAGATTGTTTCACTCAGCGAAAGTACCGCACAAACACCCCTAGTGATTGTTTTAGTGGCAATGTTGACCTCACCATCGTATACATAAATAAAACCACTTTGTTCAGGATCTGTATCGGCATGAAAATCCTGTTTTTCAGTCAAATGTACATCCCAAAACTGAGGTTTGACCGCTGTTGTATTCACAACTCCGTCAATATTGTGAAACTGGCCAGCTAACACTCTCACTTTACCGGCTTCTAAAATAACCTCTGGAATCATTGAGCTAGGAATATCTTGATAGTTCGGCTCACTCATCTTTTGGTGCGCGGGCAAATTGACCCACAACTGAAACCCGCGCAAAACGCCATGCGTTTGTTGAGGCATTTCTTCATGAATAATTCCTCTGCCTGCGTTCATCCACTGCAAGCCACCGTCTTCTATAAGACCTGAGTTACCGACTGAATCCTTATGCCTCATTTTGCCTTGCAACATATAAGTGACCGTTTGAAAACCTCTATGTGGATGAGGCGGAAAGCCAGCAATATAATCTTGCGCAGAATCTGAACCGAATTCATCTAGCATCAAAAAAGGATCGAGTCTTGGTAATAAAGGCTGCCCAATAATTCGTTTTAGTTTTACGCCGGCTCCATCTTGGGTAGCAATGCCTTGCACTGTGTGGGAAATTATCGTCATACGTTCCTTTTCGGTTTTGGCCTGTGATAAAATATCTAAAGTTTACTAGATTATACGCAATTTTATGCAAAAAGAACGCTTTGGTGGTGTCGCTCGATTGTACTCTGAAACGAGCTTAGACAAATTTCAAAATGCACATGTGATGGTCATTGGCATCGGTGGCGTGGGTACCTGGATTGCAGAAGGACTTGCCCGTAGTGCGATTGGTGAAGTGACCTTAGTTGACTTAGACGATATTTGTGTAACCAATACTAACCGCCAGATTCATGCGTTACAACGCACCATTGGACAGCCTAAAGTAAGTGTAATGGCTGAACGCTTAAGAGATATAAATCCCACCATAACAGTAAACGAGGTAGAAGATTTTGTGCTACCCGAGAATGTTCAAGAGTTGATCCCAAAAGATGGACGCTTGGTTGTGGATGCTTGTGATTCTATATCCGCCAAGGCTGCCGTTATTGCGCATTGCAAACGCTTCAAGATCCCAGTCATTACCATAGGTGGTGCGGGGGGACAAACCGACCCTAGACAAGTCACCACCGGTGACTTAGCGAAAACAATTCAGTGCCCTTTAAGTGCCAAATTACGCAGTGAACTCCGAAGGCAGTATCACTTTAGCAAGAACCCCAAGCGACGTTTTGGTGTAGAGTGTGTTTACTCCACAGAACAACTCAAATACCCCCAACCAGACGGCTCTGTTTGCACAACAAAATCATTACAAGAAGGCTCTACTCGACTAGATTGTACCAGTGGTTTTGGCGCAAGTGTAGCGGTTACTGCGACATTTGGCTTTGTTGCAGTATCTAGAGTTCTTGAAAAGATTCGTTAACTTTTTTTATTTTTTATATCCAAAACAAGAGCAACTAGTAACCAAATAAATAAAGCAGCAAAAATAAAGTAAGTATTTTCTGCTAACTGCATAATTTCTTCACTTAAAATTGCAGTACCTGCTATCAACAATAAATAATATGGTAAATTCAATAGTCCGGCTAACCAAACGATTTTCCAACTTTGTCCCTTAGCTCCTTGTGAGACCATAAAAAAAGCTAAGGAATTTATATGAATCATTGCTAAAAGTAAGTTTTTTAAGGTAATTTCTTTATTTTTAGAATTATCTTGCATCTGTCTTCTGCCCAGTGCAAAGTTAACCACAGACCCTAGTGTCGCGGCCAATACCATAGCGATAGTTAGATAAGTAACTCCCTTTAAATCTGGTTCTGAGCCAACTACTAATAACACAGCAAAAAATTGTCCTGGAAAATAAAAACCAACAAATACGATCGCTTCCAATAATATAATTAGGAATATTAAAGCATAAAAATAATCGCCAATTTGTCCATTAATCACTTGCAAAGTACTGAAACCTGAAGGGATAATAGAAAAGTGTGTTAGGACTTGTATTAGAGATAGCGCTATCAGTGCAAATAAAGGAAGGATAAACCCATATTTCATTAAACGTAACTCGTAAAATTATTTATAACTAATTTTTACGAGTCAAAATACGTTTCAGATCGCAAGGATGTGCATGAATGATGAAAGGATATGCAAACAATAACCAAGGGGATAATGGATGAGTTACCGTCCTAAAACCACACTCGAACAGTGGCGGATTTTGCAAGCTGTTGTGGACTATGACGGTTATGCGAAAGCTGCACAAGCCCTTAATAAAAGCCAATCATCACTGAATCACGCAGTGGCAAAATTACAGTCCGTATTAGGCGTACAATTACTTGAAATCCGCGGCCGCAAAGCCTATTTAACGGAGGCGGGTGAAGTCATGTTGCGTCGTTCTCGGTATCTGACTGAGAACGTTGAATCGCTTGAGAACCTCGCAGAAAACATCAATCAAGAATGGGAGCCAGAGATCACTTTGGCCGTGGATCTAGCGTTTGATAGAAACCTGCTCTACCCCGCATTACAACAATTTATCCCTGAATCTCGAGGTTCACGTCTAAAAATAATCGACACGGTTCTAACCGGGACCATTGATGCAATCACCGAACACTGGGCTGATTTAGTCATCTCGCATCAGGTGCCAGTTGGATACTTGGGGGAACCCTTAGTCGATATGCCTTTTGTGGCTGTATGTCATCCTCAACATGCCATTGCAAGCATGCCAAGTCCTATCGATGCCGAAGCTTTGATGCAGCATTGTCAAATCGTCATCAAAGACACCTCGAATAAACCACAAGAGCAATCCGGTTGGTTGCGCTCTGAAAACCGCTGGACTGTTTCTCAATTCGATACAGCAATTGATTTGTTATTACAGCAAATTGGGTTTTGTTGGTTACCATTACACAAGGTGTCAAAATACATTGAGAATGATGAGCTTTATGTACTGAATATCAACGGTTCGACACACAAACGACTCAGCTCGTATCTTATCACTCCTCAACCAGATAATATTGGCCCAGGCACTCGTTTGTTATCTGATTTGATATTGGCACAAAAACAAATTACGGTAGCTTAGATATTTGCAAAGTGACACACATTACAATGGAACACGTAGAACTCGAGCAGGTCATGTCACAATCTGCTCAAGATGTAGTCAATATTACACTCGAAGAATTTCAAACTACTCTCGATTATTCTAGCTCATCAATCGCATTCGTTAATGGTGCATATTTAGGTGAAGTATTTTTACGTCAGGTCTTTTGCATTGTAGGGATCTGTTACCAACGTTTAGTAAAAGACCCCAATATCAGCGTTTTGAATGACTTTATGCTGTCCTCTGGGCAATCAGAAAATTAACTTTGATTCGCAGATTGAGCCTGTTGAGTTGGAGCTCCAGACTGAGTGCGCGGGGTTTTATATAAAGGCCAAGCCAACTGCTCTTTCCAATTTGCTCTGCGCATCCCCTCTACACCGTAACTGGCTGGGTATTGACGAGTAATCTTTGCCGTACCAAACAAAATATCCCAAAAGAAAAACATATTGCCATAATTTCCTTTGTAATTGGTTGCCGGGTCGTCTTTGCGCAAACCGTGATGGGCACTATGGGTTGAAGGGGTAGAGATGACTCGTTCTACCACCCACATGACAGGATTGAGTACTGGGATTTTGTAAAGCGCTTGATCCCATTTCCATTCAGCATGTGCCCCCATAATAATGGTTAATTTAACCACCAAATAATAAGCATATACCCATCCTAACCCCATATAAATCAGAATACCAGAGAACCAAATAGAGGGCATCATCGCGTAATAAAAGATGTTATTGCGAAACACAATACGCACACTCATATACTTGGCATTATGATGCGCACGATGCAAATTATACAATGGAATAAACGTATGACTGGCTCGATGCCACCAGTACTGCATCATGTCATCGAAGACAAATAAGAGCCCTAGCTGAACAAACACCGAGGTGCCAACTAGCACACTTTCCAGGTCAGGAGCGACCACACTAGCCAAAGCACCAGCACTAAATAATACCAGTGGCTGGGTCAGCGCAAACAATACAATCGTGCTGATGAATTCCACCTTGCCATCATCGGCAACTTCTGATTCTTTGCGAAAAAGGCGTCCTTTAAACGCTTCCATCAAAGCAAAGCCAATAAACACACACAATATAGCTACTTGGTAAGACATATCATTCTCCTATTATTGTATTCATTGTAAAGTTAGGTATCATCACAAAAAATATATTTATATAGTTTTATTAAAAAAATGTTTATTACAAGTAACAATACGTCGATGCCCGGCCCGATGCTCGAGAAGTGCTTAGCCTATGGCAAGCTTGTTCACTATCCAGTTGGCAAGCTGATCCACGACCGTGGTGATAAGAAACCGGGTATATCCTTAGTGGTTTCTGGAGAGGTGGAAGTAGGTAACTATGATATTGAAGGCCGTTATTATCTCACTGCCATTTTAGGTGTGGGTGAGGTGTTTGGTGAGTTCACAGTACTGGCTAACTTACCTAGAACGCACAACGCAGTTGCAATGAATAATTGTCAGATATTACAGATTAGTGCGTCTCAAACGCACAAACTTCTCACTGATATACCGCAAGTGCAAACTTTTTTGTTACAGTCTCTCGCCACAAGGCTACACAAAGTGTTAGAGCGCTTAGATGATGTCATTCGCTTACCCACTCATGTTCAATTAGCTAAATATCTCTATCAAATTTATAGCCAAACTCAACACAACAAAATCGAATTACGACAACAAGACTTAGCGATTAGGCTCGGTGTCACGGTGCTATCGATACACAAAGCCATCAAGAAGCTCAGCGCATTAAATTTGATTCATACTTCTTATGGCGCAGTTTTGATTCCTGATATGGTGTATTTTGTGCAATGGCTCAACGAGCAATCTGGCATATTACCGCTTAATAATGAAAGCTGATACAATAACCGGCGTTAATGAATATCAATCTGAGGCAAGCTCTATATGACGGTAAACCAATTCAACCCTAAACAAACTACCACACTTGAGACACCGAAAAAGGTCATTGAGGAGCGACACATTAAAGATGTCGCAAAAGGGGTTGAAATAGAACTTGGCCATCGCATTGGTTTTGTCAGTCTTGGCTGCCCAAAAAATCTTGTGGATTCAGAGCGTATTTTAACTCAGTTACGCACTGAGGGTTATGATGTGGTGAGTACCTATGACGATGCCGAGCTTGTCATTGTCAATACCTGCGGCTTTATCGACTCAGCAGTACAAGAGTCGCTCGATACCATTGGCGAGGCGTTAGCTGAAAACGGTAAGGTCATCGTAACCGGGTGTTTAGGTATCAAAGAAGACGAAATACGTGAAGTCCATCCAAATGTTCTATCGATTACCGGACCTCATGCTTATGAAAGTGTGGTAGAGCAAGTCCACGCTCATCTGCCCAAACCCGAGCATAACCCTTATATACACCTAGTACCCGATCATGGGATCAAGTTAACGCCACGCCATTATGCGTATCTAAAAATATCTGAAGGCTGCAATCACAAATGCACATTCTGTATCATTCCATCAATGCGAGGTTTGTTGAATTCGCGCCCTATCGGCTCTATTATCGCGGAGGCCAAGCGACTTCAAGCTAGTGGCGTAAAAGAACTTCTAGTTATCTCTCAAGACACCAGTGCCTACGGTGTAGATGTCAAACACAAGATGGACTTTGCAGACGGTACGCCGTTGCGTACCGATTTGAATACCTTGTGTAATGAATTAGGTAACTTAGGCATGTGGGTGCGTTTGCATTATGTTTACCCCTACCCTCATGTCGATGATTTGATTCCATTGATGGTGGAAGGCAAAATCCTTCCATATTTAGATATTCCATTTCAACACGCCAGTAAACGCATTCTGCGTTTGATGAAACGCCCTGGTTCGTCTGAGCGTGTTATCGAGCGAATCAAGCAATGGCGAGCTATTTGCCCTGAACTGATTATTCGATCGACCTTCATCGTTGGTTTCCCGGGGGAAACAGAAGAAGAGTTTGAAGAGTTACTCGATTTTCTCAAAGAAGCCCAACTGGATCGCGTTGGCTGTTTTAAATATTCTCCAGTCGAAGGCGCAACAGCGAATGCCCTTCCAGACCACATACCTGAAGAGATTAAAGAAGAACGTTTGCAGCGATTTATGGCCGTGCAAAGTGAAATCAGTAGCCAGCGCCTACAACAGCGCATCGGTCAAGAGTACCTAATCGTCGTTGACGAAATTGGTTCTGAAGGCGCAATTGGTCGCTGTTTCGCCGATGCACCAGAAGTGGATGGTGTGGTGCATTTAAACAATGTGTATGACGTCGAACCAGGTCAGCAACTCTGGGCTGAAGTCATCCACGCTGACGCCCATGACATCTGGGCAGTTCCTGTCGAAGAAGAAGACGACGAAGCTTAGCTAGCCCATAAGCTTCGTCAAATCCTCTGGTGTATCAACACCTGGAGGGGGTGTTTCTAAGGCTTCTGCAACATGAATGTCTTCCCCGTGATATAACACGCGAAGTTGCTCAAGTGATTCAAGTTGCTCTAAAGGACTGGCTGACATATCAACATAACGCTGAATAAACTCGGCGCGGTACGCATAGATACCGATGTGACGCAAATATGGGAACGCTGCAAAATTCACTTTCGCCTCAGAACTGCTTAATGCCTGTTGATCCCCAAACATCCCATCGCGAACAAACGGCAAGGCAGAACGAGAAAAATATAAAGCTTTACCCGAGGTATCTGTGACTACTTTAACAATATTAGGATTGTAAAACTCATTAATATCTGTGATCCGGCACGCCAATGTTGCCATGCTGACCTCTGGATTGTCCGCTAAATTTTGCGCCACTTGCCTTACCACACTTACCGGAATATGTGGCTCGTCACCTTGAATATTTACTACAATATTCTGCGGATCACATTGCAGTGTATGCACCACTTCAGCTAATCGCTCGGTCCCCGATTGATGATCACTTCTGGTCATTACCACTTGACCACCAAAGCTTTCAACGCACTTAGCAATACGTTGATCATCCGTTGCGACATACACAGCTTCCGCTTGAGCCAATTGAGCTCGCTCAACGACATGCTGGATCATGGGTTTACCATCGATATTAACCAATGGTTTCCCAGGGAAACGAGTGGAGCCGTAACGCGCTGGAATGATTACGGTGAATTTCATAGTTTGGGTACCTTTTCCAATTCTTTTAACGTTAGTAAACGCGTTTCACTACTCAATAACTTAGGTATACCGTCAATTATCGGGTATGCTACCTTATCAAAACGACACACAAGCTCTTGTTTCTCCGCCAGTTCACCACCTTGGGACAAGTGCAACACGAGTTTGCCTTTACACATGGGACAGGCAAGTACATTTAGTAAATTGCGTTCAAAATTTTTCATAATTTTTCTATGTCGTGAACAATACGCAGCAAAAAATCATTATCGAACGTCGCCTCCACGGGTAAATAGCACCAATTTTTACCTGCAAAATCTGTACACTTAATAGCGTCTTTTTGCGTCATTATAATACTTTTATCGGTTGGTAAGTCGTTTTCAGTGTAGGCATGGTGATCAGCAAATGCACGTTGTGCTTCAAACTCAATTCGTATATCTTCAAGGGTAGTGAAAAAGCGCTGAGGATGCCCTATTCCTGCGATTGCCAGGGCAAATCGTTCCGGTACTTGTCCGTCAGCCAAAATTGGTTGTATGGGTCTTGGCTGCAATGTCATTTGGACATCACATTTGAACCGGTTTGCACACCTTTGTGGGGCTGCACAATTGAGAATAGAATAATCAACCGTGTTTAAACGCCAAGGCCCCTCGCGTAAAGGCCCAGATGGTAATAACTGACCATTCCCAAGCCCTCTTTCATCCATTACGACAATTTCAATATCTCGTGCCAAAGCGTAGTGCTGTAAACCATCATCACAGATAAGAACATCACATTGTGCTAATAACCGCTCCCCCCCTCGCGCACGAATCGGATCAATAACCACTGGGCACTGACTCAATTCGCTTAATAACTTAGGTTCATCGCCAACATAGCTCGCCTTATCCTCGGCCGTTACTAAATGAGGAAAAGTCTTACACTTCCCCCCATAACCTCGCGACACAATCCCAGGGCGCTTTCCTTGAGCTTGTAAGAATTTAGCTAAAGCAAGTACGACAGGAGTTTTCCCATTTCCCCCCACACTGAGATTGCCTACTACAATAACAGGAATAGGAAGTTTAGTGTGTTGAAAGATCCCATTTCGATACAGCCACCTACGCAGGGCACTTAATATGCCAAACACAGCACTCAAAGGCCATAAACACAACAGCCAAGGTGAACGATTGAGCCATGCGCGTTCCAAGCGAGTCATGACGATTCAGCACCAAACTGCATCTGATGGAGGTTAAAGTAATGGCCTTGTTTATCAAGCAAGGCGTCATGTGTACCAATTTCGACAATACGACCTTGTTCAATAACAACAATTTGATCGGCTTTTTCAATGGTTGATAACCGATGAGCCACGACAAAGCTAGTCGTATGTTTTTGCAGTTGCTCTAATGCGTTTTGAATCAAGCGTTCAGACTCGGTATCTAAGGCCGACGTAGCCTCATCCAGAATCAAGATTGGCGCATCCAACAAAATGGCACGAGCAATGGCAATTCGCTGTCGTTGTCCCCCAGAAAGCATTAATCCATTTTCTCCAACCATCGTATCGTAACCATCTTCCAATTGGTTCACAAAATCATGCACGTGAGCTAACTTGGACACTTCCTCTAGCCGAGACTGTGAAACCTGACCGTCGGATCCATAGGCGATATTGTTCGCTATCGTGTCGTTGAATAGAGTGACGTGTTGAGAGACTAACGCACACTGACGCCGCAAACTGCGCAACTCAATGTCATTCAAGTCAATCCCATCAAGCTCAATAGTCCCTCGTTGCGGACGATAAAAGCGTGTAAGAAGATTGGATAAAGTTGATTTTCCACTGCCTGAACGACCGACTAGAGCGATGGTTTCGCCTGCCTTAACGGTCAAATTAATTTCTGACAATGCGGGTTGTTCTTTACCAGGATAAGTAAAGGTCACATCATTAAAGACAACATCCCCTTGCGCTTTGTCCAAGTTTACCTTACCTTGGTCAATTTCAGCCAATTCGTCTAAGACTTCAAAAATACTGGTACACGCAGCCATCCCTCGCTGAAACTCATTATTTACCGTAGTAATTTGCTTCAACGGCTTTAATAGCATGGTCATACACACGACCACATTGGTGAACACTCCAGCCGATAAATCAACGAGTCCTGGAGTGCTAGCAATAAAAAGTACAACAGCTAAAGCAACCGAGGCAATAATTTGAATCGTAGAAACACTGATCACTTTGGTCGCAAAAAGCTTAAGTGTTTGTTGCCGGTTTTGGTTGTTTTTGCGCTGAAAGCGCTGAGCTTCTTTTTCTTGGCCACCAAACATCAAGACGACCTTGTGACCTTTGACCACTTGCTCAACCGCTGTAGTTAAATTACCCATGGCATGTTGAATATTGCGTGAGACCTTGCGAAAACGCTTACTTACCAAAGAGACGATTAGAGCGACAATAGGCCCAATTAATAAGAATATCGCAGACAATTGCCAGGAGTAATAAAACATCACCACAAGTAAACCGATGATCAAGGCACCCTCTCGAACCAACACCAAAAGCGCATTTCCTGCTGCTCGTGCCACTTGCTCTGTGTCAAAGGTCAATTTAGAAATTAAAGTACCGGTTGCATTTTGGTCATGAAAACTGACTGGTAATGCCATGTAGTGCTGAAACAGCTCTTGGCGCATGTTCATTATCACTTGG
Source organism: Glaciecola sp. (assembly GCA_023268935.1). Classification (GTDB taxonomy): domain Bacteria; phylum Pseudomonadota; class Gammaproteobacteria; order Enterobacterales; family Alteromonadaceae; genus Opacimonas. Next base: position 14,994 of record JALRKK010000061.1, read on the forward strand.
CCACTGATCCAATTAAGCGTGTAAGTACCCAAAAAATTGCAAACACCTCGCAAAATAAAAATGGGTACAATCAAATACGCGGCCATGCGCAAAAAATCATATTCCCCATTACCGAGACTTTCATCGATAATGGGTTGTAACTGAGCGATAACGAAGGCATCAATAGACGAGTAGCCAATCATGCCCAAAATGGCAATGACAAAGTATTTTTTATACCCAGTAAGGTAAGAAAAAAAGCGTTTAACAACAGGAGCATCTAATGACTCTGCAGTTTGTTCAGATATGTTGGCGTTCATAGCAACTGGAATAATCTTTTTGTTTTAATCTTTTATAACCACATTGTACCGCTCATTGCTAGGTTTCTAAAGCGTTAATCCCAAAATCAAAAGCCCCAGCCCCACAACTACTACCCCGCATCGTCCCCACCAGATAACGGGCAGGCTTGCGCCAAAAATAATGAATAGCCAACTACCTAGTACACCCAATAGTGATATAGAACCGTAAATAGGCTCTGTAAGATGGTTCGCTAACACGCTTAATAGCCATTCTAGTAAAAAATCTAATATTAACACTCCCCCTTGCACAATGGGCTCGAACATTCCATTACTCAACTTGTTGACATACATGATTACCAATAAAACACCCCCCACTGGCACAAAAAACAGAGTAATAATAGGAATAAATAGGAGATTCCATAACCAAGACAACGGGTGAATATAGCCCAAAATATGATATTGTACTGGCGTAAATAACACCGTAAACACCATTTGAAAAGCAACAAAGCCCTTAATTTTTTCCCACCGGGTGTCAATATTAAGTGGTAACCAATGCGCGCAAAAACCTATACACAAAAGCGCACCAAAAGTCAGATAAATACTGGCTAGCACCACGCAAAATGGATCGGTCAGCACCAAATAAAAAAATACCCACAACAATAAATCACTGAATCTCACACGAAGGTACAACCAGCGTAATAACAACCCGGTACACATTGCCACAAAGGCTCTTTGGGCAGGTCCTTGAGCTCCCACTACATCCACATAAAAGTATCCGGCTAAAATCAGTGCCAGACAAATTAATAATCGACTTTGTCGATTCGACAGCCTCGTGTAACTCATCCCATCTATGCGCTTTAAAAACCAATAAAATCCGCCTGCCACAACGGCAAAATGAAGTCCTGAAATCACAAACAAATGGATAATACCGGCGTTTTTTAATGCACTAGAAAATTCACTCTCAACCGGCTTTATGCCAAGCAATAAAGCTGGTAACCAACTATCTTTTGACACACCAAACCGCTGCAATTCACTGAATAATTGCCCTCGAATAGATGGCGCATGATCTTGTAATAAAGAGTTATGCACCCATCCAGTCGCACTAATATTTTGCCCAAACAGGCTTCTCTGATATGGCTTTGTGGCATGCCAATGCTCAGGTACTGGCGCAATAGTCACAGAGAGTAACCAATGTTGCCCATGTTGGTATTCTTTTAGCGGGTCGCTGTCTATCAATTGAAACTTTTGTTCTGACAACGCTTTTGGCGCCATCACTGAAACCTTCACTATCGTTCGTTGAGACGTAATTTTGATATCTTCTATGAGCCCAAGGATCTGCCATTGCGGTGTTTGCTTAAGAAATACTGAGTGGTTTTGCCAAACGGCGCTGTGATGTGTAAAAAATATAAGACCAAAGATTAAGCCAAGATACAAAACTCTTGGTCGTTGAAGGTAGCATAATCCCAACAAGGCACATATAATAAACACCTCAAAAAGCGCTGGCAATGATGGCCAAAGCGGGAATGATAGTGCCACGCAAATTGTTCCAACCCCAAACTCTCTGAGTTGGTTGGCGTTTGGAATACCATGCGAAGTATGCACTGCATTAAGATTGAATTGAGGTCGCATGCCTAAGAAGTTTATTCGAAAATACTTACCGGATCACAACAGTATCAAAGAGCAAAAATCTCTGAAACTGTTCGGAAGTTTGTTACATGACCCGAATCTTTGGCACCTCAATCGTCACAGTGCCTGCGGCGCATTTGGGATCGGCTTATTTTACGCCTTTTGGCCAGTGCCATTTCAGATGTGGTTGTCTGCTTTGACCGCAATTCCGATGCGCGTGAACCTCCCTTTGTCGATCGCAACCGTTTGGATCACTAATCCATTTACTATGCCGCCCATCTTTTATGGTGCTTACAAGATCGGTGCATTTGCGGCAGGAACACCTGAGCGTGACTTTAATTTTGAGTTGTCATGGCAGTGGTTGATGGACAGTGTCAATACAATAGGCCCTGTGTTTTTGCTGGGTTGTTTGATTTGTTCAGTGGCGGCTGGATTACTGGGTTATTTTGGGCTACAACTCGTCTGGCGATTGCAAGTGACTAGAGCATGGGAAAAACGCAAACTACGCTTTTCCATGCTCCGCAAAAAACGCTAGCATTGCATCTTCATTCCATACTGTAACGCCTAGTTCATTAGCCTTTGTGAGCTTAGAGCCGGCTTTTTCACCCGCCACTAAGAAATGCGTTTTCGCTGATACGCTACCTGCAACCTTCGCACCTAAACTTTGCAAAATCACTTTCGCATCTGCTCTACCCATGCTCGATAAGGTTCCCGTTATCACACAAGTTTGACCGGTCAACGGTAAAGCACCAGTATCGATTACGTCGACAGCTGGCCAGTGAACCCCGGCTTGAACCAAACGTTCAACCACATTCAAATTAGCTTCATTGGCAAAAAAAGCCTGTACATGTTGCGCCACGACAACTCCTACATCATCGACTTCTTGCAAAGCTTCAGTAGAAGCGGATTGTAAACTTTCTAAATTTCTAAAATGCAATGCCAAATTGTGCGCAGTTGCCTCACCCACTTCTCGAATACCCAAAGCATAGATAAACTTAGCAAAAGTGGTTGCTTTGGCTTTTTCAATTGCATTGATCAATTTGACTGCTGATTTACTGGCAAAGCGCTCAAGTGAAACTAGCTGTGGGATGGTCAAACCAAACAAATCCGCAGTATTACTAATCAGCTTAGCATCCACCAGTTGTTCGACGACTTTATCGCCTAACCCATCAATATTAAACGCTTTGCGAGAGGCAAAATGAATTATAGCTTGTTTTTGTTGAGCGCCGCACACGAGACCACCAGTACAACGCGCAACGGCCTCGTCAACAACCCTTTCTACCGGACTTTCGCAATCTGGACATGTGGTTGGAAATACAATATCTGCAGCCGAGTCCGGACGTTCTGCATGAATTACGCTTACAATTTGTGGAATGACGTCACCCGCTCTACGAACAACCACGGTATCCCCGATCATTAGCCCAAGGCGGTCAATTTCATCCTGATTATGCAAGGTAGCATTACTGACAGTAACTCCACCCACGAAAACAGGTTCAAGTCTTGCTACGGGGGTAATCGAACCGGTGCGGCCCACTTGAAAATCAACGGACAATAATCGAGTTAATTCTTCTTGTGCTGGAAATTTTGCAGCAATCGCCCAGCGAGGGGCTTTCGCGACAAAACCTAAGCGTTCTTGTAGCGTCAAGTCATCGACTTTGAAAACCACACCATCAATGTCATACGGCAAGTCATTGCGTTGTTGGCCTATCTTAGTAAAATAATTTTGGCAAGCTTCTACAGAATCTGCAGTGCTTAATTCAGGACACAAAGGTAACCCCCATTGCCCAAGTTGATACAGCCGCTCAGAATGAAAAGCGGGGAATGTGCCTCGCTGATTTTGCACAAGACCGGTTGAATAGGCATAGAATGCCAATGGCCGTTTAGCGGTAATTTTAGGATCGAGCTGACGCAAACTTCCCGCTGCGGCATTTCTAGGATTAGCAAACGTCTTAAGCCCTTTTTCTTTTTGTCTTTCATTGAGTGCAACAAACCCCTGTTTGGGCATGAAAACTTCACCCCGAACTTCAAGCCATTTTGGCCAGTCATCGCCTAATAAACGCAAAGGAATATTTTTGATCGTTTTGACATTTGCTGTGATATTTTCTCCGACACGTCCATCGCCACGGGTTGCTGCCCGCACCAAGATACCATTTTCATACACGATGGATACCGCAAGACCATCCAACTTCGGTTCGCACGCGTATCGGATAACTTCTGCAGTACCTAATCGTTCGTTTACTCGTGTAGCAAAAGCGGCTAGTTCCTCTGCATTAAATACATTATCAAGCGATAACATAGGTTGTTCATGAGTCACTTGACTAAACGCTGATAGTGCCTTTCCACCGACTCGTTGAGTGGGGCTATCCGGTGCAATCAGATCAGGGTGCGCTGCCTCAAGTTGTTGTAATTCACGCATTAACCTATCGTATTGTGCATCTGGCACGGACGGTGCGTCTAATTCATAATATTCACGATTGTATTGATTGAGGAGTGAAGTTAACTCCTCAATTCGAGCAAGGGTCAATAAATCTGCCACGTGTTATCCTAATAAGCGACGTTTTTCAAAATCACGAATTCGCTCAACGTACTGAGGCAAACCAGAAACCGTCAATTCTTGACGAGATTCGTCCAATACCTGCGCGCCAAACTCATCTGCTATTTTGCGCGCCGCATTGTGCATCATATTAAACACCTGATGAGCATCACTTTCAGTTGGCAATGTCATAAACAGTGTTAATCCTTTAGTTTCAAATGTTTCCATATGATGAATATCAAACACGCCAGGTTTAAACATATTCGCGAGACTGAACAGCACAGGGCCTTTGCCGTTATTATTAACATGTCTATGAAATATATCCGAGTCCCCAAACTTCAGACCGAGAGTCAAAAGCAGTGGTAACAACCTTGCTCCGGTAATACTATTCTCATCTTTTGCTCGCACACTGATGCAAAGTACTTCTGGTGGAATATTGGGATCATACTTTGGGGCTTGCGTGGCCGTACCTTGCTCTGCTCGAGCTTGCTCTTTGGCTTCGTTTAGTACCGGATCAACTGAGTCAAAATCAATACTAAATTGGTTCTCGTCCACTTTGCGTTGTTTTTTCTCTGCTTTGCTACGTGAACCAAACAGCATATTAGCCAATGATGATTTCGTTTTTTTCGTTTGCGTTGCAGGCTCGGTAGGAGTCGCTTTCGGTGTATTTTCTACAGGTTGTTGGGAAGGTGTTTCAATAGCATTGTCTTGATTACTCTGTGGTGTAATAAGCTCTTCGGTAACGGACTGAACCGAAGGGGCACTTGCAGTTTCACTGAGCTCTGTTGCCCCAATTTTGCTGGCTTGGACATTATCTGTCGGCGTAACTTGAACAAATTCAGCTGGTGGTGGAGTGACTGATATTTCCGATTCCTCAGGTAAGGGAGCAGGTTTGGCTTTATTTTGATAGTGTTCAACCGGCTTTGGATTAGATACGGCCGGTGCGTATTTTGGCCCCTCATCCGCAATTGGCGTTTCTGGTGATGCTTTGGGTACTTCTTCAAGGTTTGCAATATTTGGAATGCTGTCCAAATTAATGTCGTCTTTTTGCTCTGGTTCAAGCTGATTCACTTCAGAATACCCAGATCCCGTCGGGGTATCAACTTCATTTGGAGACTCAGAATCAATTCCCTTATCCGTAACAGAAGTGGAAACGACACGCGCTTTCCCAACACCAAATTCGTCAAACCCTTGAGCATCTAATTGAGGTTCTACTCTGGTCGGTTTCGAAAAATCCATCGAAGGTGGTGACATATCCTCATCGCTGTCGTCCCATTGCACTTTGGGCGAGTTGTTTTTGCGCATGACGTATAACCCATGCAACAACAGACCTAAGATGGCAACCCCACCAAGTATGATCAACACCAAACGTAAGTTATCCATTAAAACCTCTATTATGCTTCAACAATCGCAACCGCTTCTGCCAAGTCAACTGAGACCATCCGAGATACTCCCGGTTCAGCCATTGTGACACCGGTCAAATGCGTTGCCATTTCCATTGCAATTTTGTTATGCGAAATATAAATAAACTGAACTGTCTTAGACATTTCACTGACTAATTTACAAAAACGCCACACATTCGCATCATCAAGGGGCGCATCAACCTCATCGAGCAGACAAAATGGTGCTGGATTAAGACGAAAAATTGCAAACACCAATGATAATGCGGTTAAGGCTTTTTCTCCACCAGATAATAGGTGAATAGTGCTATTTTTCTTGCCTGGGGGGCGTGCCATAATCGTCACCCCCGTATCCAACATATCATCTCCAGTTAACTCAAGATACGCCGCACCGCCTCCGAATACCTTAGGGAAGAGCATTTTAAGATCGTTATTGACCTGTTCAAAGGTACTTTTGAAACGGGTCTTAGTTTCGTGATCAATTTTACGCATGGCGGTTTCTAACGTCTCTAATGCAGATGATAAATCGGTGAATTGTTCATCAAGATGTGCTTTGCGCTCAGCTTGAACTTCATATTCGTCGACGGCAGCTAGATTCACTGCACCAAGACGTTGGATTTTTTGACCTATTTGTCCAAGTTCATCTTCCATCGCCGTCACATCAGCATCACGATCGAGTGAAGGGATAAGATCTTTCAAATTCGCATTGTGTTGGGCAAGTTGTTCGACGAAACCAGCCGCACGCACATTATGTCCTTCTAGTTCGAGTTTCGCCGATTGTACTTTATCATTGAGAAGTTGTAGCTGAGCACGATAGCCAGTTGCGCCCTGCTCTAGAACTTTGATCTCTTCATCCAATATTGCCATGTGTTGTTGCACTACTAGGATCTGCTCTTCGATCTCAGCTTGTTGTGCTAATCGCGTTTGCAGTTCACTTGATTCATCCTCTGACGGTTCATTTAATAACAACAGTGACTCATTGAGCTCTTCAAGTTGAATCTGTTTTTCAGAAATCTGTTCTTTATGACTCGCCAGTGTTTGTTGTAAATATTGTGCACTAGATTGAGCTTGTTGCACATTAAGCTCAGCTTGATGCACCACAGCCTGTTGTTGTTCTACTGTAGATTGCAATTCATCGACATGCTCTTGCAGTTGCGACTGTTGTTCACCAAAACGCTCGTGAACTTCAGCAAAGTCCTCTAATTGTAGCTCCAGTTCTGCAATTTCCTCGTTGAGTAAAGCTAAACTCATTTGTTCTTGCTCAACGCTTTGCTGAACTTCTTGCAACGATTCTTGATAACGAAGATACGTTTGCTTGGCATGTTCTGTTTTGAGTTGTAACTGTTGCAATGTTTGGGCTGTTTGCTGAGCCTGTTGTTGCGCAATGCGCTCAAAGTTCTGTGCGCTATCAAACTCAAGTTTTAACGATTTTTCGCGCGCTAATTCAACAATGATTTGAGTCTCTAACGCTTCTTTTTGCGCAGCTAAGGACTGAATTTGTTGTGCCAAACGCTGGATTTTCTGCTCCCTAGCAAGCGCACCAGCTTCGCTATTATCGGCAGAGAACATCAGTAAATTGTTGAGACCAAATCCACTAACAGTCTCTTGCACTTCTGTATAAAATAGAATGTCTGGCACCTTATCAGCTTGCACGAATTGAGCTAAGCCAAGTAGTTTGTTAGAGACAAACTCATCAACAAAACAAAATGCATGCCCTAGCGGGAGAACATCATGAGCCTGCAACAGCTCAATAAACTCTGCTCTTGAGATAGTCACGACCATGAGCGCAGGTAAGGTGCTGAGCCAATCATCAATCATGGCAATCGCATTTGATGCAACCTTAAAATACTCACTAAACGACTGACAATGATTCAAAATCGCTTCTGGTAATGCTGCTGTTTGTTGCGTGCGGAACTCGCACAAGGTGTCGTGTTCGATTTGTGCGGAGCGAAACTCCCGCTCAATGATATTAAACTGTTCTTGGGATTGTTTTAATTGTTGTTGCGATGTATTGAGATGTTGTAAAGATGATTGCTGTTTTTGTTGGGCTTCAGCGTGCTCGAGTAAAGCCTCTTCATTTAACTGTTCTTGCTCAGCAAGCTGAGCTGTCAAGGTATCCATTTGCAGTAATAAAGCTTGAGTGTCTTGTTCCAACTCAGCCTGTCGTGCTTGGTTCTTGAGCTGAACTGATAGCAAGGCTTGAATTTGGCTATGTTTGGCAGCGACTTGATTTTTGCTATCTTGATACTGATTGGCGGTGTTTTGGCTACTGCGCAAAAATTCAGATAGCTCTGATTTTGCTTCATGCAAAGCACGCTGATATTCGTGTAACTGCTCTTTGAGGATCAATGACTCAGGTAGAAGCTCATCCAACACAGCCTGTGCTTCTTGTGCTTGTGCCGTTAATCCAGAAAAGCCTTGTTGCTGAGCATCCAATTGATATTGTACTTGTTGAATATTTTGCTCTGTTTGACGAATTCGCTCACTTTGATATTTTTTGTCTTGCTCAAGACGCGTTATCTGAGTAACAAGCTTGAACTTTTGTTCTTGCAGTTCCGACAACTGCGCTTGTGCTTCCTGTTGTTGTACTTGTTTTTGCACAAGTTGAGTATGGTCACCCTGCTCTTTTGACTTATACGCCTCAAGTTCATTGGTTAACGCATTTATCTGCTGTTGAGTATGTTCGATTTTATCCGCTTGTTGTACCCATTTAAGTGCGAGCAAATCGTGTTGCAACGTTCTTTGTTGTTGTTTTAAATCGGTGTAACGCCTAGCAGCCGCGGCTTGTCGCTGTAACTTGTCAATTTGTGCACCAAGTTCAGTTCGCACATCGCTCAGTCGCTCCAGATTTTCTTGAGTGTGCTTAATGCGGTTTAGCGTTTCTTTGCGGCGTTCTTTATACTTGGATACCCCTGCAGCTTCTTCAATAAATACTCTGAGTTCTTGTGGCTTAGATTCAATCAAACGAGAAATCATACCTTGTTCGATGATGGCATAACTTCGAGGTCCCAAACCAGTACCTAAGAAGATGTCGGTAACATCGCGACGACGACATTTGGTGTTGTTTAGGTAATAAAAAGATTGCGCGTCTCGAGTCACCACCCGTTTTACGGACAATTCGTTGTATTTGGCGTATTCACCGCCAATTCGATTAGAAGTATTATCAAACACTAACTCCACGGAGCATTGACCGACCGGTTTTCGTGCAGATGAGCCATTAAAAATAACGTCGGTCATGGCATCACCGCGCAGGTTTTTGGCTGAGCTTTCACCCAAAACCCAACGCACTGCATCAATCACATTCGACTTGCCACAACCATTAGGACCAACGATCGCTGTCATCTCCCCAGGAAAAGGAATATTTGTAGGATCTACAAAAGATTTGAAACCAGCGAGTTTGATTCGTTTTAACCGCATAGTTGAGATTGTGGATTTATCATTCTTATAATATTAATAATTTATCAAGAACTTGGCATTTATACAATGTTACAATTCGCCACACACCTGAGATAAAACCTGAGTATAATAGTGTTCATACCAAATAAAGTTTTATCAATATGTATTATCAACATTCACAATCTGGGTTTGATTATTTTTTATTAGGCGCTCAACTAATTAAAACCAAAGGGCTTAAACGCTTCGTTTTCATCCCTCTTGCGATTAATCTTGTGTTGTTTATTTCTGCTTTTATCTATCTATTTGGCGAAATGGGAAGTGCCATTCAAGCGGTTATTGATCTCATCCCCGATTGGTTTGGATTTATCAAAGAAGGCCTTGTATATGTATTATGGCCTTTGGCTGTGATCACCGTTCTTTTGGTATTTGCACTCATTTTTGGAACGCTTGCCAATTGGATTGCAGCCCCCTTTAATGGCTTATTATCGGAAAAAGTCGAAGCGCATCTCACAGGACAGCCTTTGGGTGATGCTGGCTTGATTGATGCGTTTAAAGACATTCCACGCACCCTGGCACGTGAAGCAAGAAAACTCATTTACTATATACCTCGTGCTGTGATTTTCCTTGTGCTGTTTTTTGTGCCAGTTATTGGCCAAGTTTTATGGTTTTTATTTAACGCTTGGATGATGGCTTTGCAGTACATTGATTACCCCTTTGATAATCACAAAGTCGGCTTTACCCCAATGAAAAAAGCCTTGCGTACCAACAAACCACTGACGTTTCAGTTTGGTATCATGGTGAGTATTTTTTCCCTAATCCCAATTGTAAACTTTATTGTCATGCCAATAGCAGTATGTGGCGGGACGGCACTATGGGTAAATGAATACAAGGCAAAGTATGCTTCGTAATCTATTTTTGAGCTGCTCGGGCAAACTCTTGCAAGCGGTATTGCCAGAGGTGTTGATAAATTCGTGGGATATAACTCAGGTCAGAATAATGTAAAAAATGCCATTTTGCGTGTTTTATTTTGTACCAGCGCTTTCCTGTATACTCTGTACATTGCTCATCGATTATCTTTGCATCAACTTGCTCAAGTAATTCCCATAAATAGTCTTCACTGCTCATTAAGGACGATGGCCTTTTATTGGCATAGCCCTGCCAATGACATTGCTGAGCCAACAACCTATCGGAGAGTGCGTATTCATCGGCAAAATATACCAAATGTGCTAATTCGTGAATCAACACATGATAAGGATGGGATGTGCTGATATGTAGTTTATCTCCGCGAACAAACGCCTTCGCTCCATTGATAAATATGACCTGAGCATCTGATTGAAATGGATCACTGCGCTCATCTACAACATGGCTTATGCCCGTGGGCAACTCAAAACATATTGGTAAAAACCCCAAGTTTTTGTCAAATACATATTGCTCATACCAGCGCAATGCAGTTAAAAATTGTTCCGCATATTCCACTCTAAAGCTTATGCGTTGATGGCAATCTTGAATGTACGGATTGACGTGTAATGGCAGGACAGAATGGCCTATAGCACGTATTGAAAAGGATGCCGAATACAAAACAACAATTAGAAAAAGAGACTTATAATGACGTTTGTTCACGTAACTTGTTCAGCTCGACTCGGGCAAAGCGATATTCCACGAATTCATAAACATTGGTACTTAACGAGAGTTTAAAAAAGTTATTTGCTATCGATAAATTGCCTTGATGCACGTGATATTTACCAAGATAAAAATACAATTCACACAATCGTTCATTCAATTGTTGCTGATTTTCAATCCCAGCTATGACGGAATCAAGTAACTCTTTTTGCGACAGTTCCTGCAGAAAAAAGCCAACGATGCGACGTGACCAATTGTCTGTAGTTAACCTTGCATAAGCCGATGCCAATTCGATATGTGCTCGCTTTGAATCCATCTTAAGCGTTGTAAAATATCGCCATAACAATCGTAATGGGTCGTTATTATCCAGCTGAAGATAGGTGTCAAAATCTTGGTAACTCAACTCGTAGCGCTGATGATAATACGAGGTCAAGCCACGATTAAAATAAGCAAATGCATATTCTGGATCCATTTCTAACGTCGCATCCAGAGCATCGTAAGCCTCTGCGTAGTTACCTAAAATGGTATAATGTATACCCAAAGAGTTGTACACATCTGGCATTCTAGGTTGTAAGCGGAGTGCTTGAAGATAATCATTATGCGCCAGAGCGTCTAGACCCAAACTGTCATACACTAACCCTCTTTGAAATAAAAGTTGTGCGCGCTCGTCGTCACTAAGTTCGCTATTTAATACGATTTGATTGAATTGTGCTAATGCGCGTTGCGCGCGATAACTGGCAGCCGCTGGTTCTGCTAAGACAAGATTGCCCAAAGTTGTCTGAGGCGATTCAATTGCTTTAGGCGCAACATTTTGACAGCCACTAAGTACCAACGAAGAAGCCAAGACTAACAAAATAGTGAATTTGAGCACAGTTATCCTTTGTCATTAACAATATGAGAATCATCGCAAAATCAGCGATGATTAGCAAAAAAACCTAACAAAAAAAAACCATCACAGAGATATCTCTCTGCAATGGTTCTTTAAAGATTGTGCTAGAACTTATTCAGCGTCAGGTGCATCGTCCTGTGGCGCTTCTTGAACGGGCTTCTCAATGAGTTCCTTCATGCTCAAGCGCACGCGGTTCTGACGGTCAATTTCCATTACCTTAACTTGAACTTCTTGACCTTCGCTCAAATAATCAGTGACCTTAGCGACACGCTCGTGAGCAATTTGTGAAATATGAACTAAGCCATCTTTGCCAGGTAATACTTCAACAAATGCACCAAAATCTGCGATGCGAGCAACTTTACCGGTATAGACCTTGCCGACTTCGATTTCTGCTGTGACTGCTTCGATACGAGCAATGGCGATATCTGCTTTGGCTTTTTCAGTGGCAAAAATCTTAATGGTACCGTCATCTTCGATTTCGATATTAGTATCAGACTCTTCCGTAATCGAACGAATCGTTGCACCGCCTTTACCGATGACATCGCGAATTTTATCAGATTCCACTTTCATCGTGTAAATACGTGGCGCAAATTCTGATAACTCTTCACGATGCCCCTGGATTGCTTGGTCCATTACACCAAGAATATGTAAACGAGCTTCTTTTGCTTGTTTTAATGCAATCTGCATGATCTCTTGAGTAATGCCTTCGATCTTAATGTCCATCTGTAGCGCGGTAACCCCTTCTGCAGTACCGGCAACCTTAAAGTCCATATCACCTAAATGATCTTCATCACCTAAGATATCCGACAATACGACGAAGTTATCATCTGATTTGACCAAGCCCATTGCAATACCCGCAACTGAAGCTTTAATTGGTACACCCGCGTCCATTAACGCTAGAGAAGTACCACAAACAGATGCCATCGAAGATGAACCATTTGACTCAGTGATTTCCGATACAACTCGAACGACGTAAGGAAATTCTTCCATTGAAGGCATCACTGCTTGAATACCGCGTTTTGCCAAACGACCATGGCCAATTTCACGACGCTTAGGAGAACCAATCATACCCGTCTCACCAACACAGTATGGAGGGAAATTGTAATGCAGCATAAAGCGCGAGTTGGTTACGCCACCTAGCTCATCAATCATCTGGGCATCACGCTCAGTACCAAGCGTCGCAGCGACAATAGCTTGAGTTTCACCACGAGTAAACAATGCAGAACCATGCGTACGTGGTAACAAACCTGTTGCCACATCAAGTGCACGGATCATAGCCGGATCACGACCATCAATACGCGGCTCACCAGCAAGGATGCGTGAACGAACCACATCAGACTCTAGGTCATGTAAAAGATTAGAAACTTCTTTTGCGTCCTGTGACTCATCTTCGGCAAGAATTGCCTCTAGGGCTTTTGCCGTGACTGCTTCAACCGCAGCTTTGCGTTCTAGCTTATCTGAGATTTGATATGCTGCTGTCATACCGTCTTTCGCAAGCTCTGCAACTTTATTTTTAAGTTCTGTGTTCTCGGCTTCTGGCTGCCAATCCCACTTCGGCGTATTTACTTTGGCAGCGAATTCATTAACGGCATTAATGACCGTTTGAGATTGTTCATGACCAAATACAACCGCACCAAGCATGGTTTCTTCAGACAATACATCAGCTTCAGATTCAACCATTAACACTGCAGATTGCGTACCAGCAACAACTAAATCAAGTTGACTAGCTTCCATTTCTGAGGTGCGAGTATTTAAAATGTATTCACCGTTTTGATAACCAACACGTGCGGCACCAATTGGACCGTTAAATGGAATACCTGAAATAGCTAACGCCGCAGAGGTACCAATCATTGAAACTATGTCAGTCGGAATTTCTGGGTTAGCAGAAACAACAGTAATAACGACTTGAACTTCGTTTTTAAAACCTTCCGGAAAAAGTGGACGAATTGGGCGGTCAATTAAACGCGCAATCAATGTTTCACCTTCAGAAGGACGGCCTTCTCGTTTGAAAAAACCACCAGGGATCTTACCTGCTGCGTACGCTTTTTCTTGATAATTTACCGTTAATGGGAAGAAATCTTGATCCGCTTTAGCTTCTTTTTTACCAACAACGGTAACTAAAACAGAGGTATCATCCATGCTTGCCATAACCGCGGCAGTTGCTTGACGTGCAATCACGCCAGTTTCTAATGTCACAGTATGCTGTCCATACTGGAAAGAGGTAGTAATAGGAGTCACTATGTATCCTTTTATATATCTAAATGTCTATCTAAATTTGAATTTTTTGCTTTTTAACGCGCGCATATTATATGAAACATTCAAACAATAAGCCATGTTTAGGCATATAAAATCCGAAAATTACTCTATTCGATAGGATCTATAGTGCATAACACATAAGATTAATCCCAAAGTGTTATTTCGGAATCAGAATGATTAACTTATATTTAACATTAGTAAGTAACACACTAATGCATGTAAGACCCAACATGATTTTATATCGTATAGAAGACTTTAAAAGTGCCCCAAGCTGGGTCGAGTACATAAGCTTGTATTCCATAACAAGTATTTTCATAGTGATAACGGCATACTCAATAATGGGCCAGATCTCAGCTCTGATTGGTCTGATTGCTTTTTTATTATTTTTGATAGCCTGTTATATCTTTGCGACAATCAAACGCGTTCGACAAGAACGCGCTATCCAATTTTATTGCGCCTGTCTTAAGGAACTCGATAGAGACGAACTAACAAATTTAGCGCAACGCTATCGAAGTTCTGACCAAGAGCTGATAATTATCCGAAAAAGATTGCAAGACCTAAAACTCGCTCCCACCAAAACCGAACTCACTCATTTGGAAACTGCAACTGTCTAAAAATTTTACATTCACTATGTGATTTTTATATTTTTAATACATATTTCAACAACTTAAAAAACGGTTTAAATCTTGCTAACTAATTCTTGTCTATAGAAGTAACGAGGCAATTATGAACCGGATTAAAGACACTACCAAACGTGTCGAGCTATACCATCAAACGTATCAAGAAGAAATGCATCTGCCACAGCTCGATACAACTTCAAGCAGTAAACTTAAAGATCTACTCGATAAAATCTATCGTTTTGAGCATCGCTGTACGATGAAAAAAATTAAATACTCAGAGCCAGTATGCATAGAATTTCGTGGTGCAATTGCTGACTTGATGTTGTTGCTCGATGATTTTGACTTACAAGAAGCGATAGCTAATCGCGATAATGAGGAACCACGCAAGGACATTGACAGTGTTGCTTAACGGCAACACCTCTTGTGTCGACATTTTTTACATATTCCTAAATATCCATATATATTTCATTGTAATTTCAAGAACATGCACCTATGGCACTGCTTTTGCAAATTCTTCACTACTATCGAATTAAACCGGAATAAACATGTCACTTGCAATTATTACCTTGCTAGTTTTACTCACATTATATGCCATTTATTTTTATGATAAATGTTATAACAACAGTAAAAAACACCTCAGTTTACAACAGTATTTAAAGCAAGAAAGCGCCAATAATGGTACTAATGAAACATCCCAATCATTTTCTGATCAAGAACCCATGCTTAGACAGATCAAAGAAAATGGCGCTTTAATTTTTGAAGAGCACAAACTGAGAGGGATTCTGGATGGGAAATATTACTGGGAACTACGTACCAATAAATACAAAAAAAAGGGGTACATAGGACTGATCATAAAAGGTTCAAAAGAAGTGTCTGGAGTAGCCAAAATCGCTGCTTACCATGGTCCCCTCAGCAAAGAAGAGCTTAAAGATAACAAAGACAAGCATGGCGTTTTACTAAAACAGATAAACCAATCTGACTTCAAACACAATATTGCAATTGAGTTAGCTGAGATTATCCGATTTGAGCGACCTATCCCATATGAACATAAACCTGGAGCCGTGATGTGGGTAAAGATTGGCGAGCAAGATGACGTTATGCAGGCATTGGCAAAAACATTATCTAATGACTAATAAAAAAACGAGCAATCGCTCGTTTTTCTGAATTGGTGCGGAAAGCGGGACTTGAACCCGCACGAGCATAGCTCACCACCCCCTCAAGATGGCGTGTCTACCAATTCCACCACTTCCGCAAAAATTGACATTAATTAGTTACCAGGCTTATCACCCGAATCTTTTTTATCATCTTGGGTAGATGAAGCAGGTACATCAGACGCAGGAACAGACTGTTGCACAGGCAAATTAGAAACAGGCACATCAGAATTAGCCGGCATGACTGGTGCAGTAGAAACGGGAACTTCGATGTTTTCGAATTCATCAACTGCTTTTTCTGAGCCCGCTGTTAGATTACCAAGTAACAAGCAAATGACAAAGAAAAATGTTGCTAAGATAGCTGTTGTTCTGGTTAAAAAGTTACCTGAACCTGACGAACCAAATACGGTGTTAGAACCGCCACCACCGAAAGATGCCCCCATATCAGCACCCTTGCCTTGTTGGATAAGGACTAAACCGATTAAGCCCAGTGCGACAATCAAGTAAGCAACAATCAATACTTCTTGTAACATGTAAACCTCTATTTATTTGCAGCTTTGCAAATGTTTGTAAATTCTTCTAATTTAAGGCTTGCTCCACCGACAAGACCACCGTCTATATCTGGTTGAGCAAACAACTCTGGGGCAGTTGATGCATTCACACTGCCGCCGTATAGTATTTTTAATGACTCGGCAACTGCCTCATCATGTTTTGCGAACCAAGCTCGAATAAACGCATGTACCTCTTGCGCTTGAGCTGGCGTTGCAGTTTCACCAGTGCCAATCGCCCATATTGGCTCGTATGCAACAATTGCGTTACCAAATCCTGCAATACCAACTATATCGAGTACCGCTTGCAACTGCGCTGCTAAAAAGGTAAATAAATCACCGGCTTGTCTGGTTTCTAACGATTCCCCAACACATAATATGGGAGTCAAACCACCATCTTGAGCTCTGGCAAATTTTGCTGCAACAAGGTTATTGTCTTCGGCGAACATCTCTCTGCGTTCTGAATGACCGACAATCACATACTGCGCACCAACACTTGCAAGTTGCTCACTAGATATTTCACCCGTAAAAGCTCCAGAAGTACTAGATGCCAAATTCTGACCGCCTAATCCCAGGCCAGATTGGAACAAAGGTAAAAATACAGCAGGAGGACAGATCACGATATCAACTTCAGATAGATTGATGTTACCTAAACCTTGGTCAAATGTTGTTACTAGGCTAGGGTCTCCATTGAGTTTCCAATTCCCAGCAACCAACTTGCGCCGTTGAATCATCGTTTGTCTTCCATGCAAGTGTGCTTGAGCGCGAGATGATACCCAAGCCTACTGATTTATACAAGAACAAAATACACAAATGCCTATGCTTTGCTCACTTCTTCAACTACTGCGGCGATTTGCTGAGCATTTTGTTGCGCAATATTATTATCTTCAGCTTCAACCATCACTCGAATGAGTGGTTCTGTACCGCTCTTGCGCAATAATACCCGCCCTGTGTCGCCCATAGCCTGTTCCGCTGTAGCAACAGCATCTTGTACAGTTGAGTTAGAGATAAAGTCTTGCGAATCATCGCTGTAGCGAACATTTATGAGTGTTTGGGGGAACTTTTTCATACCACTTGCCAAGGCATGTAAGCTCATATCATTACGCAGCATCGCAGTGATAACTTGTAATCCTGCCACAATGCCATCACCGGTTGACGTGGCTGCTAAATTGAGGATATGACCTGAACCTTCACCACCGATTTGCCAGCCATTTTCTTGCAATAATTCCATGACATAACGATCGCCCACTTTACTGCGTTTGAATGGGATACCTAATTGCTCAAGAGCAAGTTCTAAACCTAAATTGGACATTTGTGTACCAACAACCCCGCCACTTAGGCGACCGGACTTTAATGCATCTCGAGCGATAATGAATAATATTTGGTCACCATCAATAACATTGCCCTTATGATCAACAAGCATAATACGGTCGCCGTCACCATCCAAAGCAAAGCCTAAATCAGCTCCGTGTTCAAGAACCGCCTCAGCACATGCTTTCATAGAGGTAGCACCCACCTTGTGGTTTATATTGGTGCCGTTTGGTGATGTGCCTATGGTGATGACCTCAGCACCTAATTCACTCAGTACATTTGGAGCGATGTGGTACGTTGCACCATGTGCACAATCCACAACGATCTTCATCCCTGTGAGCGATAATTCAGAAGGGAATGTCCCTTTACAAAACTCAATATAACGACCCGCGGCATCGTCAATCCGAACCGCTTTACCAAACTTGTCAGCAGCCACGCATTCCATTGGTTGATCGAGCATTGCTTCAATTGCTAACTCAACATCGTCGTCTAGTTTAAAACCATTGGCCGAGAAAAACTTGATACCATTGTCATAATATGGGTTATGAGATGCACTGATTACTATGCCTGCTTCAGAACGAAATGTCTTGGTCAAATAGGCAATCGCTGGCGTGGGCATCGGTCCTAATAAACCTACATTTAACCCTGCTGCAGACAAACCAGCTTCTAGTGCGGATTCCAGCATATATCCAGAAAGGCGTGTGTCTTTGCCAATTAAGACCTTGTTAGTACCCTTACCGGCAAGTACCTTTCCGGCGGCCCAACCTAATTTTGTAATGAACTCTGGGTTGATAGCTGACTCACCGACACGACCTCGAATACCGTCCGTGCCAAAATATTTGCGTTGACTCATTAACGTTTACTTCCCTATGAGATTAATTATTCGACTGAATTAGTCTGGTTAAAAATAGTGACCAAATCGACTGTTTCGGCCACATCATGCACACGAAGAATGCTAGCTCCTTTAACGCACGCTAACATAGCACATGCCAAGCTTCCTGCCAAACGATCAGGCGTGTCACGGTCCAATAATTTACCAATCATAGATTTGCGTGATATGCCGGCTAGAACAGGCACATTGAGATATTGGAACTTATTGAGATGTTTCAGTAATTGATAATTGTGTTCAAGAGTCTTACCAAAACCAAATCCAGGATCGACTATAATCCGATCTGTTGCAATGCCTGCTGCCACACATGCATTAATACGCTGTAATAAAAAGTCATATACGTCACCGACTACTGAGGTATAGGTTGGGTTATCTTGCATCGTTCTGGGCTCGCCTTGCATGTGCATTAAACATACTGGAACCTTAAGTGAGGCAGCCGTTACAAGAGCCTCGGGTTGTTGTAGCGCACACACATCGTTAATCATATCTGCACCAGCATTTACTGCAGCATGCATGACTTCAGCCTTATTTGTATCAATCGAAATAACGCCATCAAACTCTTTACGTAATTCTTGGATAACGGGAACGACTCTGTTTATCTCATCTTCTGCTGTAACAGGCTTTGCTCCAGGACGAGTCGACTCACCGCCAACATCGATCATTTTTGCGCCATCAGCAATCATTTGACGAGCTTGTTTTAATGCAGTTTCTACTGAATCAAACTGTCCTCCGTCAGAGAATGAGTCAGGAGTGATGTTTAAGATACCCATTACTAATGGAGTATGAAAATTGTGAGAAACTTGAGAAAAATTCATTGCGATATCCCTATTAAGCACAAAACGCCGGCTTAGCCGGCGTTTTAATAACAGTATTACACGTTAGTGAGGTAGGTCACCTGGTTTACCTACTGGCTCGTCATCACCTTTGTCATCTAGAGTAGTCGTGCCACTATCATTGTTATCAGGTTTGTTGTCACGACGCTCCCAATCCGCTGGTGGACGCACATCTACACGTGCCATCAAGTCATCTATTTGCAATGCATCAATGGTTTCATACTTCATTAACGCATCTTTCATCGTATGCAAAATATCCTCGTTATCTTTAAGAATTTGTTCGGCGCGTGCGTAATTCCGATCCAAAATCTTTTTGATTTCAGCATCAATTGCTTTAGCGGTATCATCCGACATAGAAGAGGATTTCGATGCGGAACGGCCAAGGAATACTTCACCTTCTTCTTCTGCGAACAACTGCGGCCCCATGACTTCGGAAAGTCCCCATTGCGTCACCATCTTGCGAGCAATGTCGGTGGCACGCTCAATATCATTAGATGCACCAGTTGTGACTTTTTCGTCACCATAGATAATGGCTTCTGCAAGTCGACCACCATACAAAGACGAAATCATGCTTTCTAAGTGTTGCTTTGAGTGTGATACACGATCTTTTTCAGGTAAGTACATAGTCACACCTAGCGCACGCCCACGAGGAATAATAGACACTTTGTAAACTGGATCATGTTCAGGCACGATGCGACCAACGATAGCGTGGCCTGCTTCGTGATAAGCAGTCATTTCTTTTTCTGATTCAGACATCACCATCGTCTTGCGCTCAGCGCCCATCATAATTTTGTCTTTAGCCTTCTCAAACTGCTCCATATGTACTAGACGACTGTTTGAACGGGCTGCAAATAATGCGGCTTCGTTCACTAGGTTTGCTAGATCCGCACCAGAAAAACCTGGCGTACCGCGAGCAATCACTGCGGGTTCCACATCATCCCCAATTGGGACTTTGCGCATATGCACCTTAAGAATGTGCTCACGACCGCGGATATCAGGTAAGCCCACAACAACTTGACGGTCAAAACGGCCAGGACGTAATAACGCAGGGTCTAAGACATCTGGACGGTTCGTCGCAGCAATCACAATAATGCCTTCGTGTCCTTCGAAACCATCCATTTCGACAAGCATTTGGTTAAGTGTTTGTTCACGTTCATCGTGACCACCGCCAAGACCAGCGCCACGCTGGCGTCCGACTGCGTCGATCTCGTCGATAAAGATGATACATGGTGCAGACTTTTTAGCCTGTTCAAACATGTCACGTACACGCGATGCACCCACACCGACAAACATTTCGACAAAGTCAGAACCTGAAATGGTGAAGAACGGAACTTTTGCCTCTCCAGCAATCGCTTTAGCAAGTAGTGTTTTACCGGTGCCAGGAGGACCAACCATCAACACACCTTTAGGGATTTTGCCACCTAACTTCTGAAACTTTGAAGGATCTCTTAAAAAATCCACTAGCTCTGAAACTTCTTCTTTGGCTTCATCACACCCGGCTACGTCAGCAAAAGTCGTTTTAATCTGATCCTCTGAAAGTAAGCGAGCTTTGGACTTACCAAAAGACATTGCCCCACGGCCACCACCGCCTTGCATTTGGCGCATGAAGAAAATCCACACACCAATCAACAATAACATTGGAAACCATGAAATAAAAATAGAAGTCAATAAAGATTGCTCCTGAGGAGGTTCCCCTAATATTTTCACGTCTTGTTTGACTAAGTCAGAAACAAGTTGGTCATCAAAATACGGAATATAAGTGACAAATGTCTCACCTGTTCGCTTGGTGCCACGGATTTCGTTCTTGGAAGAATCAATTCTGACCTCACGGATCATCCCTTGGTTGGCTTCTTTCAAAAACGTCGTGTAATCGGTTTGTGGGCGTGCGTTCTCGCCCGGAGAAAAGTTATCAAAAACAGCCATCAGCACCACTGCTATGACCAACCATAAAATTAGATTTTTCGCCATGTCACTCAACGTGTTTAACCTCTTGTCAAAACTAGCCGATTGAAAAATTCAGCCACAGTATAAGACTACTATACTTTATAGCCTGTTGCCACTAAGTAAACCTCCCGAGAGCGTGCTCTTGATGAATCTGGCTTTCGTGTTTTTATAGTGGTAAATGTTTGTTTTATTTCTTTAAAATATTCATCAAAGCCTTCTCCTTGGAATACTTTAATTGCAAACGCACCATTTTTGCCCAACACCTGACGGCACATATCCAACGCTAACTCGCACAAATACATTGACCGTGCCTGGTCAACACTCGCGTTTCCGCTCATGTTTGGTGCCATATCTGACAATATAATATCTACGCTGGTATCACCAATTCTGTTCAATAAAGTTTGCAAAACTTTTTCTTCGCGAAAATCACCTTGTAAAAAATCCACCCCAGCAATCGGATCCATTGGTAATATATCGCATGCAATAACTTGACCTTGACTACCAACTAACTCAGTTGCCAGTTGTGACCAACCGCCTGGTGCCGCACCCAAATCAACCACCGTCATTCCTGGTTTGATTAATTGGTCTTTCGCTTGGATTTCTTCGAGCTTAAATACTGCACGAGAACGCAGACCTTGTTTTTGCGCTTTTTGCACATAATGGTCATTAAAATGTTCGGTAAGCCAGCGTTTAGAACTCGCAGAATGCTTTTTCTTCGTCATTGCGTAAAATATTGGTACATCATTATAGATAGAGGTAGAATACACGTTTTCAAGTGCATTGTGCAAAATAACTCGTATTAATATGGCATTATCTAACAAACAAAAGCAGTATCTTAAAGGGCTCGCCCACCCACTTAAACCCGTTGTTCAGCTTGGTGGCAATGGTTTTACAGAAGGAGTGTTGGCAGAAATCGAAAATGCCCTAGCGCATCACGAATTAATCAAGGTCAAAGTGCCATCTGAGGATCGTGATGAAAAAAAACTCATTATGGACGCCATTATTCGTGAAACAGGAGCTGAAAAACTGCAAGTCATCGGCCATACCCTTATCATGTACAAAGCTAGTGAAGACAATAAGATAGAACTTCCTCGCAAATAAACTTTACTGGAAGCACTATGCAGATAAGTAAGCAAACGTTTGTTATTACTGGCGCTGGTTCTGGTTTAGGCTTAGCCACTGCAAAATATCTATCTGCACAAGGTGCACATTTAGCCTTACTCGATATCAATGCTGAACAATGCCGGTGCGCTGTGACCGAACTACAATCGGACTCGGCTATTTCTTATGTAGTAGATGTGACGAATGAGGTACAAGTCGAAGATACCTTTGCACAAATCAAACAAAGCTTTGGTACAGTCCATGGTTTAGTTAATTGTGCAGGCGTTGCTTCAGCGCAAAGAGTTCTGAGCAAATCTGGGAAAGCGAATCCTCTTTCCGGATTTGCTTCCGTCGTCAACATAAACCTGATAGGTTCCTATAACTGTGCCCGAGTCGCGGCTCAATACATGGCATCCAATGCATCCGAAGAAAATGGCGTCATTATAAACACGGCTTCAGTGGCCGGCTATGAAGGGCAAATTGGTCAGACCGCTTATGCGGCATCTAAAGCTGGAATAATAGGATTATGTATCGCTCTAGCTCGAGACTTGGCGTCATCCAAAATAAGAGTCAACACCATCGCTCCAGGAATTATGGCGACTCCAATGTTATTGGGTATGCCACAAAATGTGCAAGATGCCTTATCGGAAACAGTAGTGAATCCCAAACGGCTGGGAGCACCTGAAGAGTTTGCCAAGTTAGTTGCACACATTATTGATAATGATTATCTCAATGGCGAAACTATTCGGTTAGATGGTGCTTTGCGTATGGGGCCGAAGTGAACTAACCGTATTAATTGCGCTTCGCTTGCTTCCATGTCCCACCGTATTGATATCCGTCTTGCTCTTTGATAGCTAATTGACAAGCTTTGCATACCAATATCCAATCAGATTGCTCTTGGTATTTGACCCGAAACATCTCTGCAACGATAGCCTGACAGCCTACACAATGTTTTTCCGGTTTTTGGCGAGAGCGTTTCCCCACTATTCGTCATCTCCACCATTAACAATATTGGCAATACTGTACAGTTGGCTTAACGCAAGGCTATTGATGCTGCCTTTGGGATAACGTCCTTTACTATTTTGTTCACCGGCTTCTTTGCCCATTAATAAACTCAATGCCTGGTCCACAGTTTGTACCGTATATACATGAAAATCACCCGCTGCAATCGCTTGACAAACTTCATCACTCAAGATCAAGTGACGCTGATTAGCATACGGTATAATAACTCCATGTGACCCATTCAAACCTCGATGCTGACACAAAGCAAAAAATCCTTCGATCTTTTCATTAATCCCACCTACAGATTGCACTTGACCATATTGATTGATCGAACCAGTGATAGCTAATGATTGTCTACATGGCAAGTTAGTGAGAGCAGAAATCAATGCAACTAATTCGCCCAGTGAGGCGCTATCGCCATCGATATAACCATAAGATTGCTCTAAGGCGATGTTCGCTGATAGTGTTAATGGAAAGTGTTGCGCATATTTATGACCTAGATACCCGGTGAGTAACATGACACCTTTAGAGTGAATCGACTGACCTAATTCAACTTCGCGTTCAATATCTGTCACCCCATTTGCGCCAGCATAAACGGTTGCCGTAATGCGAGCCGGTGTACCGAAAGTAGTGGTGCCTATATCTAAGACCGTTAAACCATTCACTGTCCCAACTGTTTCACCATTGGTTTGAATGATGATTTGCCCTTCTTTAATATTGTGAAAAGCACCATGCTCACCGATTGTTACTTCTTTTAAATCATTATCATTTCCTACACAGGTAAAAACAAAATCAGAATCTTTTGCTGCTTCTTCTGCTGCCAAACGTGCTTGCTCTTCAGCTTGTGCTTGCTGAGCAGCCTCATCCGTATCAACATCTGAACGCTTAACGTATGTGCGAGTTTTACGCACTTCTACATTAACGGTTTTTTTCTTACCGGAAGCACCAGCTACTTTAAGCTGAGATGTTGTCTTACGCTTTAATGTGATTTTTTTCGGGGAATCGCCATCACCGTTTTCATCACCATGAGATCGTTTTAAATGACCTAACAATGATTGACGCTCGGTTTCAGAAACCATTGAATCTTGGTTCTTACCAGCAATACCCGCTTCCTGCATCTGCGTTAATAAACGCTCAACGGGAACACCAACCACATCGGCAAGTTGTTT
>JALRKK010000062.1 GCA_023268935.1 Glaciecola sp.
GGCTCACCCTAACGGGTGGGCCTTTTGTGTATCTGGGGTTTAGTTATGTGCTACTTGAACGATACGCCGATAATCACCGCATCGTGATCTGAAGCCCTATACGGACCATCATTGCGAAAATTTTGAGGTTTTTTGCGGTCACTTCGAACCAAGTGACGTTTATAGTCTAACGCAATAGGCTCAGCGGCATTGCTGTGCCAAACTTTAGCATCTACAACAAAACTCATGCCCGGTTGATTGGCAAGTACATAGTCGAGTGAACCCACTTCACCTCTAAAAGTATAGGTATAACTGCCTTTATTAAATGTGTTTACAGTATTGACCAAACCTGTAGATTCGAAAGTTTTTATTGGGTCTTCTTTGGCGTAACTATTGAGATCGCCGACGATATAAATGGGCATATCAGAAAAATTTTCAGATAACCATCGTGTGAGGCCTTGAGCAGCACGGGTACGGGTACCATTACAATTGCCCTGTATCATAGAATCATCATCTATACCACAGCTGCTACCTTTGGATTTTAAGTGGTTAACATTGACGACAAAGGATCTGCCTGACACTTTGTCTTGGAATATTTGGGTAAAAGAAGGACGATTACGACGAGTATCAAAAAGAGGACCTTGTTCATCTTTTGGCGAGTTCTCTCCAGTGAGCACCAGAAGATTACCTTGTGGACTCACGGCTTCAGGCTGGTAAATAATCCCCACTGTGATTGAATCATTACCTATTGCTGATTTATTTCTACCGATGTAATCATACTTGGGTTTACCGTTAGCTTGATTGAGCGCATCAACCAGCTGTGCAATGGATGAGCTTGCATCAAAACCATCATTTTCTAGTTCGTTTAATCCAACCACATGCGCATCCATAGTAAGGATGGTATTGACGATTTTTTTAAGTTGTAGATTATATTCTTCGATCGTATCTGCTCCTCGTTGAGTAGGAAAACCATTTCCTTGTCCATTTCCGTTGAATAAGTTAAGGACATTGAAACTCGCGATTCTCAAATCACCTTGTAACTTAGGTATCTCTGGTCGCGAAGCACGACTCACTGTAAGTGCCCCACTAGTGCGAATGCGATATCGTTCAAAACTAAAATCAACTACCCCTCGCACCGATGTAAGGGTACTACCGATCCGTAATGAGTCATCTGCGTCCAACGGAAGTAGCAACTGGTTTAGTGATGGGGCGCCATTAGCCATGTCATCAATGATCACTTGGCTGCGTGCATTTAGGGCTTTCAGTTTGGATGCCTCTGGAGTGCGCGGTTCAAAAACATCAGTGGGTTGCATCAGTAATTGGTTGCCAATGGTGAGTTCATTGTATCGTGTAAAATTATAGGTGTTTAGGATGACTGTGGGTTGCTTGATTTCGACATGCATGCCTTCTATGGTTTCCCAATCAAAGTCCTCCGCTAATGGTAAAGTTATTGTGACTGACTGGATATTTTCTTTGCCACAGGGTCTAGACACACCTATCGCTTTAATTTGTGTCATGCCAAAATGTTCCTGCACTTCGCCGCGAACGCTTACGATATGACCCACCTCAATATCAGGCAGAATTTGGCTAAAAACAAATAGACCCTCTGATGTCTTTGGATTACCGTCCATATCCTTGGCTTCTTCTTGTATGAAAAACCCCTTTAGTTGGGGGGCAACCGCAGTAATTATGCCTTGCACCTCGACATCTTGTCCCACGAGCGGTGAGACATCGTCAGAGCCCTGAATCGTGTGGATATTCACTTTTCTAGCGCCGAGACTCTGACACTGATTGAACCAATGACCAAAGATGCCAGCACTTACTGGATGGGAGCAAACCATCAAAAAGATAACAATGAGTTTTAGATAATTTCGTCTCATACAATGCGCCTAATTAAACTAAGACAGATAACCTGCTGATGAATGTCAATGATATAGTAACGTACTTTAGTATGGATTGGTTTTTTTTACATCAAGGTGTGATATCTTGTATGAATTATCGAACTTGATGCAGAAAAGATACATGCGTGCGGTCCTCCACATTTACCTCATCATAGCGCTGGCTTTGCAAGCTGGGCTAGGTGGATTATTTGCTGCGCAAAAGCTTGATTCGATCAATGCGACCCTCAGCGATGATGTATTGGTCATCTGTACGGGGACCCAGCTAAAATATATTGATGCCATAGAATATTATGGTTCGGGTAACATTGTTGAGATACAGAATCCAACGGATAGCCCCAATGAGACAGACCAGAATGCGAGTAATTGTATTGTCTGCCAAGCTCAAGAAATTCAAGCCAGCCTATTCTTACTGGCTCAGCAGTGGGTTGTCACTGCTGCGTCAAGCGTGCAACAGTCGATGGAACCGCCTACTTTTAGTGTGGTTCGGTCGCGCTTCCTTCTTCCTATCCTAAGGGCCCCACCGGCTTTCTTGTAAGTTAAATCAATTTTCACTTATTAAGACAACTTTAGGGTCACGCATAAATCTCGGTGTTCTAGCTGAACCCATATTGATGCCTATGTGCGTGTCAGGAGAACCTATGAAACACACTTTTTTAGTGGGCACAATCAGTGCCCTTATCGGTCAGGCAAATGCAACAGTTGAAACCATTGAAGTCAGGGGGCAATACACTTCTCATGTGA
Source organism: Glaciecola sp. (assembly GCA_023268935.1). Taxonomy (GTDB): domain Bacteria; phylum Pseudomonadota; class Gammaproteobacteria; order Enterobacterales; family Alteromonadaceae; genus Opacimonas. The sequence continues at coordinate 2,622 of JALRKK010000062.1, forward strand.
TAGAACAAACCCTATCAGTAGATGCAACAACTGCGCCTGATATGCGCGAGCAACTCGCTCAATTACCTGGGATCAACGTCAATAGTAACGGACAAATTTCGGGGATTATGCAATATCGAGGCATGCTTGGGGAGCGCGTTAGAGTCAATATTAACGGTGCCGAAGTGATTGGTGCTGGACCAAATGGTATGGATCCGCCTATTTCACACATAATGGGTGTGCCGTATCAGCAAGCGACCTTATATCGTGGGATTGCACCTGTGTCAGTAGGTGCTGAAGTCATTGGTGGCGCTGTCTCAATCGATGATTTTGCCATTGACTTTGCGTCGACGGCGCAGTGGGACATACAAGGCGGGTTGACCCTCAATGTTGCTAACTTTGGTGTACAATCAATCGGAGGACTGTTTCACGGAAGCAATGAATCCGCGTATATAGGAATCAGCGCAGATCGCCAGACAGGTGACAATATGGTGGCGGGTGATGGTCGAACAGTGCCTTCTACGTTTTATGAGCGTCAAGCATGGCAAATGCGTGCAGGTCTCAATTTGGGGACACATCGGTTTGACGCACTCGTCTCTCATAGGGACACAAATGCTGCAGGTACCCCGGCACTGAATATGGATATTTTATTCATTGATGCAACGTGGTTTCGGTTGTCTCATGAGTTTAACGCTGATGATGATTGGCAATGGCAGACCCGCGTATTTGGGAATCAAAACACGCATGACATGGATAACTTCAGCTTACGTCAAGCACCCCCGCCTGTTCGACAGCGCCTAAATCAAACTGGGTCGAAAGCGCTAGGTATAGAGAGCAAGGTGCGCATCAATAGCTTAGATGGCCACGCGACATTGGGCATAAACATGAGTCAGCGCAGTCATGATTCGTTTATATCCAACCCCAACAACCCACTGTTCTACATCAATAATTTTGATACTGTTAAGAGAACTCGGGCATCGATCTTTGTTGAGCATCAGCAAGCATTTGGGGAGGGAGAACTTCAGTTTGGTGTGCGCGCAACGAATGTCTCATTAGACGCCGAGTTAATTGGTTCTAATATGGCCATGATGAATACCCATGTCGCATCTTTACAAGATGCGTTTAATCAATCTGCTCGCAATCGGGATTTTGCGCTAGTGGATATCACAAGCCATTGGCAAATACCAATTACAGAAGAATGGTCTTTGCTCTTTGCTGCTGGGTTAAAACAGCGAGCACCTACTTATTCAGAACTTTACACTTGGTTCCCGCTAGGTATTTCGGGTGGATTAGCCGATGGTAATAATTACATCGGTAATCTCGGATTAGCGCATGAAACGGCCAAAAAAATCGACATGGGACTTGAATATCAACACTCAAATAGTGCGTTCTCGTTCCATTTGTTTTACGACCGGATCCGCGATTACATCACAGGTCAACCTTCAGAAGTCACTGCCGCCAATAACATTGCGTTGATGAATAATGTTGCACTGCCGTTACAGTGGCAAAATACGCAAGCAGTACTCAAAGGCATAGAGTTAGATGGGCGCTATCAGTTATCCAAACACTGGCAACTCACGGGGGTGGCAGAATACGTACGTGGTATTCAACTTGATTCAAGCGACAACGATTTGTATCGGATTGCACCATTTAACCTCGGTATAAACCTAGAGTATCAGTCTGAGCTGTGGCAATTGCGTCTTGCAACCCAATATGTTGCAGCGCAAGATCAGGTCGCTTCATTACACAATGAAACTGAGAGTAATAGTTATCTACTGGCTCATACAACTATCACGTATTATGTGAGCCCTCAACTGAAAGTTGACATAGCAATGCTGAATCTATTCGATACTGACTATACTGATCATTTGGCAAGTGTAAATCGCGTTAATGGAGCAGACATAGAAACGGGTGAAAAAATACCCGGGTCAGGACGAATGTTCGGTTTGACGGCGACTTATCAATTTTAAATAAAGTTCGTATTGGGCTAGCATCATGCTAGTCCAGACGTTTTAAGTCGTTGGCTTTGTTCTATACCGTTCAAACCAAGCCAAAATATAACCGACTTTATTCGCAAGATTTGAGGGTTTTGCGGCAATGCCATGGTAGGCATCCTGTATTCGTACAAGTGCACTATCTACCCCCTCTAATCGCAATGCACCATAGTATTGCTCTGACTCTGCCATGGGCGTTCGCACATCTAATTCACCGGTGAGCACCATAGTCGGAGTAGTAACATTACCAACCAGACGCAGGGGAGAGCGAGACCAATACTGGTCTATGTCATTCCATGGTAAATCGGTAAACCAGTAACGTGCCATAAATGTGTAGATATCTGAAGTACCAATCATACTGATCCAATTAATAACAGGTTTGGCTACAACGGCGCCGGCAAAGCGGTCAGTATTACCAATGATCCAAGCAGTGAGTACACCGCCACCTGAGCCTCCGGTTACAAATAGGTTGTTCTCATCGATGTAGCCCTTGGCAATGAGACCGTCTACCATATCCATCAAATCATTATAGTCTTCAGACGGGTAGTTTTTATCAATAGTATTAGCAAATTCACTCCCCTGTGAAGTTGAGCCACGAGGGTTTCCGTAAATGACCACATAACCGGCTGCAGCAAACAGCTGCACTTCAGCGGAAAACTCAGGACCGTATGCGGTATGTGGACCACCGTGTATTTCTAAGATCATGGGATATTGTTTGGTGGGGTCAAAGCTCGGAGGCTTAACCACCCACGCTTGTAGTTCTCTATTGTCTACGCTGCTTTTGACGGTCAAAAGCTCCGGATCATTTACATTTTTGTTAGCAAACACATCGCTGTTTAAATCTGTTAATGGCGTGATCCCATCAGCACTGACAATGGCTAAATCTGCAGGTTGTGTCCCTAGTGAGGTGGTCACAATAATTTGACCATCCGGCATCACTGTATAGTCACCAGATGTGTATGGACGGCCAATACTTTGTCCACCTAACACATCGGTCAGTACCTTCATTTCTCCATTGAGGGAGACATGACCAACGTGCTTTTTACCGTGATCATCATAACTAATATACAGTCCCGAACCATCTTGTGCCCAGTGCACATCACTCACTGAACGATCGAGATCATCCGTGAGGAGACGTTTATTTGAACCATCATTATTCATCACGTACAGCTGCTGGACTTGAAAAGAACGACCATTATCAACAAACCCAGTGTAGGCAATAAGTTTGCCATCAGGACTCAGTAGAGGGTTGTTTTCAGGACCTGAATCATCGGTCAAAACGCTTTGTTGACCGGTTGTGATATCAAGTGCTAAGACATTGGAATTAAAGACATCAAAGTCACGATCATCATGGATATTGGCAGAAACATATAATGTCTTGCCATCGTTGGACCAGCTAATCTGACTGTTGTAGTCATAGTTGCCAGATGAGATTTGTCTAGGTGTACCGCCAATAGTAGGGACAATGAACACCTGCATATTGCCCGGTTTGTTCATGCCTCGACCATCTCGTTGAAACAGCGTCTCTTCAATATATTGAGGGCTTGCTGCCCATTTGGCGCCTTTTGGTTTACCATCCAGAGTGAACAAAGGTTTAGTTTTGGTTGGGGTAAACATGACAAATGCGATGTGTTTATCATCTGGAGAGAAGGCCATTTGGCTCGGTGTCATTGCTACATCTGTGACTTTTGTGGTGGCGCCGTTATCGAGCTGACGCACATAGATCTGAACCTTGTCTTCTTTTGATGACAGGTACGCAAGATGCTTGCCATTCGACGAAAGCACAGGTGCAAAATGATTTTTACTGTCGGACAATAAGGGATAGTGTGTGTTATTCTCAAGATCAACTATCCAAAGATTAGTGCGTCGAGTATCGGCCATAATGTCCATACTGTGACGTTCATAAACCACTGTGCTAGCGCTTAACACTGTTGGATTAGCAGCATATTCTAGATTAAAGATATCTTTGTATTCTAGATAATTGGATGTTGAAGTTGTTTCAGCGAAAACAGTACTTGCAAGCAGTAGCGCACAACTCATAAAAAGAGGTTTTTTCATTGTCGTATTCCTTTATTATTATGCCTGTAACATATCGTTTTGCACTCATCTTGTCTAGGGCTACTCGTGACTGAGTTTTTTACGTTATTAGCGGCTGGATTACTCAGTGGCATTGTTAATGCTATTGCTGGTGGTGGAAGTTTTATCTCGTTTCCGGCATTAGTATTTGTTGGGATCCCACCGGTGTTTGCGAATGCAACGAACACCTTTGCTTCATGTGCAGGGTATATGAGCGGTGCCTATGCGTTTCGTGAGGAATTACTGACGAACAAACACCTGACGATCTTGTATTCCACAATGGGCATCTTGGGCGGAGCCATTGGTGGAGTGCTGTTATTGCAGTTTTCCAACGACGCTTTTTCCGATTTGATCCCTTGGCTGTTGCTTTTTGCAACGGTGCTATTTGCCATCGGTCCGTATCTTTCACAATGGCTAAAACGGCGAGCTACCCGACCATCATCGCCTTTAAAAGCCTATGTGGTTGGTTCAATTTTCATACTTTTATGCAGTGTTTACGGTGGATTTTTTAATGCCGGCCTTGGTATTATTTTATTGAGTGTGTGCGCCCTGATGGGCTTACAAAATATGGCTTTAATGAACGGTTTAAAACTCCTTGTTTCGGTAACTGTGTCGTTGTCTGCTTTGGTTGTATTTGTCTGGCAAGACATGATTGCATGGTATCTTGGTAGCGTGTTACTCATTGGTAATATGGCTGGAGCCTATTTGGCTGCACGTATCTCTAAATTCTGTTCAGATAAGGTGATGCGCAATATTGTACTCGTATTCAGTATTGGCATGACGATGTATTTTTTCCTTCAATAATTTGTCAGTTTGTTAGCAAATTGTTAAACCACGCTTGACATTTACCCGTATAAAAGAAAATTCTATAAAGATAAGAGGGTAATATGCAGCAACAATCAGCGATTGTGGTTGGCGCGGGTTTTGGTGGCATAGCAGCCGCATTACGGATGCGCGCAAAAGGGTATCAAGTTACCTTACTTGACAAAGGCACACAACTCGGTGGACGTGCGCAGGTATTTCAGCGCGAAGGGTTCACGTTTGATGCTGGGCCCACTGTGGTAACCGCCCCCTTCTTGTTTGACGAACTATTTCAATTATTTGAAAAAAAACGCGAAGATTATGTCGAGTTTGTGCCGCTAGAACCTTGGTATCGTTTCGTATACCCAGACCATAGCCATTTCGATTATGGCGGAACAGTGGAGGATACGTTAGCGGAAATAAGACGAGTTGCTCCGGAAGATGAGCAAGGGTATTTGTCATTGCTAAAAGCCTCTGAAGAGATATTCGATGTTGGTTTTACAGAATTAGCGGACGAGCCTTTTCATGAGTTTGCCAAAATGGTGAAACAAATTCCCCATTTGTTACGCTTAAATTCTCATAAAACCGTATGGCAACTTGTATGTAAATATCTGCAATCTGAAAAACTCAGACAAGCATTTTCGATTCAGCCTTTATTGGTCGGAGGCAATCCGTTTGATACGACGTGTATTTACAACTTGATTCATTTTTTAGAGCGAGAATGGGGAATACATTTTGCTATGGGGGGCACCGGAGCTATTGTCAACTCATTAGAAAAACTCATGCTTGAAGAAGGTATTGAGATCGTCACCCAAGCACACGTAACTGAGTTTACTTACCAAGGTCGGCGTGTCACCGGTGTCGATACTGCGGATGGGTCGCATTATGCAGCGGATATAGTGATTTCCAATATGGATCCTTCGCATTTGTACCGTAACGTTATCCCTAAGCAGAAACAACATGTTATGACACGTGCCAAGACAGCTACTGCAAAACATTCCATGGGTTTATTTGTATTGTATTTTGGCACGGATAAGCAGTATGAGGATGTGGTGCATCACACGATTTGGTTAGGTAAGCGATACAAGCCGTTGCTGGATGATATTTTTAACAAACAAATTTTAGCGGATGATTTTTCCCTGTATCTGCATCGACCTACCGCAACGGATCCTTCTTTTGCCCCAGATGGCTGTGATTCTTTTTATGTATTGTCTCCAGTACCCAATATGGCTGCGGAAATCAATTGGCAAAGCCATGGACAGGCATATGCGGATAAGATCATAGCGGCCTTAGAGGCCTCTATCATGCCAAAGTTAAGTGATCATCTTAAAGTACAATTTCATATGACCCCTGCGGATTTTGTTGAGCAGTATGATACGCATCTTGGCACCGGATTTTCGATTGCTCCGACGTTAACTCAGTCAGCGTGGTTTCGCTATCACAACAAAGCAGAAGGTTTTGACAATCTGTATCTTGTCGGAGCCGGAACGCATCCCGGAGCGGGGATGCCTGGTGTTTTATGTTCAGCCAAAGTACTGGATAAATTGATCCCTGAGGCAGAGGTGTTAGCCAATGTCGGTTGATGCTCTCAGTAATACTCCAGAGCAGGCTCAAGCCACATTAAGCTATCATGGTAAGAGTTTTCGTTTTGCACAATGGTTTTTGGATGAACGTACCGCGTGTGATGCTGCTAGATTGTATCAATTTTGCCGAATTTTAGATGATGTGGTCGACGAGAGTGAAACACATGAGGCGCGTGAGGCGTATGCAAAGATCCAACAGGACATCGCTGCACAACACTCAGATATGCCATGGTTACAGGATTATTTTGCTCTAAAACATGAATATCAACTTTCCACTCAAGTTACTAATGACCTGATCGATACGATTTACAGTGATTTGTCAGAGGTGCGAGTGCAAAGCCAGGCTCAACTTATTAACTATTGTTATGGTGTTGCGGGGACGGTCGGGTGTTTGATGCGTCCCATCTTAAAAGCACCCAAAGCAGCAGAGCCATTTGCCATCGATTTAGGCATTGCCATGCAGCTCACCAATATTGCCCGAGACGTGTTGACCGATGCACAAAATCACCGTTGTTACTTACCGGCAGATTGGATAGATTTTATGGGGCCGGATGATATTATTGGTGCCACAGGGGAGAAGCGCAAATTGGTACAAAAAGCGATTGAGCGTCTCTTGTTGCTTGCTGAGTCCTACTATGAGAGTGCGTCTCATGGCATCAAGATAATCCCAGCTCGGAACCGGCGGGCTATAGGTGTTGCAATGTTAGTGTATCGCGAAATCGGCATGGTGCTAAACGACAGACAATGCGACTATCAAAAAGGGCGTGTTTATGTCCCATTATGGCGAAAATGTATTCTTGCACTACAGGCCGTATGGCGATTTAGAGAGCAGTTAGCATGGAGCCTACCAAGGCATGATAACTCTTTACATCAAGCTATTGAGGGCAAAGTGGCCAAAATCTAATGATACTAAATAGCCCTCCCGCCCAATATACTCAATACGATAAAATCATAATCGGGGGGGGAGTTTTTGGTTTGAGTTATGCCTTAGCGATTATTGAGCATGACTTAGCCCAAAGAGTGTTGATTATTGAATCGCGCACGCAATACTACCACGATAGAAACTGGTGCTTTTGGTTTGATGACGATGTACCTGATTATGTCTCTGACTTAATTACTCAAACTTATCAATACTCGTCGTTTGACGATGGTAATGAACAGCATACTATGGCCCATTTTGAAATGCCCTATTGTCGTTTAGCCAGTAGTACATTTTATGATTATGCATTAACCAAAATAGACCATTCAGATTCCGTTGATTTGGTTTTAGGTTGGCAGGCATATCCAGAAGAGTTCCCACTTGAAAAATTACTCGACGCTCGTGGCGCTTGGCAACAACCTGACAAAACAAAAAACATGATCCAAGCATTTGTTGGCTTAACGGTTAGCGTGCCTGAACATGCATATCCTCTGAACACTGCAACCATTATGGGTAACATGCGAGTAGTAGAAGATGCAGAGGGTGAACATTTCGTTTTTGATTATGTGTTGCCGCTTAATGAGACTGAACTCCTTATTGAGGTTACCACCTTCAGTGCCAATCCACCCAACGTGGCTACATTAAAACACTGGACATTGAATCGCTTAAAACAGGAGTTTGATCGTTTTGATATTATTGCGATGGAGCATGCGTTTTTGCCGATGGATACCAAAGTTCATGATACTTCAGGTAAAGCGGGAGCCCATAGTGGGATGATGCGTCCTGCAACGGGTTATGCGTTTGTACAGATCCAAAGGCAAGTTTTTTCGTTGCTTGGTTTGAGTCCGAAATCATCTGATTTAGGTAAAGTGACCCATTACATGGACGGTGTGTTTTTACGCGTCATCAAAGAGCAACCTAGCTTATGTCCATTGATCTTCATGCAAATGGTGTCGACCATGCAGCCGAGAGATTTCATCGCCTTTATGAATAATCGACTTTCCTTAGAATTATGGTGGGAAGTGATACGAAGTGTACCAAAACGCCCCTTTATTAAAAATGTACTGAGGTAAGTATGCGCCAACTTCCAACCCGCAATACATTAAGCCAACTCGTGATTATTATATCTCTCGTGTCGATGTTGGTGTTTTATCAAAAAACTCATTTGGATTTTACCTATTGGGGATGGTGGATATTGACGGTGGCTTTTTGTTTTTTGGGGATCCCACATGGTGCCTTGGATTTTGATTTATACCGTCGTCACAATCGTCCCAATATTCGTCAAGCGATAATGTTTGTATTAGGTTATATTGTTATTGCCTCAGTGATGTTTATGCTGTGGTTGTGGCTACCAGCACTGTGTTTTCTGGTATTTGTGGCCATTAGTGTATGGCATTTTCGCAATGATTGGCGAGAGTATTGCGAATCGGGTTATTCTCTGTGTTTGGCGATTTTTATCTTATGTGCGCCAGGCGTATTTGCATTTGTAGAAACCCAGCAATATCTACAATGGCTCTATCTCAGTGAGTCTTGGGCACAGGTACTCATTATGGCTATGCAACTTGGCTTTTTATGTGTGTGTTTGGTTTTATTGGTCGCTTTGTGTCGCAAAAAACTAAAGCCTGACTTCATGTTGGTTTTAGAGATCTTTGCACTCATTTCGCTACTGCTGACCACAAGTGTATTGGTTTATTTTTTAGTGTATTTTATTAGCTTGCATTCCATGTGGTATTACATCAAATATTGCGAACAGTTTCAGCTCACTCCTGTGCAGTTAGTGAATGTTTCCACTCCTTGGGTCGTACTCACGATGATTTTTGCAGCAGGTCTGTATGCGTTTTGGGGTCAGAGCATAGAGCAAGGCGTGTTAGCGATGATGTTTATTGGTTTGTTTGCATTGACGGTTCCGCACATGATTTTGGTTGAGCGCAGTCTTAAATAATTGTGATGAATAGTTTGATATATAAAATTATCAGTCACAGTGATAATTGGTTCAGGTACACTTTACAATAAACCAATTGTTGGATTTGTTATGTCGCAGCTTATTCCGAGTCATGTTTCTCCCCCAGCTCCAGGTCAATTACAACTTATTGCCGAAGACCTATACTGGTTGCGTATGCCACTGCCTTTCGCGTTAGATCATATCAATTTATATTTGATTAGAGACACAGGTGGTTGGGCGATTGTTGATACAGGTATTTGTTCTCGGACAACTAAAGCGTTATGGTCGCAAATACAAGACCAACTCGATGGCCCAATTACCCGTATTTTCGTTACTCATATGCATCCGGATCATGTGGGCTGTGCGGGGTTTTTAACCGAGTCACTACGTGTGCCCATGTATATGTCGCAGACTGAGTATTTTGCCTCTAGGGCCTTATTTGCTGGCGCTCAGGGGGCGGGAAATTGGCAAGATGTGCAATATTATCAACGAGCAGGACTGGATGCCGACACCGTCACAAAATTGACCTCAGACTACGGTGGATTCAAACAAATTGTTTCTTCTTTGCCATTGAGTTTTCAGCGTTTACGGGCTGGACAAGTTTTACAAATCAACGGCACTTCTTGGGAATGTATTTTGGGCGAAGGACACTCTCCTGAGCATATCAGTCTATATTGCGATGAGCGTCTGGTGTTGATTGCCGGGGATCAGATTTTGCCTGAAATCACGCCTAATATTGGCAGTTATTCCACCCAGCCAGATAGCAATCCTCTAGCAGGGTATTTGACCAGTTTAGATAACTTTGCACATTGTCATCCAGCGACATTAGTGTTGCCATCCCATAGGCAACCGTTTGTTGGTATTCATACACGAATTCAAGAGTTAAAAGCACATCATCATGCCCATTTAGATACGCTGCGAAAGGTGTGTCAAACGCCACAGACCATTGTGGAAATTTTGCCGCACTTGTTTGCACGTGAATTGAACGAGCACGGGATGTTTTTTGCGATAGCTGAAGCTTATGCGCATGTTAATTACCTTTTGGCTTTAGGGGCATTAACAAGACACGAAGAACGTGGGGTCTACTTTTTTTCCACATTAAATTAATCGTGTTCCATCGTTTCCAAACTAAAGACCATTCGAACGAACTTCACTAATCGTTCATATCGTTCACGAGCCTGCTCATGCTAGAAATAGCTCAGCAGGTTTTTGTGTCCGCTTGTTATTTTAATCTGTTTTTTAGATTGTAATAATCTAAATGATTCATTTTAAATGCTCACAAAAGAGGGCCATACTATGTCCAAGTTCAGCGGAGAGGTTAAAAAAATTCCAACGAACGATATGTAATAACAAACTTTTTTACTTTACTTTAAGGATTATAACAATGGCTAAAATTAACCAAACTATCCCTCAGTTCGAAACTCAAGCGTTTGTTCCAGGCGAAAAAGATTTCGTCACGATCAACTCAGAAACCGACGTCAAAGGCAAATGGTCTGTATTCTTGTTCTACCCTGCTGACTTTACGTTTGTTTGTCCGACTGAGCTTGAAGACATGCAAAATGTGTATGCTGAATTAAAAGAATTAGGCGTAGAAGTGTACGCAGTATCAACTGACTCACACTTTGTCCACAAAGCATGGCATGAAAACTCAGAAGCAATCAGCAAGGTCACTTACCCAATGTTAGGTGACACTACTGGCGCAATTACACGTGGTTTTGACATCATGATCGAAGAAGCTGGTCAAGCATTGCGCGGCACTTTCGTAGTTAACCCTGAAGGTGTAATCAAGGTTGCTGAAATCCACGACCTAGGTATTGGCCGTTCTGCAAAAGACACATTGCGTAAAGTGAAGGCGGCTCAGTATGTAGCAAACCACGACGGCGAAGTATGTCCAGCAGCATGGGAAGAAGGTCAAGCAACACTTGCACCAAGCCTAGACTTAGTTGGCAAAATCTAAATAAATCACAAGTACCCTACGACAGAACGGGGAGGGCATGTGCCTTCCCCAATCTCTCAACCTACTGGCTCATATTTAAGGACCAAAACAAATGATTACTCCTGAAATCAAACAAGCATTGACACAATACACGCAAAACATGAATGCGCCTCTATCATTTGTGTTACAGGTTGGCGAGCACGAAAAGCGTGATGAACTCAAAACTTTTTTAAGCGACATTGCCTCTGTGAATGACAAATTAAGTCTAGTCGAGCGCGATGTGGCAGAACTACGCAGTCCGATTTCGTTTGCGTTGTACCTCAACGATGAACCGACTGGCATTATTTTCTCCGGAATTCCATCCGGACATGAATTTAACTCTCTAGTGCTGGCGATGCTGCATGCAACCGGCACAGATATGAAATTAGACAGCGGTATTCAGCAAATTATCAAGGCCGTGGATAGTCCTTTACAGTTTGAAGTCTATGTCTCTTTAAGCTGTCACAACTGTCCAGATGTGGTACAAGCGCTCAATCAATTTGCGCTGTTAAACTCCAATATCACCAGTGAAATGATTGACGGTGGGTTGTATCCCGAGCTTATTGAACAGAATAATATCCAAGGTGTACCGACGGTACTGCTTAATGGTGAGGTGTTTGCGAATGGCAAAGTCGATACCGCAACCTTGGTCAGCAAATTACAAGAATTTGAGCCAGATTTGGCGAGTAAAGCCCAACCCGCCGAGCAGTTACCACTCCAAGATGTAACTGTGTTAGGTGGTGGCCCGGCGGGTGTGGCTGCAGCGATTTATGCCGCGCGTAAAGGCTTGGCAGTGACTGTGATTGCTGAGAAATTCGGTGGTCAGGTCAAAGACACGATGGGCATAGAAAACTTGATTTCGGTGTCATCCACCACAGGTCCCAAGTTGACCGGCGCGATGATGGAGCACTTGAATGACTATGATGTCACGCTAAAAGAGCATTTACGTGTGACACAGATTGAGCAAGGCGATATCAAGAAACTCACGTTATCGAGTGGTGAGGTCATTGAAACTAAGACCCTGATTGTGGCAACGGGCGCAAATTGGAGAGAGCTCAATGTTCCTGGCGAAAAAGAAAACATTGGTAATGGCGTGGCTTACTGCCCACATTGTGACGGTCCTTTTTACAAAGGCAAAGATGTGGCTGTTATTGGTGGCGGTAATAGCGGTGTGGAAGCTGCTTTAGATTTGTCAGGGATTGTAAAATCAGTCACGGTTTATGAGTTCTTGCCTGAACTAAAAGCGGATAAAGTGTTGGTTGATCAGATGGCCAAACGCGACAACATTACTGTTGTGAAGAACGCGGCGACCAAGCAAGTGTTGGCAACTAATGGCAAGGTCAGCGCAATTGAGTATGAAGAGCGTGAAACTGGCGAGATTAAGCAACAGGCGTTAGATGGCATCTTTGTACAAATCGGTTTGGTGCCTAACTCGCAAGTGTTAAAAGGTGTAGTGGAGTTGACGCCATACGGTGAGGTGGTCATCAATGAAAAAGGTGAAACATCCGCGCCAGGTATCTTTGCTTGTGGTGATGTCACGACCGTGCCTTATAAGCAAATCATCATTGCGATGGGCGAAGGCTCAAAAGCAAGTTTGGCGGCCTTTGATTATTTGCTTAAGAACTTTTAAATAAAACAGGTTTTAACCCCTCCGTGCTGAGCTTTGGTAGCAATTGCCAGCATGAAAGGTTCCAACGGCCTACTAACTAATGGAACCTTATGGCCCTCAGGCGAAAGCTTGGGGGCTTTTTTAATCTATAAATCTGGGTTCTTGCATATGCCTGTTCAGTGCTGATCAAATCTGCTTTCAGATATTTATATTTAATCAGTTTCTAGATTATTGAGCAGAGAACCAGTGGCGTGTTCGATTGGCAAACCACACCAAAGTTAGCATGACCGGTACTTCGACTAAAACACCAACTACGGTTGCCAGCGCTGCGCCAGACTGCAAACCGAACAACGAAATAGCGACCGCGACTGCGAGCTCAAAAAAATTCGATGTGCCAATCATACAAGCAGGTGCTGCGATATTATGCGGTAAGTTCATTTTTTTGGCTGCAAAATACGCAACCGCAAAAATTCCATAAGTTTGCAGTAAGAGCGGTATGGCAATCAACACGATCGCCGTTGGATTGGCAATAATGGTAGGCGCTTGTAAGCCAAATAAAATGATGACAGTGCTGAGTAAGCCAATAATAGACCAAGGTTTTATTTTGGCTAAGAACGAATCTAAAGAACTGTTTTGAATGAGTTTTTGGCGTGTATAGGCTCCTGCGACAAGCGGAATGACAACGTAGAGCACGACTGAGAGTAGCAATGTATCCCACGGCACAGTGATGTCGGTTAGGCCAAGTAATAAACCGGCAATGGGGGCAAACGCAAAGATCATGATGACATCGTTAATCGATACTTGCACTAAGGTGTAGTTGGCATCGCCTTTGGTCAATTGACTCCAGACAAACACCATTGCGGTGCAGGGCGCAACACCCAATAAAATCATACCAGCGATGTATTCTGTGGCTGTTTGTGGATCTACGAAATCAGCAAAGATCACTTTAAAAAACAGCCAACCCAAAAACGCCATCGTAAACGGTTTGATCAGCCAATTAATAATTAAGGTGAGAATGATGCCTTGGGGTTTTTCACCGACACGTTTGATGGCCGTAAAGTCGACCTGTATCATCATGGGATAAATCATGAGCCAAATCAGCACTGCCACAACAAGATTAACATGCGCAAATTCAAGCGATGCAATGCCAGTGAAAATGGATGGCGCAAGATTACCTAGACCAATTCCGGCTAGAATACATAAGCCAACCCATATTGAGAGATAGCGTTCAAATAATCCCATAGTGATTCCGTGTTGTTATTTTGAGTGATTATGATTTGATGGTTGCGCCGAAATCTTCAAGCATAGTGCGGATTTCAGCTGGACTTTTCGCATGTGCAGCGATGTTTTTAAGTTTTTCAACTCTCAAAGAAATGTTGGCAATACATTCTCTAAAGGCCTGTGCTTTTGCTTCATCCGTGCCGGTTAGTTTTGATGGATCTGTGAGCCCCCAATGCACTTGTACTGTGTCACCAAACCATACTGGGCAGGCTTCTTTAGCTGCAGAATCACAAACAGTAATAACAATGTCTGGTGCAAAATCTGCAAACTCATCCCATGATTGACTACGAAGGTGCTCAGTCTTAATGCCTTTTTCTTTGAGGTAATAGATGCTCAGTGGATGCACTGCTCCCACGGGCTGGCTTCCGGCACTGCGTGCATCTATAAGGTCACCTGCCAAATGCTGGGTAATCGCTTCGGATAAAATACTGCGACAGCGGTTGTGAGTGCAGATATAGAGAACTTTGATCATCGTAAATTATATGATTAGGAATTAAGGCTCAAAAATACTGGAGTTGTATTAAATTTTGATGACAATACTTCAAATAAAAAACCGCCACAAGGGCGGTTGTTTCATGTCTGGCGGAGAGAGAGAAGTCCAATTTGTTTTTCATATAGTGCACAAAGAATACTAACCCCTTATTTTACTTGATTGTAATGCATATATGAATTTATATTGTCCACAAAG
>JALRKK010000026.1 GCA_023268935.1 Glaciecola sp.
ACGATCACAGGTGTTTCTCGCTATATCAAAGAAGTGCAAGGTAAAGCCATCACCACCGTTGCCGTAGAACCAACTGACTCACCAGTGATTACTCAAGCTAAAGCGGGTGAAGAACTCACCCCAGGCCCTCACAAAATTCAAGGTATTGGTGCGGGATTCATCCCAGGCAATCTTGATTTGGACTTAGTCGATGAAGTTGAACAAGTATCTAACGAAGAATGCATGGAAATGGCCAAACGTTTGATGAAAGAAGAAGGTATCTTAGCGGGTATTTCTTCTGGCGCGGCCGTTGTTGCGGCGAAGCGCTATGCAGAGCGTCCTGAAAATAAAGATAAAGTCGTTGTCGTTCTTTTGGCCTCTGGCACCGAACGTTATTTATCTAGCCCAATGTTCGCGGGTGAGTTCAGTGACCTAGAAGAAGTTCAGTAATTTATATTTCTGTCGATAAATAAGGGAAGTATTTACTTCCCTTTTTTTATGGATAAAACAAGGATGAAATTAATTAAATTATGGGCTGCTTGTGTGGTATTGGTGTTGGCTGTTGGTTGCGGTAACAACGAAGGCGATAGCTTTAAATCATCTTTCTAACTTCGTTGCACAAATGCATCAAATGCCTGTTTAGCGTCTTCAGACTGCATTGCCGCAATAAAAATTTTGAGCTCAGCGTACATATGCTCTTTCACCGCAATGGTATTTGATTTCATTAATCGCTTAGATTGTCTGAGCGCCGTTTGTGGGAGGTCGGCGAGTTTTTGCGCCGTTTGGGTGACTTTTGCTTTTAGCGCTTCTGTTTCTAGTACTTCGTTGACCATGCCCATATCTTTCGCGGATTCAGCGGTGACAGACTCACCTAACAACAACCACTCAGATGCTTTTACGTGTCCCATCAAGCGCGGCATGATGTAGCTTGATGCATATTCCGGGACCAGACCTAAATTGATAAAGGGAGTTTTCAAGATAGTGTTACGCGAACAATAAACAAAATCACAATGGAGCAATAACGTTGCCCCGATTCCAATCGCAAGCCCTTCTACTTGGGCAATAATTGGTAATTCGCATTCCATCAACGCACGCATAAACTGTTCAGTTTCATTGATTTCGGCATCAGTTTGCGAAGTGGCAGCAATAAAATCGTGCATATCATTGCCTGCAGTGAATACACCATCGGTACCTTTGATGATAATGACCCTAGCGTCCTCATCGTGTCCAGCATAATTGATGGCATTGGCAAGACTCAAATACATGTCTCGAGTGAGCGCGTTTTTTTTGTCTGGACGATTGATTGTAAGCGTTAGAATATGCTCGTGTTGTTCAATAGCGATACGTTGCATGTAGGGGTCCTAATTTTTATTATTTGTCGCATGTAATTACAATGCGTATCATATACCAAAAACATTAATATGTTATCTAAATGTTAAAGCACCTACCAATTGATCGTCAACACCTCCTGAGCCCTCTTTTACTTATAGTGGCTGCTTTTATATGTTCAGTGCCATTTGCTCATAATATTGATACGTTCAATTTTCAACACGAGGCCGTGAATCAAGGACAGTGGTATCGGTTAATGACACATGCCTTTTGGCATACCAATACCAATCACTTTTTACTCAATAGCGCGGGAATATTGTTGTTGTGGGCATTGCATGGTGAGTACTACAACCAACGCAATGTGTTAGGTGTGATCGGTTTTGGCATACTGCTGAGTGGCTGCTTGGTATGGTGCTTTAGCCCAGATATAGATCGATACGTGGGGTTATCTGCCGCTCTGCACGGATTATTTGTCTGGGGGGCGTGTCATGATATTTGCAAACACCGTCGTTCGGGCTGGCTACTTCTCATTGGCCTTTGTATCAAATTGATACAAGAGCAGTGGTTTGAAGACCCAACGACTGCAGAACTCATCAATGCGTCTGTCGCAACAATGGCCCATGTGTATGGTGCGTTTGCTGGCGGGTGTTATTTCGTACTAGAAAAAATCTGGTCGCGACATGCTCATCGTAACCAGATTTCAAAACCGTAATTTACAAGTTTTGTTCGAACAATTTAAAAATGCGGCGATATTCATCTAACCACGAACTTGGCTGGACAAAGCCGTGTGGCTCAACTGGATAAATTGCCGTTTCAAAATCTTCCTTTTCTAATTCAATCAAACGCTGTACAAGTCTCACTACATCGACAAAGAATACATTGTCATCGACCATAGGTGCGTTGATCAACAAAGGCTTTTGCAGACCTTCCGCAAAATAAATCGGCGAAGAACGCTCATACGCTATAGGATCGATATCTGGATGATTGAGAATATTCGACGTGTACGGCGTATTGTAATGCGCCCAATCCGATACTGGACGTAACGCCGCCCCAGCTTGAAACAAATCAGGCGCAGTAAATAATGCCATAAAGGTCATAAAGCCACCGTAAGAACCGCCGTAGGTGCCGATACGCTCACGATCCACGTTGACATTGGCCACTAACCAATTTACTCCGTCACGGAGATCTTGTACTTCAGGTGTCCCCATTTGACGATAAATCGCCGTGCGCCAATCGCGTCCATACCCTTTGGAGGCTCTGTAATCCATATCTAACACCACATAGCCTTGCTCAACGAGGAAGTTATGAAACATGTACTCTCGAAAATAGCCTGACCAACCCAGATGCGAATTCTGTAAATACCCTGCCCCGTGGTTAAAAATCACCGCGCGCTTAGGCTCTCCTGCCAAGGCATCATCTGCCATATACAAACGAGAATAAATCGGTCGATCGACGTGCGAGGAAGGCACCTCAACAATACTCGGCGCCATAAAGTCCATCGCCAAGTATTCCTCGGAAATTGTATTCGTCACCGCTTGTGCGGCGGTTTTCTCATTCGCAGAAGTCACAAATAATTCAGGTGGTCGAGTCATCGACGAGTGCGTTAATAACAACTGCTCACCGGATGGACTTAGCGCATAGTCTGTCATACCATTCAGATCAGTTAGTGTTGTGGAGGCGCCACCTGCTACTGGGACTTTGTAAATTTCGTAAATCCCTGGATGCTTTTTATTGGCCTTATAAAAAATATCTTGTCCATCTGGGCTCAATGTGATCTGGTCGACCTCATATTGCCCCTTAGTCAGCTGTCGTGCTCCGCCATCAATCGGCTTTACATACAAATGAGAATAGCCATCTTCTTCAGAAAGATAGTACAAGGCCACCTCATCATGCAACCAACCAAAGCGATTAAAGGCATAATTAATCCAAGCCTCATCAGAAAGGCGATGCTGGGTAACGAGTTCTTTCTCGGCAAAATCCACCGTCACTATCCAACGGTCTTTATTATCCCAAGCCTCAAGCATAATCCCTACCTCATTGGCCTTAGAATGCCAATAAATGGGGGATTCACGCCAATACCAACTACTGAACAACGTAATATCTCGAGGTAAGCGATTTACCTCATAGGTCTCGTTCTTGCGTGCCGCATTTTCGGTTTTCACCGAAGCCAGCACATCGTCGTTGTACCCTGGGAGTGTTTGATAACTCAAAGCATGACGCGAACCATCGGTTAGATTGAGCAAGAACAATTCATCATTTTGCGGTTTCGCATCCGCCACACGTTGACGCACCGGTTTAGATGCAATGCGTCCATCTTCTTGAATGTAGTGAGGCATGATATCAGTCTCTTCACGCATGGATTGTTGTTCGCGAGTAGCTACAACCGCCCATTCACCATTAGGTGACACACTCACTGCGCTCAAGCGATGCCCTGGTGCAAAATAAAACTCAGGCGCATACACTCTCGGTTGAGCGGATTGGATGCGTTTTTTGTAATCGGCTTGAGCTTGTCGGTCTTTGCGTTTATTCGAAATATAATCAATGAGTTTAATCTGCTCTTGCGCAATGTAATCCGGCGCAGGCTGAACCGCTTGAGGCGGGTGCGCAAAATGCCAAGTGAACAAATGTACCTGTTGCAGTGTATCCGGGTCCACCGCATACATCGCGTTATCTAATACAAAACTGATGCGATTATCTTGCATGAAGCGGATCACACTAACACCGTCTTTATAAGTGGTGAGTTGTTTCACCAGTCCCGTTTGGGCATCATGAGCGAATACATAGCCACGATACAACCACGCTGTCCAACGCTTATCATAACTGACCATGCGATCAGTAATTTCGGCCAAAAAATGCTCTTCAAGAGGTAGTTGTGCGCCATTGACATTATCTGAAGATGCGCCAAACCAGACATCTCGCACAGGAGACCCCTCTCGCTTGCGACTGTACATGACAGTATCAGCGAATGGATGCCAGCGCGCATTTTCAGGTTGACGACCCAACCAATCGGGATCTGACATGATTTTGTTTAGAGTGATACCTTGTGGCGTCTTACTCAGCGTTAACGGTAATGTTTGCGCCACTGGCGAAGCCGACGGTGCTGATGAGAGCGATGAACTGGAGTTGAGATCTGGTTCTGACGTTGCGGTACACGCGGTAATCAAACACACACTTGAAACGAGTAGAAGATGAGAAAATTGTTTCATTTTATGAACACTCTTTATTATTTTTACGTATGATAACGGGTATTTATTAAAACTATTCCATCACATTTACAATGTATTTACCACACAAAGGAAATCAACATGAAAAGACTTATTCTTGGCCTGTTACTTGTCATTGGCAGTACCTCATCAGCGAGTGCACAGACTTGTCCTGATGTACTGAAGTTTATGAAGCGTAAATTGAACTCACAAGAAACCGTTAATTTTTGCGAAGCGTATCAAGATAAAGCGATATTATTTGTGAATACTGCAAGTAAATGTGGCTTTACTCCTCAATTTGAAGGGTTAGAAAAACTTTACGATCAGTACAAAGATCAAAATTTTGTTATCTTAGGTTTTCCCTCTGCGAGTTTTAACCAAGAATATTCAGATGAAGGCAAAACAGCAGAAGTATGCGAGCTAACTTATGGCGTGAACTTTCCGATGTTTGAGCCGATTTCTGTACGTGGAGACGATGCCGACCCACTGTATCGCAAACTCACAGAAATGGCGGATAAATCACCAAAATGGAATTTTTATAAATACCTAGTAGATCGCCAAGGCAACCTCGTTGACTCGTATTCGTCATTTACCAAGCCTGATGATGCAGATTTGCTTGCAGACATTCAAAAGGCTATTCAGCCTTAACTGGCCACTTAACTTTGTCCACAAAAAAAGCCCCAGCTTTCACTGGGGCTCTAACACACTCAACTAAACATAGGAACACAAGTTATCACTACTTGCATTATGTATGAGTATTGAAACACTTATAAGTTCAAAGTTTCGCCACCCCTGATCTAAAAAATTTTCGTTTGCGTAATGAGCATTGACCCTTATCAATAATAAAACAAGGATATACTATGCGTTACATAAAACTCTTAGCAGCGGGAGTCGCAGTTTTATCTCTCAGTGCGTGTTTAGATTCTGACAATGATTCTCCTCCGTTTCCTGAAACGGTAGTAACGACGGGCCAGGTTCGTGTTATTCATGCCTCTGCAGACGCTCCAATGGTCAATATCAAGGTAAACGGAACCGTTTTTAATAATCTTACTAACGTAGATTATCAAGTCGCCTCTGGATTAATAGAAGTCAACCGTGGTACTTACACTTTGGGTGTTGAAGCTATTACCCCTGCTGGTAATGCAGATGTGTTATCTCGGATCGCCTCGGTTGATACAGACATGAATTACAACGTGGTCGCATTGGGCAGTGTCGCTGCTGGCACCTTGGACATGGCCATTGTACCGGCCTCTGATCCAGCCGTTGCAGATGATATGGTTGCCGTTCAAATCCTGCATGGCGCACCAGATGTTCCTATGGTAGATATTTATGTCACAGCGCCCGGCACGGATTTAGCAGCGGCTCAACCTCTCGCTACGGCTAGCTATCTTGACAGTACGGGTCTGGTTGAAGTTGCCTCAGGTGATTACCAAGTCCGTATTACGCTTGCGGGCACGCAAACTGTTGCGTTTGACTCTGGAACCGTCTCCCTTCCTGGTGGTGAAAATTTATTCATTACTGCAGTACCATCAATCGTACCAGGCGATGCGCCCGTCCAGCTTCTCGTTGCAACAACCGGTGCAAGTTTTGTAATCAATGATACGAATACACAAGCTGCACTAAGAGCTATTCATGCTGTTGCCGATGCGCCTGCGGTGGATATAATCGCAAATAACGCTTTAACGTTATTTGATGGTGCGCCTTTCTTAGGGGTAACCGATTACGCCAATGTTGGTGCAGGTACTTATTTGGTTGATATTGCTGCCGATGCGGATAACAGTGTTGTGGTAGTAGATGATGCCAGTATTACGCTTGAAGCTGGTAAATTTTACACTGCGATTGCACACAATGATTTAGCAAACATTGCGGTTGATTTGCCGATGGATATGCCTCGTCGCGTTGCGACCGAAGCAAAGGTGCGTATTTTTCACGCCTCACCTGCAGCAGGCGCGGTGGATATTTATGTGACTGCAACTAACGATTTAACCGGGGCGAGTCCTGCGTTTACCAGTGTGCCCTTTGCTTCTCCTGATTTAGCGGAAACTGGATACGTTAGCCTTGCCCCTGGAGAGTATGTCGTGACTGTAACACCTACTGGTACAACAGACGTTGCCTTGCAAACTGGTACGCTATCTTTGATGGGTGGCATGATCTATACCGCCCTTGCAGTGGATGGGACTGGTGGTGGTGCCCCTGTGCAGTTGATCTTAGCGGATGATTTTGTAAACTAACAAAATACTAATTAAAGAATTAAGGCCTTTGTATCTAAAAAGATATAAAGGCCTTTTTGTTTGCCTTATTGAACAATGTCTAATGCTTGTGCAAGGTCATCTAACAAATCTTGGGTGTCTTCAATGCCAACTGATAAGCGAACACAAGCATCTGTAATCCCCATCGCATCTCGCTCTGCCTGAGCAAATTCAAAAAAGATGGTTTGCGCCACAGGTAACGCCAAGGTTCGAGTATCGCCCAAATGCGTTGCACATAATATCGTATTTAATGCATTAATAAACGCGACTGGCGCCACTCCATTAGCCAAATCAAAGGCCAGAATCGCCCCTGTTGTTTCAAATTGTGAATGCACTAATGCATGCTGAGGATGCGTCTCAAGCGAGGGATGATAGACTTTGATGATCCCCGTGTGAGAAGACAAAAAGCGTGCAATGGCTTGCGCATTTTCACATGCTTTAGCGTAACGCATCGCGAGCGTTTCTTGACCCAGCATGATTTGACTGGCCGATGTAGGATCGAGTGTCGCTCCGATGTCACGCAGGCCTTTTTTGCGGATTTGAGTTAAGCCCCACATCCGTGTATCAGGTACTTGATAGATGACATCAATGTGTGGAAAGTGGGTCCAATCAAAGATACCCATATCCATTACCGCCCCCCCCATGGCTTGTCCGTGCCCAGCGATGTATTTGGTTAAAGAGGTAAATACTAAGCTGATTGGGAAGCGGGATACGTCGCACATTACATGGGGAGTCATTGTGGTATCGACGGCAAACACAATATGACACGCTTGGCACAACTGGCCAATCTCATCTAAATTGGGCAATTGCGTCAATGGATTGGCCAGACTCTCACAAAACAGCATGCGTGTATTGTCCTTAAGGCTGTTTGTTACCGCATCCAAATCCGTGACATCCACAAACGTCACATCAATACCAAAACCCGATAACTGATGAAAAAAGCTGCGCGTATTGCCAAATAAAAACTGACTGACCACTATGTGGTCACCTGCTTTGAGCAAAGCAAATAAAGTCGAACTGATAGCGGCCATACCGCTACTAAACGTCACACAGCCCAGGGCATTGTGTTGTTGCGCAAGCAGTTGTTGTAAGGCACTGGTGGTGGGTGATGAGGAACGGCCGTAAACGTGCGCGACTTTTTTGCCTTGAAAGGCATCGACAATGCCTTGCGCATCCGCAAAATGATACAAGACACCGGTATTGATGGGTGAATGTACAGCGCCATCTTGTTGCGGGTTGACCAAGCGGTCTTGATGGACTAATTGAGTAGTTGAACCAATGTTTTTCACGAGTCTATACTTAAAACAAACTTACTTTTGCGCATAATGTACCACAAATAATCGACAAATTAGGCAGACATAGGTTCTAGATTGTGAATTATTTGGAATTAGGTATACTCGATTTATTATCAAGCCCTATCTTACGCACTCGGATTGTTATGTGTATTTTGTTTATTGCTGTCAAACAACACCCAGATTTCCCTTTAATCATTGCAGCAAACCGAGACGAATTTCATGCGCGTGTGACCTCGCCCTCTCACAGTTGGAGTGATAATCCTCAGTTGTTTGCTGGGAGAGATGAGCAAGCAGGTGGTACATGGATGGGGATTCACTCTTCCGGACGCATTGCGGCGTTAACTAATATTCGAGCCCCACAGCGCGAACGCATGGACGCTAAAACCCGTGGAGAACTCGTTGTTAATGCGCTTGAAGCTCTGGATGATAATAGCTTTTTGGAGACCTTGCGCAAAACGGCTGATGAGTACAATGGTTATAATTTAGTCTATGGCAATCTTGATTCGTTGTCTGTGTTCAATAGTCACTCGTTAGAACATCATCAACTGACCCAAGGCGTTTACGGCTTATCTAATGCTTCCTTAAATACCCCATGGCCAAAAGTACAACTGGGTGTCGATTCACTGAATAAGGCTTGCCAGAAATCGGAGGAATTGGATATTGAAGATTTATTTGCGATTTTACACAATCGTGAGATCGCGTCTGATGAGCATTTACCAGATACTGGCATTGCTAAACCCTGGGAAAAAATGCTGTCGTCTATTTTTATCTGCTCACCTGATTACGGGACGCGCAGCTCTACCATATTGACTATCGATAACACAGGCACAATGAACTGGCAAGAACGCAGTTACGACGCCAATGGGGTTGAAACAGGACGTGTGCATCACCGAGGTTAAACAAGTGGTCGTATATGCACATTTTCAGTTCACAGAACCCAAAAAAGTGGCATAATACCCTTTTATTGTAATGTCACATTAGGAATTTACTGTGTTTGAAGTTCTCCCTGCCCTTGCTCCCGATCCCATACTTGGTCTATCTGCTGCTTTTAAAGCTGACACCAACCCGAATAAAATCGATTTAGGCGTGGGTGTTTATAAAGATGAAGCTGGCAAGACCCCGATTGTCAAGGCAGTTGCTGAAGCACAAACACGATTATTAGCCGTTGAAGATTCCAAAACCTATATCACGCCACAAGGTGTGCAAGGGTTTATTGATGGCATGTTAGGACTTTTATTAGGTTCCGCCCACCCTGCGCTGATTGCGGATCGCGTTGCTGCAGTGCAAGCACCCGGTGGTTGTGGTGCATTGAGAATTCTCGCTGAATTACTGACTCGTTGTAACCAAGACACCACGGTTTGGGTTTCTGATCCAACCTGGGCAAACCATATTCCACTGATTGGTAATGCGGGACTTGAATTAAAAACTTATCCATATTTTGACAAAGCAAATGCATCGATACGTTTTGATGCCATGCTTGAGCAATTAAAAACCATTCCTAAAGGCGATGTAGTATTATTACACGCATGCTGTCACAACCCGACCGGTGCGGATTTGACACAAGCCCAATGGCGTGAAATCACAGCTGTTGCGCAACAGCAGGGTTGGGTGCCGTTTATAGACAGTGCGTATTTAGGCTTTGGCGATGATTTAGAAACGGACGCCTATGGTATGCGCTACATGACCGAGCATTTACCTGAAGTGATGATTGCCGCATCGTGTTCTAAGAACTTTGGTTTGTATCGCGAGCGCGTCGGCATGGCGGCCATTATTACCAATGACAGCGCAACAAAATCTGTAGCACAATCGCAAATTCAAAACGTTGCACGTGGCATTTACTCTATGCCTCCATCATACGGCGGTGCGCTGGTTGATATTATTTTGCACGATGCTGAATTGAAGCAAATGTGGGTCAATGAAGTCGATGAAATGCGCGAACGCATGAAACAGCTTCGTGCCATGTTAGTCAGTAAAATGGCCGAATACGGTGCCAATAAAGATTTTAGCTTCGTGAATGAACAAAAAGGCATGTTCTCTTTCTTGTGTATTACACCTGAGCAAGTGCAAAAAGTCCGCGCAGAACACAGTGTGTATTTTGTGGATTCGTCACGAGTGAATATCGCGGGTATCAATCAATCGAATGTGGATACATTAGCCAAAGCACTAGTAAGTGTGCTTTAAACAGGTGATTCACACCAATAAGCGCCTTCTGTAAGGCGCTTTTTTTATGCCGTCATTCCCCCATCCAACGTCATCGCATGGCCAGTCATAAAGCTCGATTCTTCGGACGCCAACCACACAATCGCATTAGCAATTTCCTCTACCTGACCCAAGCGCTTCATGGGGTTTGCACCAACAATCGAGCGTTGCCCTTTTTCATCCATTAGCGCCAAGGTGCGGCGAACCATATCGGTATCGATAAAACTTGGACACACGGCATTAATGCGAATATTTTGTCTGGCATATTCCACCGCTGCGGATTTGGTGATCCCTATTACCGCATGTTTGGTGGCTGAGTAGGCGGCGATCATCGGTGCAGAACGCAAACCCGCCACAGAAGCAATATTAATAATATTCCCCTGCCCTTGAGCAAGCATTTTATGAAGAGCTTGTTGCATACACCACCATACGCCTTTGACGTTGATATTGAGGTTTTTATCCAACATCTCGTCACTCACCAAATGCATAGGCGTTGGAATGTGTTCAATCCCAGCATTGTTCACCAGCACATCAATCTTTTCGATACTGGCAAACACGTCTAAGACAGAGGATTTATCAGCCACATCTAGTACATGTGTCGTGACTTTATCAGAGCCTAGTGTTTGGGCCGTATCCGCCAGTGATTGCGCGTTGATATCGAGCAAAATCACATCATCGCCCAATGCCACAAAGTGTTTTGCCGCCGCGGCACCAATGCCTGAGCCGGCACCGGTAATGACGATTGTTCTTTTATTTTTAGTCATTTTGATCACCTCAATTTTTGATTAAAACCACGACACTTTGGTGTCTGCACACGTCGTATTCGCTTCCACTAACAACGCCCATGCCTGATGCATGGCTGGCATTTCCCAATCTGCATAATAATGCGCAGCTTGTAATTTGCCTTGATAGAATTCGTACTTTTCGCCTTGCGCATCATCTCTTGCTGCATATGCCACATTCGCTTGTCTTAACCACATCCAGCCAATGACCAGATGGCCACAATATTTCATCATATTATCAGCATTAGATAAGACCGCCTCTTGTTCCTCAGATTGCAACATCTGTGTAAGCACAGGTAAACCATCATTGAATTGGGTTAATGCGTCGCTTATTTTTTTGGCTAATTTAAGCGATACAGCACCCTGTGCAGATTTAATATCCTGCATAATCCTCTTTGCTAATAACTGACATCCGGCGCCATTGGCTTGCCACAGTTTACGCCCCAACAGGTCCAGTGCTTGAATGCCGTTGGTGCCTTCGTGAATAGGATTGAGTCGGTTATCACGCCAATATTGTTCCACTGGATATTCACGGGTGTACCCAGCGCCACCCAATACTTGAATCGCCAAATCGTTCGCTTGGGGACCGTATTCACTTGGCCAAGCTTTGATAATCGGTGTCAGCAAATCCAGCAATAATGCCACGTCCTTGGCTTGCTCAGGTGGACTGGTCTTTTGCTCATCCAGCAAAGACGCCCCATAAAAACACAAGGCCATCGCACCTTCGGTATAGGCTTTTTGTGCCAACAACATACGCTTCACATCGCCGTACTCCACAATCGCCTGACCACCTTGCATCCGGTCTTTGGCATAATCAAGCGCATAGCGATAGCCCTGATAGCCAATCATGGCAGCGCCAAAGCCCACACCAATTCGCGCTTCATTCATCATCATAAACATATAACGCAAGCCCTGATGCGGCTCACCGACAAGATAGCCATGACAGTCGTCATTTTCACCAAAGGTAAGCGCGGTCGACGTGGTGCCGCGATAACCAAGTTTGTGAATCAAGCCGGCTAATGTCACATCATTTCGCACCGACCAAGCGCCTTGTTCATCTTGCCGATACTTAGGCACAATAAACAATGAGATCCCTTTAACGCCTGCTGGCCCACCTGGGATTTTAGCTAGTACTAAATGCACGATGTTTTTTGTTAGCTCATGCTCGCCACCGCTGATATAGAGTTTTGAGCCTTTGATGCGATAACTGCCATCTTTAGCAGGTTGTGCGCTGGTCGTGATTTCTGCCAAACTTGAGCCTGCATGAGGTTCGGTGAGTGCCATGGTGCCGCTAAACTGCCCGGTTAACATTGGCTCTAGAAACTCAGATTGCAAGGCATCAGATGCACAATGTGCAATGACATTTGCCGCAGCACTGGTCAAAAAAGGATATGCTGTAGTACTTGGGTTCGCCGCCATAAAATAACTGGCACAAGCTGTCGTAATCGTTTCAGGTAACTGCATACCACCTAAATCGAAGGGAAATTTAGCGGCGATAAAGCCAGCGTCAGCATAATGCTGATAGGCGGTTTGCACATCTTCTAGCATATAAATACGCTGTCCATCAAATGTTGGCTCATTGGCATCTGCTAAATGATTATGTGGGGCAAAATACTCAATAGCAATGGTTTCAGCCGTGCGCATCACATCATTAAATGTCGCGAGATCGTGCTCAGAAAAAGCGTCGGTTTTAATCAGCTCACTGGTCGCCAGACATTCATACACTTGGAATGGGATCTCATGTGGGTTAAATAGCATTATATCACTCAATAAATCACTAAAATCTGAATGTAATTGTGACATAAAGGTTAACAAAACCCACAATCATTTTGTTGAATAAATAACTCTTTGTAAAATGAATAAAAAACAAGCGAAACAACCTGAGTCTAGAAAGATTAAGCAACACCTTATATAATCCGCCCGTTCTATATAACTCCACAACATTCCATTTAATTTTTAGGTGAATACATGACTGCTTTTAACAAGGCTTCTGTTGCGTTAGCTGTTGCTTTGGCATTTGGCCAAGCACAGGCTGATGAAGTAACTAACGACGAATCTGCATTAGAGACCATTACGGTCACGGCGCAAAAACGCACGCAATCGATTCAAGAAGTACCGATTTCAATTGCCACATTAAACGGTGAGCGTTTTGAAAGTTTATTCTCAGCGGGTGATGACATTTTATCACTTGCCGTTCGCGTACCGGGTTTATACGCAGAAAGCTCAAACGGACGTGTTGCACCGCGTTTCTACATGCGCGGCATTGGTAACACCGATTTTGACCTAGCGGCTTCTCAGCCTGTTTCCATCATTATGGACAATGTGGTGATGGAAAATGTGGTGCTTAAAAGCACACCAATATTCGATATTGAGCAAGTTGAAGTCATTCGCGGTCCACAAGGGACATTATTCGGTCGCAACACGACCGCAGGTATCGTCAAGTTTGATTCTGTGAAACCTTCGGAAGATTTTAATGCCTATGCCAAAGTCGGCTTTGCTTCCATGGGCACACGCAATATTGAAGCGGCAATTGGTGGTGGCTTAACCGATACCATTTCTGCGCGCGTATCAGTATTAAATCAAACGCGTGATGACTGGATTGACAATGGTTTCTCGGGTCAAGACGATGCCTTTGGTGGCTATGATGAAACGGCTTACCGTCTGCAGTTTTTATATGACAATGGTGATGACTTATCTGCATTGTTACGCGTTCACGGTCGAGACCTTGACGGCACTGCATCGGTATTTCGTGCCAATATCTTATCGCGCGGTTCACGCACACTGAATCAAAACTATGACCGTAACACAGTTTGGTATGATGCGAACCTTTTGGGCAACGGTTTTGATAACAACCCACAAGAATACGAAGGTAACGGCATATCTTTAACTGTTGAATACGATATGGATGCGGTGTCATTCACATCAATCACCGCGTTAGAAACGGCTGAAGGTTATTCATTAGGTGACGTTGATGGCGGTGTCGTATTAAACGAAGCAGCAGATATCAATGGTGACGGTTCAGTTGAAACGACCTTTCCTGGTTTTGTGCCTTTTGGTGCAGTCACACAAGACTTACTTAATGATCTTGAACAGTTCACTCAGGAAATTCGTTGGGCAAGTAACAATGATGGTCCTTACAACTGGCAAGCAGGTGCATTCTTTTTTGATTCATCATTTAACGTGACATCTGTTGACGGATTCTTTGGCGCATCAACCGTGTTTCACAAGAACACTACATGGGCTGTGTTTGGTCAATCAACTTATGAAATCAATGATAAGTTAACCATTACTGGCGGCTTGCGTTATACCTATGACGAAAAATTATTGGTTGTGGGAGAACAAAACGTCGATGGTTTTGCTGTGGTCATTGGTGCGGCAAGCGTTCAGGACTATGCAGACATCAATGTTGATGATGGCAAACTTAGCTACGAAGTCAGCTTACATTATGCGATTGATAGCGACACTGCGGTATTTGCACGCTATGCCAACGGTTTCCGCGCACAAACCATTCAAGGTCGTGATGTTGCGTTTGAAGGCGCACCTTCCGTAGCTGACGCAGAAACGATTAACTCGATTGAAGTGGGTTTCAAATCTGACTTACTTGAAGATACATTACGCTTAAATGCAGCTGCATTCTACTATGTGATTGACGATTTACAGTTATCTGCGATCGGTGGTGGTGCTAACAACACTGCGCTAATCAATGCTGATCAAGCACGTGGCTACGGCTTTGAAGTCGATGTACAGTATGTTCCACATGACCAATTGGTGTTCACTGCTGGCTACAGCTACAACAACACATCTATCAACGACCGTGCGTTATCTGTTTTCCCTTGTGGCGCAAATGCAACATATGCCGGCAACTGTAACGTGAATGATCCACGCACGTTTGATAATCGTGCCTTGATAGATGGCAACCCGTTCCCACAAGCTCCAGAGACAGTATTTACCTTTACTGCACGCTTTGCACAACCGGTTGGCGACAATGCAGAAGTATTTGTCTTTTCTGATTGGGCAGTCCAAGGTGAAACGAATTTATTCCTATACGAATCAGATGAGTTCAGAAGTGACCAAAACTTTGAAGGCGGTATTCGCATCGGTTATCAGGATTTTGAAAACGACTACTCTGTTGCATTATTCGGTCGCAATATCACTGATGAAGACAACCTTAAAGGGGGTATTGATTTTAACAACCTAACCGGTTTTGTGAACGATCCTGCCGTATGGGGTGTTGAGTTTAAAGTTGAGTTCTTCTAAGGCTTAATAATTTTACAATCGTATATTAGTGAAAACGTACATACTCTTGTGGTATGTACGTTTTTTTAATTTAGTAACTTGTTTTTAGCTTTCGCAAACCCTAAATTAGCAGATTTCTCCATCCACTCATTTCCTAAAGATTCATCTAACGGCATACCTTTCCCCGTTAAATACATGACAGCGATAGAATACATAGACTCCGAATCGCCAAGCTCAGCTCCTTGAGCAAAATAAATTGAAGCTTGCTCCAAATCAGATTCAACACCTTTGCCAACTTCATAAACCCAACCTAACTGAGTAAACGCTTTGGCACGTTCAGTATCAGGTAGTTCACGATTGTTTGAAATAATTTTTAATGACGTGATAGCTTCTGTAAACTCTTGTTTAGCAAGGAGAATGCGAATACGAGTCATAGAGTCTATGTCTTCAGATGAGATTGAAGCCAACAAATCAAGCGCATCCTCATCGCCCTCTTCCGCCGCAACGCCCAACCAATGCACTGACTCATCTTGACTCACGATATCAGGAGCAGACATATGCATCAACCCCATTTGATATGCACCAGCGAAACTACCTAGTTCCGCAGCAGTTCGATAAAAATCTGCTGCTTTTTGGATATCAACATCAACGCCCTTGCCTAACTCATATAATATGCCAAGATTAAATAAAGCCTCGGGTTTGCCTGAGTCAGATATGTGCTCCCACATATTTTTTGCCTCTGCATACTTGCCCATCTTGAACTCTGCATAAGCATAATAAAGTTTTATATTATCAGGCGCTTGACGAAATTCCTCTGAAATGGATGTATCTCTAGCCAGAGTGTTGTTACTCAAAAAGAAGAAAGTAAATACGAGCAGTACTCTATATCGCATCATGATAACCGAATGTGAGGCTTGGATATAAATTGATACTACATTTTTGTGCGAACAAGTACCACTCGCAAACCAAAAACTAACACTAAAGAATCCAATAAACTCTACTTTAGTATGTGATCCTTAAATGCGCTGCTCGATTATGTCTGCTTGACGTTGTGCCGCATAACTCTTACTGAAAAACGCTTTAATATCATCCAGTATCAAATACAGTGACGGCACCAATAACAGGGTAATCACCGTCGCAAACAAAATACCAAACGCCAACGATATCGCCATTGGGATCACCACTTGTGCCTGCAATGAACGTTCAAAAATAATCGGTAGCAATCCCATAAAGGTGGTTAACGAGGTCAACACAATGGCTCTAAAGCGCTGTCCTCCAGCCTGCATGGCAGCTTCAACCAGCGATGCGCCCTCTTTGCGCGCGCGATTCACAAAATCCACCATGATCAAGCTGTCATTCACCACCACGCCAGACAGAGCGATAATGCCGCAAATTGAGAGCACACTAACCGCTTGCCCTAATACCAAGTGACCAATGATGGCACCGACCATACCAAACGGGATCACCGACATGATGATCAACGGCTGCGAATACGACTTTAACGGAATGGCCATCAGCGCATAGATTGCAAATAACGCAAACAAGAAGCCTTGTAATAACGATACCAAGGCATCCCCCTGCTCTTTGGTATTGCCTTGCAGTTTAAATTCTACGCCTGGATAACGCTTAAGGTAATCCGGGATCGCCTGAGTCATCAAATCCTTCACAATCGTATTTGGCTCAATAATGTCTGGATTGACCTTTGCTGTGACGCTCACTGCACGTTTACCATCGACCCGATTAATACTGGCATAGCCTTTGCCAATGTTGATGTCCGCTACCTGGGCAAAAGGAATTTCTTCGCCATTATTCGTGCGCACGCGCATGGTTTCTAGATGGCCAATCGAGCTGCGCTCTTCTTTTGGATAGCGTACCATGACTTTGATTTCTTCATCATCGCGCTGTATGCGCTGTGCCTCAGCTCCATAGAAGCCGTAGCGCACCTGTTGGGCTAAAGAAGCCAATGATAGCCCTAAGGCTTCGCCTTCTGGACGGATGTGAATTTGGATCTCATCGCTTCCTTGGCTAAAACTATCATTGATATCCGACACCCCATCGTACTGCTCCAAAAAGGACTCAAGCTCTTGTGCCACCAAGCGCAGCTGCTCCACATCTTTGCCGCTGAATTCAAAACTCAAATCAGAGCCACCGCCTGGCCCACCGGGATTACCGAGGTTGAGCGCCTTAACTCCAGCCATTTCAGGAAGGTATTTTCGCCAAATATCCGCCAATTCAGTATCCTTGATTTCGCGTTCTTCCCCTTTGGATAATTCGACAAACACCTGCCCGCCGAGACTCCCCTGGTCAAAGGCAATTGCGTGCTTGACCGCATCCTCTCCCGTTTGCTCACGTACCTCGCGGTTCATTTTATCTAGCCCATCCATCAACATGCGAATCGCTTGGTCACGCTGTTGCAAAGTCGAACCTTGCTCAAGCTCAACCGAGGCAAACATAAAATCAGATGGTATCGATGGAAAAAACACAAAGCGCACAATGCCACCTTGGAATAACCCGATGGTAATAATAAATGCGCCAAGGAAACTCGCTAATGTGGTGTAGCGGTTTTTGATGGCTTTACGCAAAAACGGTTGATAGGTGTTGCTGATAAAAGACTTGATGCCTTCTGCAAAGATGTCACGAAAACGTTGAAAAGCGTTGGCTTTAGCCGGGTCATAGGGTTCCAATTTCATGTGCGCCAGATGTGCAGGCAAAATTAATTTTGATTCAATTAGCGAGAAGATCAAACACACAATCACCACGCCACCAATGGTTTTCCAAATCACTCCAAACGTGCCCGAAACCATCATCATGGGAGAAAATGCGGCGATAGTCGTCAGTACGCCAAAGGTCGCTGGCATGGCGACGCGTTTGACACCCTTGATAACGTTATCCACCGAATGCCCATCTTTATCAATTGCTGAATACGCAGACTCCCCCATAATAATGGCGTCATCCACCACGATCCCAAGCACCAAGATAAAAGCAAAGAGTGAGATCATATTGATCGATACACTCAAAAACTCCATGGGTAATACCGCGAGCGTCCCCATAAAGCAGACCGGCAAGCCCCAAATCACCCAAAACGCCAAACGTATTTTCAAAAACAGGGATAACACCAAAAACACAAGCAAGGCTCCAAAGCCCATGTTTTCAAGCATCATGTTCAAGCGGTCTGCCAAGTAAAACGAACTATCTCCCCATGTATCCGCTTGGATATTGGGCGGGAAATTTTCTTTTTGCTCGGCGATATACGCATTGACGGCTTTAGAGATTTCTAATGAATTTTGATCGCCAACCGCTCTTACCCGAATACTGATCGCAGGTTTGCCATCAAAATAGGCAAAGTTATTGTCTTCAATAAACCCATCGTTAATAGTCGCAATATCTCCAAGATACAGCCGTGTACCATCTGCACGTGAGATTAAGACCAAGTTGGCAAAATCATACGCATCATAGGCTTGGCCTTTGGCTCTGAGTAAAATATTGCCGTTATCTGAACGAATAGAACCGCCCGGAACGTCAATAGATGAGCGCCTAACGGCATTCACAACTTGATCAAAGGTCAAATTATACTGCTGCAAGGTCGCTTCAGAGATTTCAATTGCAACCTCATATGGACGTGCACCGAGCACCTGAACATCGGATACTCCAGGTAGGTTGGCAATATCGTCACGTAAGCGCTTCGTAAATTCTTTTAATTCTCGCTCGGTCGCGTCGCCATAAGCAGACACCCATAAGACATCTTGCGGGGCTTTAATACGATAAATCACGGGCTTTTCAGTATTCGCTGGAAACGATGGAATCGCATCCACCTGTACTTTGACTTCATCTAATAAGGTTTGCACATCGTAATCGTCTTCTACTTCGATACTGACGGTGCCAAGCCCTTCTACCGCTCGTGAGGACAGTTTTTTGATGCCTTCGAGATCTTTAATAGCTTCTTCTAATTTTAAAATTACCCCTTGCTCAACTTCTTCAGGCGCCGCACCCAAATACGGGACACGTACCGAAACGATATTGAGTTCAAAGGTCGGAAAGACTTGTTTTTGAATTTGAATGATGCCAAATACACCACCAAACAACAAAATCCACATCAACAAATTAGCTGCGACATGGTTACGCGCAAACCAAGCGATGATCCCTTTGTGAGTATTTATCGTTTCCGCCATCACTTACTCCACTGTGCTATTCGTTAAGGCGCTATCAGACGATATTGCCACGCCAGCTAGGCGCACCGGCATTTGTGCATAGGCATTCGGAACGGCACTGGTAATAATGCGCTCACCAGGTTGTAACCCTGCACTGATATAGATATCGTTATCATCTGCGCGCTGTACTTCCACATCACGGATTTCAATGCGATTGTCTTCATCAACCAACAACACAGTACCGTCTAAACGCACAAGATTGCGCGGTAAAACCACCATATTGTCTGCACTCAAGCCAGTGATTTCTGCTGTGACAAACGTACCATACCGCAATACTTTGTGCGCGGTATCGGCATTGCGCACATAAGGGTCACGCACTTCAGCAATGGCATAAATCACGCGATTTTGGCTGTTCAGCACTCCCTCATCGCGAGTTAAATTCGCAGGCCACTGTGTTGGTCGACCACCCACATTGGCACGCAAAATCACATTACCATCAGCAGAAGCATCCAGATTCAAATACGCTAAATCGCTATCGGTCAGAGGCAAACGTACTTCAGCCACATCAGTACTCGCAATTTGTGCTAAAACCATTCCGATATTAACAAACTGACCTATATCAACATTTTTTTGCATGATCATACCGTTATAAGGGGCTCTAATGACAGTACGCTCTAAATTACGTTTGGCACGTTCAAGATTAGCCTTTGCAGCCTGAAGGTTGGCTTTTTCACTGTCTAACTGGGGTTTACGCAAACCCAATTCTGGCGTGGTAGAAGGACTGCGCCCTACACTGCGCCATTCTTCCTCTGCCACTTTACCTCGAGCAAGTTCGAGTTCATAAGCCGCTTGCGCACGGGCAAGTTCTGCTTGAGCGAGTTGCAGTTCCGTTTTGCGATCCGCTTGTTCTAAGGTGATTAGGACATCGCCTGCGTGAAACATCCCACCAGTGACAAATACGTTCGATACGGACTCGATAATCCCTGAAACTTGACTGGTTAATGCACTTTGCACTTTGGGTACCACCGAGCCTTGTGAACGAACGGTATACGTGATGTCAGTGATCTCAACCGGCATAACATCAACCAGAAACGCTTTTTCTTCTACTTCTTTGATATCAGGTTTGGGCTTGTTCATGATCAAAACCACCATGATTACCACAGCAACCAGTAAGATAAGAATTGGTAACCCAATTTTGCGAATAAAACTCATAAAAACTCCCAATGTAACCACTGCATTTTACAACGAGGCATAACCTGTGGATATCATTTCTGAGAGCTAAACTTGTTAGCAAATGTAAACAAAATACATACCTATTCAATGAAATTTAATTACAAAAAGATTGATAATTTGGCCAATATATCTACAATTAGTGTAGCAAAATTACATAAGGACCGTTATTTATGCCACTCAAGAAAACCTATCTCAAATCCAAAGACGAATGTAAGGTCACCTTTCGTTTACCCAAAGACCAAGCTGCAACAGCACAAACCGTGAAACTTATTGGTGATTTTAACGATTGGAAAACCCAAGTAAGCCCAATGAAAAAACTCAAATCCGGAGAGTTTACGCAAACCATCAATTTACCTAAAAATAAACGCTATGCATTTCGCTATCTCGTAGATGATAAAGAATGGCAAAATGATTGGGCAGCAGATGCCTACATTCCCAATGAGTTAACCTTTGATGATAACTCTGTGGTTGAAGTGTAAAGGATAACTTTGGACTCACCAATATTCCCAAAAAGACAACAGGCTCATCCACCGATGAGCCTGTTTCACGATTAAGGAAGATATTAGAAAGAGTTCTCTAATTTAGGCCCTGTTTGATGAGCAAAATATGGCAAATATCCATAATCAATTATTTAATACTTCATGGCTATATAATGAATTGTATCGCTCGAGAAATTTTGGTTCTTTGATTCCCAAGTATGGAAATTTGTTCGGTGATGGCTTAAATACATTTGAGCAAAATTTATTTAAAGGAAAAACTCTTTTTAATATTTACGATCTTGTTCTTGACCACAAATCACTGAAATCCGCAGAGCTATCGAAGGTAATTGAGTACCCTAAACCAGATAATAAACGAACGTTTGATAAGCTTTCTTCTGTTTACATTAGTAATACCAATCACGAAGAAGACCCGCCATGTCATTTGTAGCTCATTGATCCAGATTGCATTCATTGCAAGACATACGACACAAAAGAGCCGAGTCAAAATATTTCATGAGTGACACCTGAAGGTGGTGGAGGCCCCAATTATCCCAACATGTAAAAAACGTTGAAATTAAAATTTAAATTACTATACTCCATCTTGTTAGAGTGTCATATATAATTAAACAAAAGGAAAATTAAAATGAACGATTTTATCAATATTTTGACTCATGGACGTCGCTTACAAGGTGCAACAAAATCACTAAGCATTGATGAATTATTAGATGTTCAAGCAAAATTGGCATCGGTTATCGAAAAGCGTCGTGAACAACTTGTTGCAGAACAAGCTGAGCTTGAGGAGAAAAAGGCTAAAATTGAAGCGATTCGTCAACAAATGATCGAAGCGGGTCTCGATATTTCTGACTTCGATGCTGAACATAACTTAAAACCAAAGCAAACACGTCGCAAAGGGCAAAAACGTCCCGTTCGTTATGCAATTACCCAAGACGGTCAAGAAACTAAGTGGACAGGTATCGGTCGTATGCCAGTTGTATTCCGTGAAATCTTAGAATCTGGCGGTTCTTTGGAGGATTACGCTGTTTAGTTTTTTTAATCAAAATCTTTAAAATGCGCCTATCAATGCATTTATGTCATACCCAAGCAATGACCCATTCATCTTCCGCTGAGTGGGTTATTCTTATTCATGGATTGTTTGGGAATCTAGATAATCTAAAAAATCTCGCCAAAGAGCTCAATCAATTTGCAAATGTATTATTAGTCGACTTGCCTGCTCATGGCCAGTCTCCAGCTACTGATTCGTTTGATTTTCTGGTTTACGCACAAATGATTGCCGATACGATCAAAGCTAAGAATATTGATCATCCGCACATAGTCGGTCATTCATTAGGTGGCAAAATAGCCATGGCTATGGCATTAAATAATAGGTTGAACATCCGGTCATTAGTTGTGGCTGATATTGCACCAGTTGCCTATCCGCCTCGACACGATGCAGTTTTCCATGCATTAAACCAAGTTGAACTCGATGCAGTGAAAAACCGTTCAGAGGTAAAAACCATATTTGATAAGGTCCTACAAGACGAGAGCACGAGACAGTTTTTACTTAAATCACTCAAACAAAAAGATGGCAAATGGCATTGGGCATTTAATTTACCTCTTTTACAGCGCGATTATGCCAAACTAATTGATTGGCCGTTCACAGGTTTACATGCTTCTGTACCAACGCTATTTATCAAAGGCAGTGATTCTGATTACATACAACCTTCCATGCAGAGCGCTATTATTTCTAGTTTCCCCAATGCCAAAGCACATATCATTGAGGCTGCAGGTCACTGGTTGCATGCCCAAAAACCTGTGATATTTAATCGAGTTGTTGCGAGATTCTTACAGTCACAAACTTGATTTAGCACAAGTTTATCCTCATTAAGTCTAACATCTAGTGCGAAAACATTCCGCCTTATGCTAAAATGCACTCAGAATATTTAACTATTTATCACAGATGTTAGCAGAACATTTTGAATTAATTGAAAGCGTAATGATGAACTTGGGTTTGTTGATCCTGTTTTTGTTAATGGGATTTGCCGTTCATGATGTACTCAAAAAAAACGACGTCCCATTTATCGGCCGAGCCGTTGCCTATGGCGTGCTAGGTCTTGGTGCATTAGGTTTTGTCGCAAAAGGGTTGATTCAAATATTCTGGGTATCCAGTGGTGTCAATTAAGTCTTGGAGTAAATAATGGCAAGTGTCGGTT
Source organism: Glaciecola sp. (assembly GCA_023268935.1). Classification (GTDB taxonomy): domain Bacteria; phylum Pseudomonadota; class Gammaproteobacteria; order Enterobacterales; family Alteromonadaceae; genus Opacimonas. Next base: position 23,343 of record JALRKK010000026.1, read on the forward strand.
TATTTTTTGGTAGTGATACAGGCAACACTGAGCATGTTGCAAAGATGATCCAAAAGGAGCTTGGAAAAAATCTAATTGAGGTACACGACATCGCCAAAAGTACCAAAGAAGAGATTGCTGAGTTTGACTTACTTCTTTTTGGAATTCCAACTTGGTATTACGGTGAAGCTCAATGTGATTGGGATGACTTTTTTCCAGAACTAGAAGAAATTGATTTCAATGATAAGTTGGTTGCGATTTTTGGTTGCGGTGATCAAGAGGACTATGCTGAGTATTTTTTAGATGCGATGGGCATGGTAAGAGATATCGTTGAAGCTAAAGGCGCTATTTTGATCGGACAATGGTCTACAGATGGGTATGATTTTGAAGCATCAAAGGGGATGGCAGATGACACCCACTTTGTTGGTTTAGGAATTGATGAAGACCGGCAGCCGGAGTTGACAGAAGAACGTGTCAAAAACTGGTGTGCGCAGATCCGTGAAGAGATGTGCTTATCTGAATTAGCTTAAACTCTATACAAAGCTTCAAAAAGGCACGGGTTATCCTGTGCCTTTTTATTTTATGGGTGAAATTTGTTGTAAGTTTGCTTATACTCTTCACAAAATCAGAATTGGGATTGCCATCATGGATCAAAATAAAGAACTAAAAAAAGCAGGCTTAAAAGTCACTCTCCCCAGACTTAAAATCCTTGAAATATTGCAACAGCCCAACAACCAACACATCAGTGCTGAAGATGTTTATAAGATTCTTTTGGAACAGGATGAAGACATCGGGTTGGCAACTGTTTATCGAGTACTCAACCAGTTTGACGATGCAGGTATTCTAATTCGACACCATTTTGAAGGTGGTAAATCAGTATTTGAAATCAGTCAAAAAGAACATCATGACCATTTGGTATGCTTAACTTGTGGTAAGGTGGTTGAGTTCGAAGACCCAGTTATTGAACAACGTCAAATCGAAGTTGCCAAAGAGAACAATATGTCTCTTACACACCACTCATTATATTTATATGGTGAGTGCAATAAAGACAACTGCGAAAATAACGACTAGTTATTTGTTTCTAATCGACCTTTGTCATGTGCCAACTGCGCATGCCACTGGCTGTGTGCAGTTTCTGGTTCAGTCCATTTAAATGTGAACTCGTCATTCAATTGTACTAGTTGCGTAATACTCAACTGAGACAAACAGCCAATGATTGGATATCCTCCGGTGGTTTGCTTATCCGCAAGTAACACAATTGGCAGTCCATCTTTTGGAACTTGAATCGCACCTAATGCAATCGGTTGGGATTCTGTAATGGTAGGCGTTTCAAGCAATGTTTCAGATATTAAGCGATAGCCCATTCTGTCAGCTTTACTGGATATTTTGTACTGTGCTGAAGTGAATTTCATCCTATTGACCACATCAAATTTTGTATGTTGATATGCTGGAATAACGGATAAATACGGATTCAGTGTGTTTTGCCAAGCAGGAGTGAAGTGCATGTTTTTGTAAGGCAAAACTTTAGGCTTAATCATTGCACAAGAATACGGCGCCCGTAACATCTTTCCATTGTGGTATTCACCACCAAATTCTTCTCTTGCCACACAACATGTACTGTCTAATACTTTTGGTAATGAAAGTTGTGTACTAAAACATAAATAAATTATTTTCCCGCAATTTGGTAGGCCAACAGTCACGGTTTGCTTAGGTAAAACAGGAATGATTTCGTAGCTTGAATAGGTCTTGTGTGCAACATTTACTTCTACCGCAGCACCGGCAATACAAAAACACACAGGAGCACTTACGGTAAATTGAAGTCCCCCGCGACTTTCGAGCTGAACTTGTGCGTATTCACCTAGAAGATATTGGTTGTGACGAAAGCTCAACTCATCTAATGGCCCAGATAAAGTTACTGCCATATGCCCAACCATACGACGCTCGCGGTCGACCCACAGCGAAGGTGTATTGATCATGGAAAACTCAAGCATGACGCCCTACAAAATCAAAATGAACTGTGTCGCCTAATTGCAGAAAACTAGGAGGATGTTGCATAACGTCAAATAGCGTTTGCTCACAATGTCCAAGTAAATACCATCCACCTGGTGATACTTTGGGATAAATGGCTGCGTATTCACTTGCAATGGCAAAACTACCTGCTGGCACGGCCATTCTTGGGGTGGCTTTACGTTGGAGATGCAATGATTTAGGAAGACCAGATAAATACGAGAAACCCGGAGCAAAACCATTTGCACTGACCACAAATTCAATATGTCTTAGTGTTTCATAAAGGGCTTTTGCATCCATTGCAACATGTTCAAGTACTTCTTCTAAATCCAGTGCATATTCTGTGTCAATTGTAAGGTAATGATGCCTAATGGGTTGTGCCTGAGTGCCAATCAATGAGAAGGTCTGAGCGATTGAACGGCGTATTTGCCATGGGTCAAACTCGTCTTGGGTGACTAACATGACACTATTGGCGACCATGACGCAATCGCGTAACCACTCTGGGGAATGAGTGGTCAATCCCCTCACCCATTCAGTCACTTTCAGAGATGAATTTCGTGGCGTGCAAAGCCAAGAGTTTTCATTTAGACGCTCAATAGATAAATTCGTTATCTGCATGCGCAATAGACGGCTTTTATTAATGCTAATGCGTTCGGAGTATCAGAATGGACACAAAGCGTGTCGGCGTGTAGCAACAATTCATCGCCTTCAACCGAAGTAACAGGTAAACCGTTTGCAACGTTTTTGGCTTGAGCTTGGGCCTCGATAAGTGTCAAAACCGAATTGGGTTGAGAGCGTCCCACTAGTTTACCAGTATTGTGATAAGCGCGGTCAGCAAACGCTTCAAACTGCAAATTTAACCCAACCTGTTCAGCATCTTCCACCATTTCATTTGATTGAATAAACGCTGGCACCATGCAAGATAAATCCAGTTCAAAGTCTTTAATAACTTGAAATAACGTTTTGCGAATTTGGGAATCACTTACCATGTCATGATATAGCGCTCCATGAGGTTTTACATAGCTTAAGGTGCAGTCATAGCGCTGACATAAACCGAGCAGTAACGCAATTTGATAGGTGATACAATCAGCCAACTCAGATACTGACATTCGCATATGGCGACGGCCAAATCCCTGTCTATCGGGGTAACTTGGGTGCGCTCCAATCGTCACATTATGCTGTTTTGCTAATTTAAGGGTGTGAATGGTTTCAACTGGATCACCTGCGTGCATCCCACATGCAATATTGGCTTGATCTATATACGGCATAATGGCATTGGTATCGCACAGCTGATAACGACCGAAGCCCTCTCCTAAATCACAATTTATCTTCACGAAATTCCCATTAATAAATAATTTCAGGTAATATAAACGATTATATAAGTCTAGACCATAAGCATAATGTATGAGCCACCCATTTACCCCTCTTGTCGGAACCATCATCCGACAACCCGTAAAACACATCACTGAGTTTGGTGTATTTTTAGCTATGGATGAGAACGAGGATTTACTGATTCCAGAGCGACATTTACAGCAAGCTGTGAACATTGGAGACATGATCTATGTTTATGTATTTTATGAGGACAATACAGATCGTATTTTGGGCAGTACCAAGCTATCTCACTACCTACCTGAACAAGACAAAACGGGTGAGTTTGCCCAAGGGGAAAGTGTCGTTTTGCACATATTTGCTGCTTCCGATTTAGGCTACAAAGTCATTGTTGATGGCACTCATTTGGGATTGTTATTCAAAGTGGATGCATTAGGCAGTAGGCGGATTGGTGACGAATGTCAGGGCTTTATTAAACAGGTTCGAGAAGATGGTAAAATCGATGTTTGTTTACAGCTTCACACACCCGACGCGCGAAAATCTCTAGAAGAACAAATTTTGGATGCGCTCGAGGCACATAATGGGCTGTTGACTATCACGGATAAAAGTAGCCCTGAAGAAATCCAGCACGCTTTTCATGTCAGTAAAGGCAGTTACAAAAAAGCCATTGGCGCACTATACAAACAAAAGAAAATCATTCTTAACCCAGAATTTATAAAACTCATATAGGTTGCATAAATGCAAGCACCTGTTAATTTTGACGTAACTGTAGAGCTTTTTATACAAATTTTTTTTTGTGATCGGTAAATATTATTCTAGTTAACACAATTAAGTATACACCAATAGACAATATAGACTATAGTTCTATGTGAGGCATGATTTGGTGGCAGATAGTACGAGATTGAGACTACCGTCACAAGATAACGGCCACTTAACGTGCCTCATACTATCTGCCATTGTCATAATTAACTATAGTTGATGGTGCTCAATTTAGTATTAGGCAAAAGTCTAAAATTACACTCAAATTGAACTTAAAAAAACGCACTGAATTACAATAATTCAGTGCGTTTTTATTTATGTGTTTAAATTAGTTTTTTTCAGCGATTTTGACTTTCCAAATATCCGGTCCGATCGCATGTGCATTTTGCCCTTCAGAATCCACGGCAACCGTGACTGGCATATCTTCTACTTCGAACTCGTAAATGGCTTCCATACCCAAATCTTCAAACGCCACCACACGCGCTTTCTTAATTGCTTTTGACACAAGGTAGGCAGCGCCACCGACAGCCATTAAATAAGCTGATTTATGCTTGGCTATACTTTCAACCGTTGCTGGACCGCGCTCAGCTTTACCAATCATACCTAGTAAACCTGTCTTCTCTAGCATCATGTCAGTAAATTTGTCCATCCGTGTTGCTGTGGTCGGGCCTGCGGGGCCTACTACTTCGTCACCAACGGCATCTACCGGACCAACATAGTAAATAAATTTATTCGTTAAATCTACACCGGCTGGTAAACCTTCACCATTATCAAACATAGTTTGGATACGTTTATGAGCGGCATCACGTCCGGTAAGCATTTTACCATTTAGTAATAACGTTTCACCGACCTTCCATTCTTGAATCGCTTCTGGAGTCAACTCATCTAAATTAACACGACGGGTATTTTCACCTACTTCCCAAGTCACTTCTGGCCAGTCTTCTAATTTTGGCGCCTTAAGTTCAGCTGGACCTGAACCATCTAAATGAAAATGCGCATGACGAGTAGCTGCACAATTTGGAATCATAACAACTGGTTTAGAGGCAGCATGTGTTGGCACAGATTTGACTTTGATGTCAACGACCGTAGTCAAACCGCCTAAGCCTTGGGCCCCAATACCTAATGCATTAACGCGCTTAAAGATCTCTACTCGAAGTTTTTCTTCAGTCGTTTCTGGGCCTCGCTCAATTAACTCATGAATATCAACGGGATCCATTAAGCTCTCTTTAGCAAGTACTGCCGCTTTTTCAGCCGTTCCGCCAATGCCTAGCCCCAACATCCCCGGAGGACACCAACCTGCGCCCATTGTAGGGACTGTTTTGGCGACCCACTCAGCAATATCATCAGATGGATTCAACATCACCATCTTAGATTTATTCTCTGAACCACCGCCTTTCGCAGCAATCATCACTTCCACCTGATTACCTGGCACCATATCGATGTGAACTACGGCTGGTGAATTATCTTTGGTATTGATGCGTTTTCCAGCGGGATCTGCCACTATTGAAGCTCGCAAAGGATTATCTTGATTGTTGTAAGCTTGGCGAGTACCTTCATCGACCATTTGTTGAACAGTCATATCGTGTTTGTCCCACTGCACTTCCATACCAATTTTGACGAAGCAGGTCACAATACCTGTATCTTGACAAATAGGACGTTTGCCTTCTGCTGACATACGGGAATTGATTAAAATTTGCGCCATAGCGTCTTTGGCTGCTTGGCTTTCTTCGCGATGGTAGGCGTCCTCAACAGCTTTGATATAATCTAATGGGTGGTAGTAAGAAATAAACTGCAACGAATCAGCGATGCTTTCAATAAAATCTGCTTGGCGAATGACCGTCATTGTAACCTCAATGTTAAGATTTAAATTGGAATGTATTAGGTTATAATACTATTTTGTTAAGGCAGTTACCAAACCAAAAAGCTACAACTTTGGCCTAGGCTCTAACCTAAACAGCTATTAACTAATTTGACTATTATTAAAAGAGTGGTATGAAACGCACCTTATTTATTGAGCCATTACCCCAGCTGAATCACCTCACCCCACAGCAAGTATTTGCCCAGTTTGCACATCAGCCTTATCACATGCTGTTTGATAGTGCACAGCACCCTAGTGCAGGATTTGATCTGATATTATTTGCGCCAGAGGCAGTGCTCACTGCACGCGAGCAACAATTACATTTTCAGTCTCTCAAAGCACAAGACACCACATTTACACTTCAAACGTCTTTGTTTGAAAGTCTTACCAGCCTGCAAACACATTATTTTGCGGAAACAGATATTGAAATCCCCTGCAAAATACTCCCTTTATATCAAAAATTACCTTTTGTCGTTGGGATTGCTGGCAGTTTTGGTTATGAGCTCAATACGTTTCTAGAAACGCTTCCCACGCCTAAGAATCGTTATCAAACCCCAGATATGATTGCTGGGGTCTTCACTCAATCGATTATTTATGATCGTACAGAAAAGTGTTACTACCATTGTTATCTCAGTCGTGTTCCACTAAAGGCACCAAAAGTTGGAGATATGACACGTGAACAGTCAGAATTTACACTCACCAGTGATTGGCATGCTGACAAAACACAAGCACAATATGTACAAAGCATCAATGCGATCCACGAATACATTTTGAGTGGTGATTGTTATCAAGTGAATTTTGCCATGCGTTTTGCCGCTCGTTACAGCGGAGATGAATACGCGGCATATTGTTTGTTAAGTCAGCATAACCAAGCACCGTTTTCGAGTTTTATTCGCACTGAACAAGGGGCTATTTTATCCATTTCTCCAGAGCGCTTTATCCAAATTAAAGATAATCAAGTCAATACCAAACCGATAAAAGGTACTATGCCACGCTTTGTCGACCCAATAGAAGATCAAGCATCGGCGAAAACGCTGCTGGATTCGGAAAAAGACCGAGCCGAAAATCTCATGATTGTTGATCTATTGCGCAACGATTTATCCAAACACTGTGAACCGCACAGTGTCAAAGTACCAAAGTTGTTTGCATTAGAATCCTACCCTGCCGTACACCACTTAGTCAGTACGATTGAGGGGCAACTACAAGATAATGTTCATCCTTGGCAACTTTTCTCAGGTGCTTTTCCTGGTGGCTCGATCACTGGTGCACCCAAAGTCCGTGCAATGGAAATCATTCATGAATTAGAAGATACCGCACGTCACATTTACTGTGGCAGTATTGGCTACGTGGGAATCAAAAACGACATGGATAGCAACATTGCCATACGCACCTTATTATGCGAACACGGACAAATTTATTGTTGGGCAGGTGGAGGGATTGTACTTGATTCAAATGCCCAAGCTGAGTATGCTGAATTACACGCTAAGGTCAGTAAAATACTGCCGCTCTTGAAGGAATAATCACCAAGTGCAGCCCGCTGAATTTATTGCACGGTTTCAATCACCGACAACCCTTTTACCACAGCGCGACTTTCCCGATTTGCCAATTACCAGGCAAGCTGCGGTGATGATCAACCTTGTTTTATTATCATCTCCTAATGCATCATCCAAGGACCAAGCAAAACCGACACTTCACGCTTTATTCACACGTCGCTCAGCACATCTTAAACACCACGGTGGCCAAATCAGTTTTCCTGGTGGTAAATACGAAGGTTCTGATCTGAGTTTAATGCATACAGCAATAAGAGAAACTCATGAAGAAGTTGGCTTTGCTGTTGCTGAGGAACATATAGTCGGCTCCTTATCACATTACCCTACAATTTCAGGCTTCAGTGTTACACCCTTTGTGGCCATTCTCGACATTGTACCCGAGATAACTATTGATCGTAATGAAGTCAGTGAATCCTTCTATGTCCCTTTAGAATACTTATTAAACCCGAATAATTACCTCTCACACTTAGTTACGCGTAACGGTAAAAAATACCCAGTCTACTTCCTGCCATGGAAAAATACCTATATCTGGGGAGCCACCGCGGGTATGCTAATGAACCTATGTTCTGCTACGTATCTCCCCTAAGATGTTGATAAATAATTTTTATCTATAAAATAAAATTTAATCAATTGTTAAATGTATTAATTTGTCTCATCATGATCCATAGAGTTATCAGGAAGTATTCTCATGATCAGTGTTTTTGATATGTTCAGTATTGGTATTGGCCCTTCAAGTTCGCATACAGTCGGCCCAATGCGAGCAGCATTTGATTTTGCTCAATCACTTGAAGACAAACTTAAAGAAGTTACCCATATTCACGCTGAGTTATATGGTTCATTAGGACAAACCGGCGTCGGTCATGGTACGGGTAAAGCGATAATTTTAGGCTTGTCAGGATATCAACCTGAGCAAATTGAAGTCGAGATGGTAAAGCGTATTTTAGAAGATGTTGCAGCCACTCAACATCTGAGTCTTATGCAACAACATCGCATCGCATTTCCAAGCACTGGCGCGATGATATTTCATCGTCGTAAAACATTACCGCGACATTCTAACGCAATGACTATCAATGCCTATAACAAAGAGCGTTTGCTCAAAAGCGAAACGTATTACAGTATTGGTGGCGGCTTCATTATCAACGACAAAGATTTTGTCGATTTAGCATCCGATCACATCGCGCGACAGACAACCCGGCCGGTTTACCCATTTGATACTGCAGAACAACTCATTGCTCAATGTCAGGCAAACGGACTCTCTATTTCAAGTCTAATGCTGGCTAATGAAGCTCAAATTCGCACAAAAGAACAAGTCAAACAACAGTGTGCCTATCTTTGGCAAGTGATGCGCTCCTGTATTGAGCAAGGAATACAAAACGAAGGAATTTTACCTGGTGGTTTAAAGGTCACCCGCCGGGCTCCTGCCCTCTATCGTCGCCTGAAGACAGAAAAAACAGCCGACCCCATGACTGCTATGGACTGGGTGAACCTATATGCTTTAGCCGTAAACGAAGAAAATGCGGCTGGCGGTCGGGTAGTTACGGCGCCAACGAATGGCGCTGCGGGTATCATTCCTGCCGTATTGAGCTATTACGACAAGTTTATCGAACCCGTCACAGATGACATTGCTATGCGATTTTTGTTAACTGCAGCCGCGATTGGTATTTTGTATAAGAAAAATGCTTCTATCTCTGGCGCAGAAGTGGGTTGCCAAGGTGAAGTCGGTGTTGCGTGTTCCATGGCGGCCGGTGCGTTAACCGAAATCTTGGGTGGTACCGTACAGGCTGTCGAAAACGCAGCCGAAATCGGCATGGAACATAATTTGGGTTTAACCTGTGACCCTGTGGGTGGTTTAGTTCAAGTGCCTTGTATAGAACGCAACGCAATGGGGGCCATCAAAGCGATAAATGCCTCACGCTTGGCACTCCGTGGTAATGGTCAACACAAAGTATCATTAGATAAAGTAATCAAGACCATGCGTGAGACGGGTCGAGATATGAAAAACAAATACAAAGAAACCGCTCGTGGCGGCCTCGCTGTTAACATCATCGAATGCTAAGTTATTTGACTGGAAGCGTTAAGTCTTTGAACATACGCTCAACATCTTCATTGTTTTTTTGCTGAATGGCTTTTTCCACCACGGCTTTGGTCAAATGTGGAGCAAAACGCTCAATAAAATCATACATGTAACCGCGCAAAAAATTGCCTCGACGAAAGCCAATCTTAGTGGTTGAGTATTCAAATAAATGAGAAGCATCGATGCGCACCAAATCGGTATCCACTTCTTCGTCAATCGCCATTGATGCTACCACCCCAATGCCTACGCCTAATCGCACATAGGTTTTGATGACATCCGCATCGGTTGCCGTAAAGACAATTTTGGGCGTTAAACCAGCTTGGTTGAACGCATGATCCAATTCACTGCGTCCAGTAAAACCAAAGACATAAGTTACTAGAGGATGCTTAGCAATATCTTCAATTGTAATCGTGCCTTTTCTAGCGAGTGGGTGGTCGTGTTTAACGATTACAGATCGGTTCCAATGATAGCAAGGTAACATCAACAAATCGTTATACAAATGCAGACTTTCAGTCGCGATGGCAAAATCTGCCTCACCTTTGGCGGCTAAGTCACTGATTTGCGATGGTGTACCTTGGTGCATGTGCAGAGAAACATTTGGAAAACGTCGCATAAACCCTTGAATAACCTGAGGTAAAGCATATCGAGCTTGAGTGTGTGTCGTCGCAATATTAAGTTTGCCTTGATCCGGTAAGTTATGCTCCCGCGAGACCGCTTTAATACTTTCAACCTGCGCCATAATTTTTCGAGCAATATCAATGATTTCTTGTCCAGCATCCGTGACATGCGTCAGGTGTTTCCCGCTTCGCCCAAAAATTTGCACCCCCAACTCGTCTTCAAGCATCCGAACTTGCTTACTGATCCCAGGTTGTGAGGTAAATAAAGACTCGGCTGTGGCAGAAACGTTGAGATTGTTATTTTGAACTTCGACGATGTAGCGCAGTTGCTGTAGTTTCATAGGTGCACGGCAGGTTATATCGATATTCAATAAATTTATAATGTGTGAAAAAAAATAGCAACTGATTTAACTTTTTTTTGAAAATGCCGACATAAAAACATGTCTTCAAGGGATTATTCATGCTATTCAACATCATGTGGACCACCAATTTGCACTAAAACAAAGTGGTAGTGACTCGTTGTTGCATAAATTGCCAAAACGCATTGCCTAATACGGATAAACCATGGTGTTTAGACCGCACCATGCCCATCTGACGAGATATCTCACGCTTGGGTAAACTGACACAATTCAATCCTAAATCCAACATATGCTGGCGCGCCAAATCGGGCAATATGGAAATACCTAGTCCAGCTTGAATCATATGCCCTATGGTTGCGATTTGACTTGCTTGGGCAATTTGATTCAACTCTATACCTGCATATTCCGCGGCTTTATCAACATAAACACGCAGACTGGCTTGGTGGTCCATAGCTATAAATGGTTCATCGGATAAGTCTTTAAGATGGATTTGAGTATGCTTTACAAAACGATGCCCAGGAGGCGTTACCACCATGAATCCATCATTAAACAAAGGCAAAAATACTATGTCTTGCACTGTCTCCGGCTCAAACGTGAAGGCGATTTCCACTTTTTCGGTCAACACCGCATTAATTGCATGCTCTACGACCATATCTTGAATGTGCAGATGGATGTTGGGATAGAGCTCTAGAAACGCCTTTAGATGTTTAGCAAGACCGCCTTGAGCAAAAGATGGGATACAAGCAAAATGCAACATACCTTGCTCTTTGGCGAACATTTCTTTGACGTGTTGATTCAACCCGACATATTCCCGATAGTACTGTAAGGCTTTTGGATAAAACCACTGACCTTCTTTGGTTAAAGAGACTTGGCGAGTGGTTCTTTCAAAAAGCTGGCCACCGAGCAGCGCCTCACATTTTTTTATCGTAGCCGATAATGCAGGTTGAGATACAAAGAGTTTTTCCGAGGCAAGGGCAAAACTTTGGCACTCCGCAAGGGTAATAAACGCTTGGAGTTGTTTGAATGAAAGCATAACATCACAATTATTAACAAAAAGTTATTAATACATAAATTAAATCAATTTTACAAATAATTAAACCTTTTTATACTAGAGTAAATGACCTTATAGCTTGAAGGAGCAAACATGGCTGGTTTTGATAAAGTAGTAACAAGTTACGCCGATGCAATGGCGGGGCTAAACGACAATATGACAATAATCGCAGGTGGATTTGGGTTATGTGGGATCCCAGAAGGACTCATTGCACAAATCAAAACAATGGGCACCTCTGGATTAACGATTGTTTCAAATAACTGTGGTGTTGATGATTTCGGTCTTGGCATTTTGTTGGAAGACAAACAAGTCAAAAAGATGGTGTCCTCTTACGTAGGCGAAAACGCCTTATTTGAGCAACAATTGCTCAATGGAGAACTAGAAGTCGAATTAACGCCTCAGGGCACATTGGCCGAGAAGATGCGCGCAGGTGGTGCGGGCATTCCTGCGTTTTACACCGCAACTGGCTATGGCACACCTGTCGGTGAAGGCAAAGAAGTCAAAGAGTTCAATGGCCGTCCTTATATACTCGAAGAAAGCATTACCGGTGATTTTGCAATTGTCAAAGCGTGGAAAGCAGACCGCTATGGTAACTGTATCTATCGTCATACCGCACAAAATTTTAATCCAATGGCCGCAACAGCAGGTAAGATTACAGTTGTAGAAGCCGAAGAAATCGTTGAGCCAGGCGAACTTGACCCCGCTCACATCCATACCCCTGGTATTTACGTTGACCGCGTCATTCTAGGCACATTTGAAAAACGCATCGAACGTCGCGTCTTGGCTAAATAAGGAGAATCACTATGGCGTTAACCCGAGATCAAATCGCAACACGTGTCGCACAAGAATTCAAAGACGGTGATTACGTAAACTTAGGCATAGGGATCCCTACCCTTGCTGCTAATTTTGTTCCTGATGGTATATCGGTGATGCTCCAATCAGAAAACGGTTTACTTGGCATGGGGCCCAATCCGACTGAGGAGCAGGTGGATGCGGACATGATCAATGCCGGCAAAGAAACCGTTACCGCGGTAACCGGTGCCAGTATCTTTAGCTCTGCAGAGAGCTTTGCCATGATCCGTGGTGGTCATGTCGATATAACGGTATTAGGCGCTTTTGAGGTCGATGTAAACGGTAATATTGCTTCGTGGATGATCCCCAATAAACTCATCAAAGGCATGGGCGGTGCGATGGATTTAGTGGCTGGTGCTAAGAACATTATTGTAACCATGACCCACGCTGATAAACACGGTAATTCAAAGCTTCTTGCTGAATGCACCTTACCGTTGACTGGCGTGAACTGCATTACCAAAATCATCACTGATTTGGCTGTGTTAGAAGTCAAAAATAAAGCTTACTATTTATTAGAACGAGCACCTGGTGTGACGGTAGAAGAAATCAAAGAAAAGACTGCTGGTGAATTGGTTGTGCCAGACAATGTGCCCGAAATGCAATTCTAACTAGGTCGGTACGCGTGTTTTTGATACAATTAGATTTGTTAATTATATCAGAGACACGCTTTTGTTATTTTCCGAACTTGGCCTAGACAATCGTATTGTTCAGGCACTTGAAAACCAAAAATTCACTGAAACCACTCCGATTCAGCGTGAAGCTATTCCCTATGCAGCACATGGACGAGATATTCTTGGCTGTGCTAAAACCGGTTCAGGCAAAACCTTAGCGTTTGTCATTCCAATCATTGCTCGTCTTATCTCTCAAAAAGCGATGACTAAACGCGATCCTCGGGCGATGATTTTGGCCCCTACTCGTGAACTAGCCAAACAAGTTTTCCAAGTCACACGAGATATGGCTCGTGCTTTGAATTTAAAAACTGCGTTAATTGTCGGCGGAGATAACTATAACGACCAAGCCAAAGTATTGCGCAAAGATCCGCATATTCTTGTCGGTACCCCAGGGAGGATTGCCGATCACTTATCCGATCGCAGCTTTTTTCTTAACGGCTTAGAAGTTCTAGTTTATGACGAAGCCGATCGCATGTTGGATTTGGGCTTTAACGAACAGTTACTGGCCATTCATCGACAAGCAGACCATCGCAAACGACAAACATTATTATTTTCTGCCACCTTGGATGATCCAAAACTTAGACATTTGTTAGACAGTCTTCTTAATAATCCGCAAGAAATTATGCTCGATGCCAGCTATGAACTGCATGCTGATATCACCCAGACTTTATTTTTTGCTGATCATGTTGAACACAAACAAGATCTTCTCAAGCATGAATTAGAAACACGCCAGTACAACCAAGCCATTGTGTTTGTTGCGACCAAAGCAGATGCAGATAGGCTTTCATCATGGCTCCAACAAACTAAGATGAATTGTGTCGCTTTGCATGGTGATTTGTTACAGAACCAGCGAGCTAATGTCATTAACGCCTTTGGTAATGGGCAACATGATATTATGGTATGTACTGATTTGGGTGCTCGTGGATTAGATTTGCGGAAAGTCAATTTAGTCATCAACTTTGACTTACCCAAACACGTTGAGGAATTTGTTCACCGCGTAGGCAGAACGGGTCGAGCTGGAGAAAAAGGCTCGGCTATATCCTTTATCGGCCCGCGTGATTGGCAAAGTTATCGCGCATTGAGCAAACACATTACTCAGGAATTACCAGTTCAAGCTCACCCTGCTCTACCTGGCAAGTTCAAAGGGAAAACCGCAAAGAAGAAGATTTCAACGGATCAAACGAAAACGTTTAAGAAAAAACCGTCATCAAAAGCACCCAAAGCACACACAAAACGTGTCGATAATACTTCTGGTACGGATATAGGACATGTCCCTATTAAAAGAAAACCTCGGCCAGAAGCCGAGGATTAAGAGTAAAAACCTAACCAAGTGACGGACATGTCATTCACCACTACACTGCTTCAGGTAAACAATTATTTCAATTACGCTGTTCAAATACATTTGAAGGACTTTTCGGGTCAAATGTCCTAATTTCAAAATTGAATATAAAAAGAAATAAATTAGTTATTTACCTACACATAGAAACATTAGTCCGAACAAACTATTTCTAATATCAAGAAACAACATAATATGAAAATATCAATTTATTAATCTTAGTAAAAGATGTCATACATGTTTAATTTATCTGGTTTGGTGTGTTTAGTAACCGGCAGTGGTCAAGGCATGGGGTTGGGCATTGTCCGCGCTTTGGCACACCAAGGTGCGCAAGTGATGATCAATGATTTATTTCCCGAACGCGCCCACAATGCGATGGAAGTATTGCTCAGTGAAGGGTATCACAATGTCGGGGTTGCTCCTGGGGACATCACTCAGGCCGCTGACCGTGAAAGCATACTTACTCTCACTCAAACTCAATTTGGCCAAATAGATGTCTTGGTGCACAATGCGGGCGTTCCTCCGGGCATGCCGACCAATTTAAAATGTTTTCAACAACTTGAACAACGGGATTATGAGCAACAAATGGCGCTTAATTTTGATGCGGTTCGCGCACTGACACACGCGGTATTACCGCATATGCAAGCGCAAAAGTTTGGCCGAATCATCACCATCACCTCAGAGTCATGGCGGATTGGCTTGCCATTTGGGTTAAGCAACTATGCCGCCGCAAAATCGGCAAGCCTTGGCATGATGCGCCATCTAGCTCACGAAGTAGGTCGCCAAGGCATCACCTGCAACGCCTTATCTTTAGGCACAATGAACAATTTTGGAGACTTCCAAGAATACGCCAAAAATACAGCTGTCGGTCGTGCTGGAAGCCCAGAAGATGTCGGCGCTGCAGTGGTGTATCTGGCTTCCAGGGAAGCGTCTTGGATGACGGGTCAAGTTATCCCGCTTAATGGTGGTTCGGTCACGGCTTAGTCAGAGTATTTGCTGCGTGGGTTTGCCACCGATGCACAACACTCAAATAACCAAGTATGACAACCAGGCTCGTGCCTCCAGCAAAAAGTAATAAATAGCTCACCTCGATGCTGATCAAGAGACCACCGGTGTATGGGCCTAACATGGCGCTAAGCGCAAACGCGGTTGGAATAAGCATAATCGCTCGGTTTGCGGGGTCCAACCGCGCTACGGCGGCGGTTTGAAACACACAGCCCCACGTAAAGGCCACTTCCCAAATCCACACCCCACACGCGAACAACCAAAATTCAGCGCCAGTTTGCATGGCTTGGTGAATCATGATCAGGCCAAGGCTGAGCACCACCGCCACAATCCAATATGGGATTCGATACCCCAAACGCGTTCCCACCACAGCAACACTAAATGCCGCTACACCGCCTAATACTTTTAGCACTGAAAAGACAATGCCCTGTTGCTCACCCGACAGCATTAGCGTATTACCCATACGTTCTAAAAACGCCCACAACGCGATATTACCTGTCGCAAACAGAAGAAATAACCCCAAAACAATCCAAGCTCTGAAAGGTAAACTAAGTTGTGCTTTCACGCTTTGCTGTTCAGATTCACTGGTTGAAACGCGCGCTGGTAACTTTGCCGCACTCAGCGCTAATAAGGCAATAACGGCGGCAAGAGCAAGGGTCGTTCCAGTATAACCAAAACGATAGGTGACATAAGCGGGAATGATAAAGAGCACGGTGGCTGTGACCGTCAGCTCAATACCTTGTCGAGTGCCTAAGGCGGCTTCTTTGTTTGGCAAACTGCCAATGACCATGAGTCCCAAACACGTCATCAGTGCCGCAAAATACCCGATCGATGCCCAAATAAGCGATTGCCAACGATAGTCAAGCCAACCTGATAACAGTAATACGCTGCATAACACAAAAGCACAACCGACGGTCAATTTGATCAGGCTCACCCGTTGCATAATAACCACCGCTGAGAGGGTCCCCCCTAAATACCCCATAAAACAGACCGATCCTAACCACCCTGCACTCGCGGCATCCAACTGAAATGTTTCTGATAATGCGCCCAACAAAATAGGCAGGGCATTGAACGGTAACCCACCAATGGTCGAAGCAAAACTGGCAGCGAGTAAAATCGCTAATGTATTCGAAGTGGTGCGTGTCATGTTCAACTCCTTATAATCGGGGGAATTTAAATGGCGGTTTGTCCACCATCAATAATCTGAACCGTACCGGTTACAAAACGCGCGTCATCCGACGCGAGATAACCGATGGTGTGAGCAATTTCGTTGGGGGTGGCAACTGGCTGTACGAGTGGGTACATTCTTTGGTAAAGGGACATGTTGGCGTTGGGGGGTGGCTGTAACTGCTTCGCCAAAGGCGTTGCCACAGCGCCAGGACAGACCACATTGACTCGTACATGACGGTCTGCATATTCAACGGCCAGGGCTTTACTGAATTGCACAACCGCTCCTTTACTTGCGCAATACCCTGCGTTATAGGGCAAGCCAACCACGCCGGCGGTCGATGCAACATTCACAATGTTGCCCTGTACAGCCAACAAATGTGGCATCGCAAACTTGCACAAATAAAAAACCGATGACGCGTTGACTCTTAGCACGCGCTCCCAGTCTTCTATAGACAAAGAAGCGAAATCAGTGAGTTGTCCTATTCCCGCGACATTGCATAATACATCCAAACGCCCAAACTGCTCTAGGCATGTGCTCATGGCGTTTTCACAGGCACTCGGATCTGACACATCAAGCGTGTAGGCAACACAGGGTAGCCCTTGTTCATGCCATTGTGATACCGCCTGAGTTAGCCCTTGCGTATTGAGGTCTGTTGCAAACACCTGGGCGCCACGTGCCATAAAATAGGCCGCCGTAGCATGACCAATACCTGAAGCAGCACCCGTCACAAAAACGACTTTGTTCTCAAAAGTCGACATACTGTATCATGACCCCCACACTTTTTGAGCCGGTACGGCCTGTGCCACTAAGTCAGGGATAACCGTATCGAGCTCTTGCGCCGTCCATTGTGCAGGTTTGTTCACTCCGGGTGTGGTACGCCACCCATCGGCAACACAAATCCGTCCCCCTTCCGCTTCAAATACCTGCCCTGTGATATCCGAAGCATTCGTACTGGCTAACCATGCCAAAAGAATGGAAACGTTCTCTGGCGCCCAATAATCAAACGAACCGTCCTGTGGTGGTGCCATTTGTTTGGCCATGCTATCCACCGCCATGGTCATGCCCGTCCGAGCAGCAGGAGCAATCGCATTGGCAGTGATCCCATAGCGCCCTAATTCGGCTGCTTGGTTTAACGTTAGGGCCGCAATGCCTGCCTTAGCAGCCGCGTAATTAGATTGGCCAATAGAGCCTTGTAACCCAGCACCTGAGGTGGTATTGATAATACGAGCTTGGGCAGGCGTGCCTGCTTTAGCAAGTGCTTTCCAATACTGCACAGCATGAGAACTGATGCAAAAATGCCCTTTCAAGTGGATCCGCATAATCGTATCCCATTCGTCTTCGGTCATCGAAGCAAACATACGATCGCGATTAACACCCGCATTATTCAACACAATATCTAACTGACCATAGGTGTCGAGTGCCCTTTGCACAATCGCTTGGCTTTGGGCATAGTCGGTGATATCGTGCAGATCAGTGCAAGCACGACCTCCCGCACTGACGATCTCATCCACCACAGATTGCGCCGCATCAGCATTAATATCATTCACAACCACCGCACAGCCATGTGCCGCAAATATTCGTGCGTGCGCAGCGCCTAAGCCGCCACCAGCACCAGTTATGATCGCAACGCGTTCATGTAATAACGGACTCATTATCCTAACCTCTCAATAATAGTGACATTTGCCTGACCACCGCCTTCGCACATCGTCTGTAGACCAAAACGTGCTTGATGTTGTTCTAATGTGTGCAGCAGACGTGTTGTTAATCGTGCACCACTGGCACCCAATGGATGACCTAAACCAATCGCTCCGCCACCGATATTAATTCGGTCCATCGCCATTCCTGTTTCGTGTTGCCACGCCATCACTACAGAAGCAAAGGCTTCGTTGACTTCAGCATAATCAATATCCTCTATCGACATCCCCGCTTTGCGCAACGCGTTCGCCGTCGCAGGAATAGGTGCCCTTAGATGCCATATTGGGCAGTCTCCACTGACGCTGATGTGATGGATCCGCGCTCTCGGTGTCAGTTGGTATCGCTTTAATGCCGCTTCAGACACGACTAACAAGGCCGCTGATGCATCACACACTTGACTGGATACTGCGGCAGTAATACTTGGGTACTCAGGAAAAACCGGCGCTAATTCAGCCATTTTTGATAGATTAGGAGGTCGCAGCGTCTCATCCGATGCCAGTTGGGGGTGAACAGCCAACTCACGTTCAAAATCGCCCGCAGCTTGCGCCGCCAACCCTTTTGCATGACTTCCTGCTGCAAACTGCTCTAACGCTTCGCGTGAGAAGCCCCAGTGGTCGGCAATGCGTTGTGCCGCATAAAATTGATCAACCGGTTGTTGTGGATAACGAGATTGCCATCCCACACTTTCTGCAAAGGGTGTTGTAAAACCGAGTGGTTGTCCCGCCAGCATCGCCGAAGAAATGGGTATTTGGCTCATGGTCTGCACCCCACCAACCGCTACGACATCTTGGGTCCCACTCATCACGGCTTGCGCGGCAAAGTGCAACGCTTGCTGTGACGAACCACATTGTCTGTCCACGGTGGTACCTGGGACATTATCAGGCAAACCTGCAGCTAACCAACTCGTGCGAGCGATATCTCCCGCTTGCGAACCAATCGTATCGACACAACCAAAAATCACATCGTCGTACTCATCTGCAGGAATCGCGTTTCGCGTGACTAACGCATTGAGAATAAATCCTCCTAAATCCATGGCATGGACATCCGCTAGACTGCCTTTGCGACGTCCAGTTGGGGTGCGTATTGCATCAATGATATATGCCTGACTCATGCGCTTAATCCCATAAACGTCATACATGGGTCCGCCAAGTCTGGCTCTGCAAGGAGCGCATCAAGTACCCTGTGTTCAAACTCACTGGTTCGGCCCCAGCTGGCTTGTAATGCATGGCTGCGCTTGATGAACATTTGCAAGTCCACCTCCCACGTATACCCCATTGCACCATGTGCTTGAATACTGTGTTTGGCCGCCAATTTGGCTGCATCGCGAGCCTGTATTACCACTTGCGCGACGTATAAAGGTGCCCGTGATGCATCATGCTCTAAGGCATAGGCCGCTCGATATAACGTGGGTTTGGTCATTTCAATAGCACTGACCACGTCTGCTAATTTGTGTTTAAGAGCTTGAAAACTGCCAATCAATTTTCCAAATTGTTTGCGCTGATTGACATAATCAATGCTCAAATCCAACATACGTTGAGCCAAGCCTAATTGTTGGCCAGCATTGGCAATAGCGCCTCGCGCATTGACTTGCGCATACAATGCGGCCACAGCATTGCCTTCTAATATTGGGGCTGGCAGTGGCGTGACTGGCGTCATTTTGAACAGACGCCGCGACGAATCAATACTCGGATTATCAACCAGCGAAACCGCATCATTAGACAACACGTGTAAGGCATCTGCGGTAAAATAAAAAATCACATCGGCCAAATGCGCATCGGCCACAAATTGTTGCTCCACGTGCGCAATCGATACACGCAACTCACCCGTGCCGATTTGTTGTAACCAAGTGGCTTTTTGTGCAACCTCATCCGGTAGCTGAGTGATTAAATACGCAGCAACATACGCCGTATCGATCAGTGAATCAGGGATGGCGTAGTAGCCTAACTCTTGTGCAATCAATGACCACATCACATCGCCCATGCCTAAGCCGTCATAGGCTTCGGGAATGGATAACGCCATGACCCCTTGCTCGGCAATCGCCCTGCGTAATTGAGGGGAGCGTCCAGTGTCTTCTTGCCAAATCTCACGCAGCACCTCAGGTGCGGCTTCCACCATTAAAAACCGACTTACCGCTTCGCGCAAGGCAAGTTCATCTTCACTAAATGTAAAATCCATCCTGCACCTCTTATCGTGGTAAGTTTAATAGTCGCTCAGCGACAATATTACGTTGAATTTCGTTGGTCCCCGCGTAAATAGGTCCTGCTTGAGCGAACAAAAACCCTTCCATCCAGTCGTGGTCGGCGTAAGCGTGAGGCGCACTGCCCATCAACTCGGCTTGCTCACCTAAAATCGCCATGGCGGTTTCGTGAATTTTTAAATCCAACTCAGACCAAATGATTTTGTTAATACTGGATTCCGCGCCAATTTTTTCCCCATTTTGTAGCCGCCCCACTGTGTAGTACGCCGACAATGCATAGCTTTCTGCCATATTCCAACAATCTACGACGGCTTTGCGCAAGCTGAGATCGGCATCCACTTGTGCTTGATAATGGCGATACAACTCGAGTAACTTTTTGACTGGTTGCATAAAGCGCGCGGGAGAGCGCAACAACAATCCACGTTCAAAACCGGCTGTGGCCATGGCCACACGCCAACCTTGTCCTTCTTCCCCAATGCGGTTATCAATCGGCACACGTACATCATCAAAAAATATTTCCGCGAATGCATCTTTGCCATTGAGGGCTTTGATGGGTCGTATGGTGATCCCCGGTGCATCTAATGGCACAACAATATAGGACAAACCATGATGACGTGAGGAGTCTGGATCCGTCCGGAACAAACCAAATGTCCAATCGGCATAAATCGCGCGGGTCGACCATGTCTTTTGGCCTGAAATAATGTATTCATCCCCCTCTCGAACTGCTTTACTGCGAATGGCAGCCATATCAGAGCCAGCATTAGGTTCTGACCAGCCCTGCGCCCACATGTGTTCAGATGAGGCCATTGGAGGTAAAAAGCGCTTCTTTTGTGCTTCTGTGCCGAATTCAATTAAGGTTGGGCCTAATAACAACTGGCCATTTTGATTGACACGCATTGGCGCATCCGCTCGATAATATTCCTCTTCAAAAATCAACCATTCAATCAAATCGCAACCACGACCTCCCAGTTCTTCAGGCCACATCACCATAGAATATCGCGCTTCATACAACACTTTTTCCCACGCGCGATGTTCCTCGAACCCCTCTTTTGTATCGTAGCTTTTTAGCTTTTTACTTGGTTTATTGTGTGCTAGCCACGTGCGAACTTGTTCTCGAAAAGCGCATTGTTCCGGCGTAAATGTTAAATTCATCGTCATTGATCCTTAAAATTTAGCGTCGCGTTTATCCACAAACGCCCGACGCGTTTCGGCAGAATCTGGGCGTGTGTAGGCTTCTAAGGTAAAACCTTGCTCCCAACGGTATTTTTGCTCTAAGTTACCATCTTCGATGCCGGTTAATGCTTCTTTCGCAATTTTGATCATGTCCGGACTTTTTGCGGCGATCTTTGCCGCGATTGCGCGCGCAGTCTCTGGCAGTTCATCGCGTTCAACGACCGCTTCTAAAAAGCCATATTGCACGGCTTCTTCCGCCGCTACGGCTTCCCCTGTAAAAAACATATAACGCACTTTCTGCACCGGGAATAAGCGCTGTAAATGTGCACCACCACCCATCGCACCGCGATCGACTTCCGGCAGGGCAAAACTGGCGCAGCGACTCGCGACTACGATATCTGCCGCCCCCGTCATGCCTATACCGCCACCTAGCACAAACCCATGCACGGCTACGATCACAGGCACTGGGTTAAGATGAATGGCCTTAAACGTAGCATAATTCCCTGCGTTGACTTCGATGATCCGTTCTGGGTATTGATCGAGTTCTTTAATGTCGACCCCCGCACAAAAACCTCGGCCTTGTGCACGAATGATAATGACGCGCACATCGTCGCGCTGACCCGTTTGAGTAATAGTATTGGCTAATGCAAACCACTCGGTACTATCCAACGCATTAACTGGAGGTTTATCAATGATGATCTCAGCGATGTGATCCTGAATCATGACGTCTAAAAATGTACTCATGCCTATTCTCTTGTCATTTAGATTGCGAAGATGTGTCTTCGGACTCATTCAAACGTCGTGACAATTGCGTAAAACACACCGTCGCTTCCGCGATGATGTCGTTCATTAATTGTTCGACAGAAGGTAAATTATCAATGGCTGCAGCCACTTGACCACTCGGTAAGATCCCCTGATTGGGTCGACCGTCGACCATCGAGTGCTGCAGTAATATCGGTTGATTGGCGGCCATGACCAATTGTGACACAGCAGCAGGATCCTCTTTAATACCCTGCCAAAGCAACTTAAGCATATGGCTTGTGGTCATATCCGTCGCTGATTTCCATGCCCAAGCACTTTGTAAGGCGGTTAGCAACCGTCCAAGGCCAGATTTTTTTTCAAAACGTTGAATAAATGGATTGTTGATCATGCGATGACGCATGCCATCTACGGCTAGGGTCACTTTGACTTCTGCTGGATCTCGCACATTGACGTATTCCGCTAACGTCGCAGCGGGTGTGGGGGAATCGGAGGTCATCATAAACCGTGTCCCCATTGCAATACCACTAGCGCCTGCGGCAAGGGCTGCAGCAAGACCACGACCATTCGAGTATCCCCCCGCGGCCAAGACCGGCACAGAGACGGCATCCAATACTTGATTCAACAAGATCGATGTTGGCACCTCCCCCGTATGACCGCCTCCCTCACTGCCTTGAATCGTAATCATATCGGCCCCCAGTTCGACCGCTTTGATCGCGTGTTTGAGTGCACCAACGGTTGGTACGCAAAGTACATTGGCGTCTTTTAAACGGGCAATGGTGGCTTTGTCTGGCCCACGACCATAGCTCACCGCACGCAATTGGTAGCGAATTGCCAAATCCACACACTGCATCGCGTTAGGTTGAAACATATGAAAGTTCAATCCAAAATTACGGCTACCTGTTGCGGCGATGATCTGCTGAATTTGACCTTCTAAAGCGTCTTCTGCAATAGTTGCGCCAGCCAAAAAACCAAAGCCCCCCGCTTGGGTGGTTGCAGTCACCAGATGTGCATCAGACACCCACCCCATCGCGGTCTGTATGATGGGGTATCGACAACCTAAACGCTCGGTAACAGGGGTCTGAAATACGTGCTCAATCGCCATTTACTGCCCCTTTTTTTTGGCTTGTTCGGCTTGGGCTTTGTTCGCCTGTGCCATCGCTTTGCCATCGTAACCGCCCAATTTATCTCCTGAGACGATTTCGTTGTGAACGTGCGCAAAGTGATGATAGCCAAACGCCATATCCATTGTACTGCGTTTGCCCATGTTATCTTCTGCGGTATTGATCACTTGCTTGGTTAACTGTAAGCCCAAACGCGGCATTTGTGCGATGTGCTGAGCCATTTCCATGGTTGTTTCACGTAATGCATCGCGCGTGACCACGCGATTGACCATACCCAGTTCATATGCGCGTTGGGCCGACATACGCGCGCCCAAAAACAAAAATTCTTTGGCAATACGCGGTGGCATTTCATAGCAATGAGCAAAATACTCGACGCCAGGTATGCCCATCTTCACCACAGGATCTTGAAAAAACGCATCGTCTGTCGCAACAATGAGATCGCATACCCAAGCCAACATAAGCCCGCCAGCTACGCACGCTCCTTGCACCATAGCGATGGTCGGTTTTGGAATATCCCGCCACCGCCGGCACATGCCAAGATAGACTTCTTGTTCACGAGCATACAGAAACTCGCCACCTGGTTTATTAGAATGATCATACCAAAGATGACGACGCTCAAAACGTTGATCCACATCGCGTCCAGGTGTGCCTATATCGTGCCCTGCACTAAAGTGTTTGCCATGCCCCGCTAACACGATCACCTTGACCTCATCGTCATCCACGGCGCGATATAAGGCATCGTCTAGGGCATAGGTCATTTTGGAGTTTTGCACATTGTTATAACGCGGACGGTGCATCGTAATGATGGCAACCGCATCTTTCACTTCGTATAAAACAACATCTTGCTCATCGCTCATACACCGTCTCCTCGAATACCAGGGGGGTTATCTTTGAGTTGCTTCGCCCTCAGATTATGGGGATCCAACTGACGAATAATGTCCAATTGTTGTTCGGTTGGAAATACAGTCGTTGGCACGTCGTTCAAACACGACAATGCAAAGCCAGTACAGGCTTGCACTTCGTCAAACGTGACGCCAGGGTGCAGACTGACCACCCGCAAAGTATGCTCAGGACCTTGCCAATCCATGACACATAAATCCGTAATCACATAACGAATATCAATATCATCCAGTTCATATCCCTTTGGCAATCGCTCAGGGTGATAACCAATCGAACAGACCACATCGCACTCTCCTTCCACAAACACTTGCTGGCTATGATTGGGAACAAAAAATGAATTCGCATGAGAAATCGAATTACCAGGTAGTCCACGCACGCCCAACATTTGAATTTTAGGCGCGTGATACGTCCCACCGATTGCCGAAATATTTGCCTGACCATAACGGTCAATTTGGGTTGGGCCGATCATCGCATGCCGATGCCCGCCCCACACGTTGTCAAAAATTCGTGAAAACCCCATCCAAGATTCGTTGGCCTGAATAAAGTCAGTCGAGCGAGTGCCCACTGGGTTGGGCACAGAGAGTAAAAACGCTTCTGAATCGGTCATCATCAGATCCGGATTCTGGGTATGCATCGCCAAACTAGCCGCCAACCTAGGTAAGACGCCGATTCCCGTCGCCAAGACTTCACCGTCCTCTGCAAACGCTCTTGAGGCGGCACAGATCAGCAATTCAGCGAGAGTAAATTGAGTAGCAGTGGTCATGGGTGTCCTTAATACGTCGGTAGTGGTAATGACTGAATGTGCGCAAGGCCTCCGACTTTGTCTTGGTAGGCTGCTTCGGATTGCAGGCAAGCAAATGCCTCACAATAGGCCTCAAAGCCATCGGCTTTGGCACTTTTGGCATAGTGGGTCAAATGCGACACGTCAAACCCGTATTCAGGCTGACATGAAGTGGGGTGAGCACCCCCGGGGAGATGGACGACAGCATGAGTGAAGTTGCGCTCCCAAAAAACATTACGCGCCTCCTCTGGCGCATAAAAGTGCTCTGGTTCAACAATCGCCTCGGTGGATACGACCGTTTCCTGCGCCGCTCGAGCAAACCACTCATCCATAAAACGATCTGGTGCGTTAATTTGGCAATTACCACGCACATCGGCTTTATTGACATGGATCAGGGCCATGTCCAATGGTAATGCTGGCATAGCAACCCACTCTTTGTCGTCGTATGGACTATCAATCACTTTGATGTCAGGATTGTGACGCAATACATCCGTCCCCAAACCGACTGCAGTAGGTATAAACGGGATGCGCCACGCGGCTGCCCGGAGCCCTTGCAATAACATTCCCTCATCGATTTCCATCACCGACACTGCCCCTGCCTGACGGGCTTGACGAAAATAGGGCTCAAGTGGGATAAAATCCAACGAGACAAACGCAAAGATGAGTTTTTTGACTTTACCGGCTGCACACAGCATGCCTACATCGGCCCCACCATAAGAGACAATGGTTAAGTCTTTCACTGGCGATGCTAATATCGCGCGAATCAACGCCATCGGTTTGCGGCGAGGCCCCCAACCACCAATACCAATGGTCATGCCATCTCGTAATCGAGCGCAAAAAGCATCCATCTCAATCTGTTTATTCATTCCCATCCCCTGCCGTCTGGCCGACACTAAAATCATGCCCCCATAAACTGACACGGGTAAACTCGAACGCACTGTGCTCTTCCCAATCGACTTGCAACCCACCATAACCGTACTCCATATCGAAGCCCGCCGGGGTTTTCATGTAAAATGACACCATTTTATCATTGAGGTGTTGTCCCAACGTGGCGGACAGTGCCACACCGTGTTCTTTGTAGCGGTCGTAGGCACGTCCAACTTCGGTCATGTTTTCGACTTCCACCATGGTGTGGACACAGCCAGATTCGACGGGGAACGCACACAATGCCAAACTGTGATGGCGTGGGTTAGCACAATGCATAAAATGAATGGGCAGCGGATCCATTTCCGGTGCCGGTTTAAAATTGAAAATATCACTGGTTTCAAATCCCAAAACCTCTTTGACAAAGGCCAGCGTCTCAGCAAAATTCGGAGCGGGTAATACGGTATGACCTAAGCCCATATCCCCCGTCACAAACTGCCCAACGCCTTGTGGTGAAATAAAGGGTTGGCAATCGGAGCAATGTCCCCAAAATAGTTCGTGACGATTACCAGAGGGGTCTGTCAGAGCAGCAATGGCTTGTACCTGACGCACTTGACACTCTTCATCTGTCCCGAGCGTGTAGGGTATGTTTTTATGGTCTAGCTCGGCGAGCGCAGCCGAAAAGGCAGTTTCCGATGCCAGTTCCCATCCCGATGCCAGGTAGGCATCACGTTCTCCTGGAACGACCAAAAAACGGTAAGGACGTTCATCCATTTTGATGTATAAACCATCTTGAGAGGCATTTTGCGCCATCATGCCCAATACATTGACTGCGTACTCTCGCCAAGATTGGACATTGGTTGAGCTGATCACACAGTAGCCCAAGGAATGAATTTCCATAAATTTCTCCAATTATCATTGATGGTTCATTATTGATAATTGGGGGTCTAGCATCATCGTCCGTAAAGACTAAAGTACAAAAGGGGAAGGCGCAGCCCACAAATGCGGGATACGCCAAGGATGGTTAACGATAAAAGATCACCAGTTCATTGATGACACTTGGGCGGGTTTCACCCACAATATGAGTGTGAATCTCCAGAATGAATTGCACGCCCTTGTGTCCCACATCAACGGCTTTAACACGTGCTCGGGCATGGATATCACTGTCCACTGGCACGGGCGCGGGGAAGCGCAATTTGTTCGAACCGTAATTGACCATGGTCGAGAACCCCGTTATCTCATAGGGTAAGGGTAGCTGTAACCGGGATTGCAAAATTTGCACCAGTGCACCATGCGCGATGGTTTTGCCATAAGGGCTTTCTTGTTCAGCCTTAACCGGATCCGTATGGATCCAATAATCATCGCCCGATAGCCTTGCAAATTCATCGATCACCGATTGCGTGACAGTATATACATTACTCCAATCGCAAAAAGCATCACTCACCAGCGCGTGCAATGCCTCAAGATTATCGATGGGCACCTGGATTTGTCCATGAGCATTTTTGGGGAGTAATGCGAGTGGATCCTGGTAGGCTTGTGTGCGAGGTGTAGCGCCGTCTGCTTTGGTAAATCGCACCAACGTCGTTCTCTCTGCATCCACTTCATCAAATACCGCAACAACTGGCATGCCAACGTGCACATCCGCTTCGGAGACGTTGACCAAGGTGCTGTTCATTCGCACCCCTTCTGCCAATTCAATGACAGCTAATATTTGCGGTTGTTCAGCCGCAAATTCAGGTAATGTTGGGATTCGGGCAATGGTAAAGCTGTACACGGTGCCTTGTCCCTTGAGTTCAACCCATGAAACCGCATGAGACAAACAGTGTTGACAATGTTTTCGTGGGTAAAAGGTATGACGCCCACAATCGCCACACTGCAAGGCAGTGAGTTGACCTGCTTTGGCATGTTCCCAAAATGGTTTTGAAATCTCGGTCATGACCGGTAATGGCTTGCCACTCATTGTGCTGCTCCTTGTAGAATCAATGCCCCTTGCTCGCTCATGACCCCGCCGGTTCCCGTCACAAACATATTATCGCATCGGCCAAGTTGACGCTCCCCGGCGCGTTCCGCAATCTGATGGAATGCTTCAATGATTTGTGACATTCCACCGGCCGCAGCCGATTGACCGAAGCTCAACTGCCCGCCGTGGGTGTTGACAGGAAAATCCCCCCGATGGGTCAAATCGTGATCTCGAAGGAAACGCATACCTTCCCCTTTAGGAATAAACCCAGCATCTTCCAACGACAGGAGTACGGTAATTGTGTAACAGTCATAAATCTGTGCTGCATGCATGTCCTGAGGGGTCAAACCCGACATCGCAAACGCAGTTTTGGCTGCGGCAGCCACTGGTGTGACGGTCATGTCGGGCGCATACGACGGGGATTTAAACGCCAGTCGTTCACCAAACCCGGTCACCCATGCAGGGCGGTGTTTGGCTTTTTGTGCCAACTCGCGATTGGTCACTAACACCGCTGCACCACCCGCAACAGGCATGACTATCTCCAATACATGCAATGGATCTGCCACCATTTTTGACCCTAACACATCTTCAACTGTGAGTGTTTGACCGCAAAATATCGCGTCAGGGTTACTTTGTGCATTGGTGCGCTGGTCGACCACTAATTTTGCCATGGCGGCCTCATCGTAACCATACTGAGCGGCGTATCGTTGCGCGATCATGGCATAGCCAGTATTTTGCCCCATGTGACCATACGGTAAATCAAATTCGGCTTCCGGTGCGCCAAACCGGGTACTGTGTCCGCCGTATTTCATGGCTTGCATTAGCCACATCGGATCCTCATCTGGGGCAAACGGTGCCATCCGGGCAGGAATCACACACAACACCGCCTGACAGATACCCAATTCAATCGCGGCGGCTGCACGCCACACCATGCCAACGCCGGTGCAACCACCGAGGTCGACCACCTCGGCAAAATTCACTTCAATCCCGAGATACTCTGCACACATCGCAGGGACAAATACCTCTGCCTCGTGAAACTGTGCCCCGTTTACGATTAACCCATCGACATCCGAAGCCTCCAAACCGGCATCCAACAATGCCTGATGAGCCAAATCGGCCACCTGCTCAAGATGAAACATTTGCGGGGCCGTTTTGTATTTTTCTGGTTTGTACTGAGCAGCACCAACAATGGCTGCGTGACCTTGTAATCCCATGATTACTCCACTGGTTGAAAAGGCCGATAACCGAGCTGCGCAAGTAGGTCCTCGTCAAACGGCACATACTGAGCGTGGTTATCGGATTTGATAAATAGAGGCTCTTGACACAACTTGGGACAATAGCCTTGTTTTTGCAAATCGACCTTGCGTAACTTGAACGTCGATGTCATATCGGCTTGCGAACTCAATCGCACAAATAAGGGACGAGCGTAATGCGGCAAATGTGTCTCCACATACTCGTAAAACGCGTTGCCGTCAAACGGTTGGCCTGGTTGCATGACAATGTTTGCCATCCCCGCACGGCCCTCGTGTTCGGGCACTAATACCCCGTATACGTTGACCAACTCAACACCTGGAAACGGCGCTAAAATAGCCGCAACTTCTTGCGTAGACACATTTTCACTTTTCCAGCGAAAGGTGTCACCAATACGGTCTACAAAATAAAAGTAACGCTCGTCATCATAACGCAATAGGTCACCCGAAGACCAGTATGCGTCGCCTTTGACAAAGACATCGCGCAAAATCTTTTTCTCATTTTCTGCAGGGTTAGAATACCCTTCAAATTTGCCCACTCCAATATCAGGATCCTGCACGATGAAACCAACTGCTTCACCAATTTCTCCGGGTTCACACAAGACACAAAAGCCATTTTCATCGCGTACATGCGTATTGCGTTCGACGTCAAATTTTAACAGTCTAAAATTTGTGCGTTGCCAGTCTGGCACTCGACCACAAGCACCGATGTAGTTGTCCAAATTGATCAAATTGGTATTTGCTTCGGTTGACCCCCACCCTTCATAAACATCCAATTGACCAAAGCTGTCGAGCCATTGTTGCCATATTTTGGGGGTAAGGCCGGCTCCCATCATCGCACGCAGATGATGCTGACCACGTACTTGTGCTGGCTGGGTCAATAAATATCGACAAATTTCACCGATGTACTGTAACACGGTCACCTTGTGCGCGATCACTTCACGCCAAAATTGACTGACACTGAATTTGCGGCGTAACACAATCGATGCACCGGCCGCTAGAGCAGTGGAAGTCACTGAGGTTGCTGCCGCACCGTGATAAAGGGGCAAACAGCAGTAAAAGACATCATCTGGCTTGGCCTCAATCGTGACTTCCATGACGTCTCCCGAACACAACCAGCGCAAATGACTGTATATGGCCGCTTTCGGCAACCCCGTTGTGCCAGAGGTAAAAATCAACAGCATTGGATCTGACGCCTTGATCCCCTTTCTGAGCGCTTGAAAATCGAGATCTCCCGTGGCCGTTGATAAGGCCTCAAACAGGGCATCAGATAAACGTTCTTCCCGTTGCGGTGAATCTTCAAGCTGGGTTTCTGGCAAGTACCAATACGGGATGTCCGGCAACGCCTCTGTGGCGACAAATTGCGCTTGACATTCGGCCCCAACAATCACCGCCTTGGCCTGGGTAGAGACAATGGCATGGTGCAATGCATTACCCTGCACGTGCGTATTCAAAAAAGCCGTTATTGCACCCAGCTTGGCAATCGCAAACCACGTAATAAAAAATTCGGGACGATTTTCAATGGCCAGGGCCACCGTATCACCGGGCTGTATGCCCAGTTGATGTAATGCAGCAGCCATTTGAGCAGCACACTGGTTCAGTTCAGCATACTGTATAGTTTGCCCAGCATAGATGATGAAAGGCCGATTAGCATGCAGCGAAGCCATGTGCTCAACGCGATCGGCCAAGGTATATTCATCGTGCGGGGATATTTTCATCGCAGCACGCGACCGCAGATCCATTTTTTGTTGAGTCTGTGCAAGTGGCACCACAGAAGCTATCAATGGCGCCGAAGATGAATTACTTGTCATAGAAATTGCCAGATTATCAATAACTCACTCTATGGTGTGACATTTGTCTAGAGGTTACATCGTCCGTCTCAACTAACCCTGGTACAAGATGCGAGCAATATCTTCATTTAGGTTTACCGCATTTGACAATGGTTGGTCTAAATGGACGATGACGATATGTGAACAAATCGTTAATGATGTATGCTCCTCACTCTATTTTGACAACATTGGATGATATTATGAACCAAGACATTTATGGGGATTTACCTGTCGGTCATTACCTCACACTTGCGAACGATATTACGCTTCATTACCTAGATATTGGCTCAGGAGAAGACGTGGTTATTTGGTTACACGGCAGTGGACCTGGCGCAAGTGGACACAGTAACTTCAAGGGAAATTACCCTGAATTTGCCGCTGCGGGGTATCGAAATATTGTCTTGGATTTACCCGGATTCGGTCGCTCAGACAAACCTGAAACCGTGCACTATGATTTGGATTTTTTTGTGACCTGTCTAAATCATTTTATTCGTGCATTGGCACTGCCCCCCGTCACTCTCTTGGGCAATTCTTTAGGCGGTGCCATTGCACTTGGCCAAACATTAGCACACCCAGATACGGTCAAACAGTTGATTTTAATGGCACCCGGTGGCGTAGAAGAACGCGAAACCTATTTTCAAATGGAAGGCATTCAACGCATGGTCAGTGTGTATAATGAAGGGCCCATGGACGCAGACAAAATGCGTCAAGTCATGTCGTTGCAATTGTTTGATAGCAGTGGCTTGACCGACGATATTCTGGAGGAACGCGCAAAAGTGGCTGTAACGCAACCAAGTAATTTATTCAGTACAATGATGGTACCCAATATGACGTCTCAGCTGCATGAAATCAGTGTCCCCTGCCTGGGATTTTGGGGAACCAATGACTTGTTCAACCCACCTGCCGGTACGCATAAATTTTTGGATAACATGCCCCAAGCAAAGTTTATCTTACTGAATCAATGTGGACATTGGGTACAAGTCGAACACCGTGACTATTTCAATCGTATGTGTCTCGATTTTCTGACACACGCTTAACGTGAGACCGATTATGACAACTTTTTCACACTTATCTAAACCAGGAAAAATTGGCTCATTAACGCTCAAAAACAGAATGATCATGGCGCCCATGGGGTCCAATTATGCCGAAGCCGATGGCACCTGTGCAGAGCGCATCCAAGCTTTTTATGAAACCAGAGCTAAAGGCGGCGCCGCTATGTTGACCATGGGGGTGGTTTCTGTAGCGTATCCCAATGGCACCGCTGAGCCTTTTCAGGTTGGTATTTCGGACGACAAGTTCATCCCTGGCCTAAAAGCCCTTACTGACCGAGTACATCGTCATGACTGTAAAATCGCTGTACAACTGCAACACGCTGGCAAAACAGCAGTTCGTGATTTGGTCGAAGAACGTGATTTGTGGGTACCCTCGATGCCTGCGCCCCACAAAAGCGATATGATGAATGATCTCACTCCATCCGAACTCGGTCGATTCATTCGTCCCAAAACCAATAAAATGCCGTCCATACGAGTTATGTCACAAGACGACATCCAACAGATGATAACCTGGTTTGCTGAAGCTGCTGAACGTGCTGTGAAAGCTGGCTTTGATGCGATTGAAATACACGCTGCACACACCTATATCATCGCGGGCTTTTTGTCCGCGAGTACCAACCATCGCACAGACGAATACGGTGGCGATCTGTCGAATCGCAGCCGTTTACTGATGGAAGTATTAGCTGCTGTGCGCGACAAGATCGGCGCCGACTTTCCATTGTGGTTGCGTTTGGATGCACACGAATTGCGCACCACTGACGGGATCACTTTGGACGATTGCAAAGCCGTTGCACGTATGGCTCAGGAAGCCGGGGTGAACGCCGTCAGTATCTCTGCCTACGCCAATACCAGCACTGGTATTGCATTCACTGAAGCGCCCTTGGTACATCAACCAAAAGGGTTTTTAGCCTGGGCCAGTGACGTCAAAAAAGCCATCGACATTCCGGTTATTACCGTGGGTCGTTTAGAGCCGGGAGATGCTGATAAAGCAATCGCTCAGGGGGATTGTGATTTTGTTGGCTTCGCCCGCAAAATGCTGGCGGACCCGAATTTACCCAATAAAGTTCTGGCTGGAGAGGTTGATGCGATCCGCCCTTGCATTTATTGCTATGCGTGTGTCAGTCAGATCTTTGTCAATGAACGCGTCAAGTGTTCCGTCAACCCGTTTACCGGTCATGAAAGTACCATGTGCATTACACCAACGACAACGCCCAAACACGTTGTTGTGGTCGGTGGCGGGCCAGCGGGCATGGAAGCCGCTCGGATTTGTGCCTTGCAAGGGCATCGCGTCACACTGATCG
Organism: Glaciecola sp.; assembly: GCA_023268935.1. Classification (GTDB taxonomy): domain Bacteria; phylum Pseudomonadota; class Gammaproteobacteria; order Enterobacterales; family Alteromonadaceae; genus Opacimonas. The sequence continues at coordinate 56,846 of JALRKK010000026.1, forward strand.
AAAAAAGCCGTTATCTTGGCGGAACGCTGTTTTTTGCCACTCTGGCGTATCCAGAAAATGGTAAATTATTGGACCACCTTATTTACGCCGTTCAACAGCTCGACAACATCGAGATACGACTCAATACCCTCGCCACCGAGGAGGTGCTTAACGCTTTGGCGCCTGATGAACTTATTTTGGCTATCGGCGCAAAACGCGAAGCACCTCCAATACCCGGCGCGACACTCAAACACGTATGGTCAGGGGAAGAATTGCGATTATTGATGACAGGTGAAGGCGATAGCATTGCCCAACAAAAGCTGTCTTTAAAACAGCGAATGATGATGAAATCCGGCGCATTAATTGGCATTACCAAGAGCACAGACGCGTTAACTCAGTTGTCCAAAGTGTGGATGCCCCTCGAAAAAGACGTTGTGATCATCGGTGCAGGGTTAGTTGGCTTAGAATTGGCGGAATTTTTGATCGAACGTGGTCGCCGGGTGACCGTTCTCGCCGATGCTGAGATTGGCGCAGAGTTGTCAATCGTTCGACGTTGGCGTGTACTGCATAATTTACGCACTCATGATGTCGCTATTCTCCGTGTGCAATCAGTGACAGAAATCACTCAACGCGAAGTGCACTACACCGACCAAGAGGGCGAGGCACATGCGTTAGCAGCGCAATCCGTCATTTTGGCCACGGGTGCCCTGCCCAATTTGGATATCGCCAAGCAACTATCTGGCGCCCATCGCACACACATGATTGGAGACGGAGCGCAGGTGGAATATATTGAAGGTGCACTGAAAAGTGCAACCACTGTTGCCCTCTCGATTTAAGGAACCCAAAGCATGTTAAAAAAAATAGCATTAGGTTTATTGCTTGTCCTCATAAGTGGGATCGGCTACGGCATTTATTATGTCGAAAAGGAGTTTGCCGGGATTGGTTTGCCATGGAACGATACAGTTGACTTACCTACCCTGCCCACGTTTTCTAATGTAACAACGCAATTATCCGCGGACGATGAAGGCGAGATATTTTTTCCATCTCATAGTCCATACGACTTTTCTGTATTACTGACCGATTTTGATAACGCGCCGCCCAGCACAGGCAAAGGGACGTTGTTTTTTCCAGACAAAACAACGTTGACTGCCCCCATCCCAGCCATGATCATTTTACATGGTAGCGGTGGCTTGCGACCAGAACGTGAATTTGCCTACGCGCGCTTATTTAACGAGATGGGCATCGCCGCGTTTGTATTAGATTATTACTCACCTCGAGGCGTCACAGAACAACACTCATATTTGCAAAAAACGCTCACTACGTCAGAAACAGACATCATTGTTGACGCTTACGCCGCACTGCGTTTATTAGGCTCTCATCCATTGATTGACGCGACCAAAATCGGTGTGACGGGGTATTCGTATGGCGGTATGGCCACGCGATACGCATTGGATTCTCGGATCAAACGCATTTTAGCCCCCGATCATCCGCCTTTCGCTGCACACGCGGATTTCTATGGACCTTGCCACCAAACCTTAGGAGATACTCAATTTGAACGTACTCGCTATTTGGCGGTATTTGGCGATTCAGACAACAGTGTCGATCCTGCCCAATGCGCCATCGTGCATCAAACATTGGCCGATCACGGAGTCCAAGTCGAGACGTTGATGATCGCGAATGCGGGGCATGCATGGGAGAACGAACAACCTCGCGCGCTGAACAATAGTCCTTATATTAATGGCTGTACAATGGGCTTTGCCAAAGACGATGGCACGCCTCTGATTAATGAGCAACCAGTGAGTCATGCCGCACCCGGAGCCTCTCGAGAACACCGAGCCTATATGCGAGCACGCATTATGATGGATGCACCTGAATGCATCGGTCGCGGATATATTATCGGCCAAGATCGCAACGCAGACAAAATGGCTAAAACGCGGTTGGTTGAGTTTCTCACCGATGCGTTGTTGGCCCCGTCTTCTTCAATATAAACGACACAATCAGGCCGTACAACCCAAAAGGGTCCCACATTGGGACCCTTTTTTATGCCAGAAATGAAAACGCTAACGATTCATTTGATGATGGTGCGTGCATACCGCAGTTGATGAAAATCTCGGTCACCTAACTGACATTGTGCCATGCGGGCGCGTTTTAGGAATAAGCCTAAGTCTAACTCATCCGTTACCCCAATACCGCCGTGTAATTGGATGGCTTGGGTCGTGACCTTATCCGTCATTGTGGATACTTTGTACAAAGCTAAGCTCACTTCCCGACTGAGTTTGTGAGCACTGATGTGACCTGCTTTAAACTCATCCAAACTGATGGCCGCATTGAGCACACAACTGCGAGACAATTCCAGCTCAGTAAACAGCCAAGCGGCCCGATGTTGCAACGCTTGGAATGAACCGATAGGCACATCAAATTGCACACGTGTCTTTAAGTAATCCACCGTTGTTGCAAAGAGCTGTTCGGAAATGCCTAACAACTCAGCGGCTAAACAAACACGACCAACATCCAAAACCGCCTGAATCGTTTCTTGGCTTAATGTCGTTTCATTTAATTTAGCCGCAATGGGTAATGTGACGTGTTGCAACGTCACGTTAGCGTAATTGCGACTATCAATCATATTCACCCGCGCGCACGATAGGCCAAATGCATCTGATGGAACTCGATATAAATCGAAACCGTCTTTCTGTTTCACCAAAATGAGATAAGCGTCCGCCCCAACCCCATCCATCACCATGGTTTTTTGTCCATTGAGTACGACGGTATCGGAGGTCACTTCTGCGGTAATCGCCATGTGGTCGATATCATGAAACATCTGTTCATCAAAACCAAATGCGTAACGCTGTTCGCCAGCAATCAATTCAGGTAACCATGCATTTTGCTGCTCTGCTGAAGCACAGCATTCGATGGCCGACCCGCACAATGCGATGCTGCTGAGTAACGGTGAAGCCGTTAGGTGTCGCCCGACCTGTTCAAATACAGCGGTCAACCCTTTGTAACTGAACGCCAAACCACCCAATTCCTCAGCAAATGGAATGGCTGTCCATCCCATCTCAACGAACTGTTGCCACACCTCTGGATAGAACCCCAATTCATTTGATTCATCGCGTAATGCACGTTGTTGACTCACAGGACTGACCGAACTCAACAGTTCACTGGCCGAGTCGGCTAACATCTTTTCATCTTCCAGTAATACCAACATGATTAGCCTCCAGACTTGGCATCGGGTAATTGTAATACGCGCTTTGCAATGAGGTTCAACTGAATTTCAGAGGATCCGCCTGCAATGGTGGTGGTGAAGCTCGTTAGCCAGCCTTTTGTAAGGGCCAATTGCGGCTCACTGAACGGTGCACCGGACTGACCTAACGCTTGATACCCAAGCAGGTCTAGTAATAATTCAAACTTATGTTTTTCTTGCTCTGTGTGCACCAGTTTCATGATGGACATCAAACCGGGATTGGATTGCTTCGCAATCATTTCGTCTTTCATGCGCTGCGCGGTCAGGTTGAAGGCGTGCTCATCCATCATGGCAGCGAAAGCTTGTTGTGGCAACGACGCGTCTAGATTTGCCTTGCGCGTCGCCATATATTCTCGAATAGCTGGTAACAAAGAAAAATGATTCGGCAAGGTAAACTCACCAAACTTTGACATCGAGATACGCTCGTGTTGCAGTAATTTTTTGGCCAACTCCCAGCCTTGATTGACGGCACCAATCAAGTTGTCTTTTGGCACTTTGACTTTGTCAAAAAAGACTTCGCAAAATGCCGACTTTCCGGCAATAAGGTCAATAGGACGCACCGTAATGCCTGGGGATTTCATGTCGAGTACAAAGAGGCTGATCCCCGCGTGCTTGACCTGCTTGTCCGTGCGAAAGACACCATACATCATGTCGGATTTATCACCATAAGAGGTCCAAATCTTAGAGCCGTTAATTTCGTAGTGGTCACCTTTGTCTTCAGCAAACGTTCGAATACTGGCCAAATCAGACCCCGCATTCGGCTCACTAAAACCTTGGCACCAACGCACCTCACCCCGGGCCATTGGTGGCAGAAAACGCTGTTTCTGTGCTTCGGTGCCATATTCTAATAACACCGGCCCGAGCATCCATATTCCTAAGTTGATTTGCGGTGGACGCGCATTAATTGCTTTCAGTTCTTGTTCTAAGACTTTTTGTTGTGCGGGATCCAAACCACCGCCGCCATACTCAGTTGGCCAATCGGGGCAAAACCAGCCTTTATCTCGCATGGCATTGAACCACGCCTTTTGGTCGTCGTTCACAAACTCAACATGACTGGCTCCCCACACCAGTTCACCTTCTGGGATAGCGGTGCGCATCGACTCAGGGCAATGTGTAGCCAGCCATTTACGCGTATCTTGACGAAAATCATCTAAACTCATATGTGTTCTCCTAACGCGTGCGCGGCATTCTTAAACCAAGTTGCGCAATGAGTTCGCGTTGAATTTCATTGGTCCCACCACCAAAGGTTAAGGTGACAGATGCACGCAACTCATATTCGAGCTCACCAAGCAAAAACGCTGCACTGGAACCCGCTTTGACAATGGCCCCTGACCCCACAATATCGGCAAGCTTACGCAGTATTTCGATCGCTGCTTCAGAACCGTATACCTTGGTTGCAGAGGCGAGCCCTACATCCATTTTACCTTGCTCCAGATCGGCGGCAATGCGGAAGTTGATTAAGCGCATGGACTCAAGTTTACTGTAACATTCGGCTAAGGCAGATTTTACCCATGGCGAGTCGATGGCTTTGCGCCCTTGCTCGTCCTCAGTTTTGGCCCACAACAAAACACGCTTATACAGTCCAACCACTTTATCTGACCATGAACCTAAGCCCAAGCGCTCGTGATTCAATTGCGCAGTGATCAGTTTCCAGCCACCGTTGAGTTCACCGACCAGCATATCCCTAGGGACTTTGACGTCTTGATAATACGTCGCCGTCGTACTATTTGAACACGTTGGGATCAACGTATATGAAAAGCCAGGGTCCTGAACGTCCGCGATCATAATACTGATCCCTTTGTGACGTGGCAGATCAGGGTCGGTACGTGCAGCTAACCAGATGTAATCGGCTTCGTTTGCGCCAGAGGTCCACAACTTGTTGCCATTGACGATGAAGTGTTCACCATCGAGTTTGGCATTGGTTTTTAAGGTCGCCAAATCGGACCCTGCACTGGGCTCTGAGTACCCTATGGCAAAGTGTATTTCCCCTTTGGCGATGCCGGGTAAAAACATGTCTTTTTGTTTTTGGGTACCGAATTCCATTAATGACGGTCCGACTGTGCTGATCGTGACAAACGGCAGTGGCGCACCAGCAATGTTCGCTTCCTCAAAGAAAATCAGTTGTTCTGTGGCTTCATAGCCTTGTCCACCGTGCTCTTTTGGCCAACCCACAGCCAACCAGCCGTCTTCGCCCATTTGACGGATCAAGCGACGGAAATCGTCACCGCCTTCAGCGCCACGTAACGCTACCCGAAGGTCATCGGTCATCAGCGCGTTAAAATAGTCTCTAATTTCACGACGAAGTGATTTTTGTTCGGGCGTTAAATCGACAAACATTTATTCTGCCTCCTGGTCACTGACAATCAAAGCGCTGGTAGGAACACCGGTGCCAGCCGTGACTAATACATTTTTGACATTTTCTACTTGATTCACTGATTGACCTCGAACCTGACGAACGCCTTCAGCGATACCATTCATACCGTGGATATACGCTTCTCCGATTTGTCCGCCATGCGTGTTAATCGGTAACTTACCCCCGCGAGCATGGTGTCCAGCCCGCACAAACTCTTTTGCTTCCCCGCGGGCACAAAAACCAAATTCCTCCAATTGTGGCATCACAAAAGGGGTAAAATGATCATACAACACGGCAGTTTGAATCTCTTGTGGCGTCAAGCCAGACTGTGCGTACAATCGTTTGGCCACAATCCCCATTTCCGGCAATCCAGTAATGGATGGGCGATAAAATGAGGTCATCTCTTGTTGGCCAGGGGCAATGCCTTGAGCGGCCCCATTGATATAGACTGGTTTATTGGGCAAATCTTTGGCTCGTTCAGCACTGGTAATTACCATCGCTACTGCGCCATCGGATTCTTGGCAACAATCGAGTAAACGCAAGGGCTCACAGATCCATTTACTGGCCGCGTGATCCGCTAACGTTATGGGTTGTTCGTAAAAGAACGCATTCGGATTGGTTGCAGCAAAGTCACGTGCCGCCACAGAAATGCGACCAAAATCTTCGGTCGTTGCACCGTATTCGTGCATGTAGCGTTGAGCAAACATACCAATCCAACCGGCTGGAGTATGAAAACCGTGTGGCATATACCAACCGTAATTGACGTGTTGGAAAATAGGGCTATCACTGAAACCATAGGAACCAGTACCAAAACGATACCAGGAGCGTTCATTCATGGCGCGATACACCACAACGGTTTTAGCCACGCCTGTCGCCACAGCCATCGCTGCATGCAACAACGGACCGCAAGCTGCACCACCGCCATGCGGTACCTGGGAAAAAAAGTTCACTTCTTTGCACCCGAGCAAACGGGCAATCTCGTATTCTGGAACTTTATCAACCGAATAACTCGAAAACCCGTCCACCTCACTTGGTTCAATACCCGCATCTCGTAGTGCAGCTAAGGTGGCCTCTAATGCCAGTTTTAACTCGGTGCGACCCGAGTTTTTTGAAAATTCAGTTTGGCCCAATCCCACTACCGCTGTCTTGCCTGCTATATTCATTGTCATATCGCTCCCCTACTGCAGCGGTAAGCGCAACAAAACGCTTCCGTTCACGTGGTTACCCATACTGTTTTTGCCCTTAAGGGTGACTTCAATTTGTTGTTTATCCTCATCAACAGCGGTGATTTCACCGCTAAACACCATCTCATCACCAGGGTAATTAGGAACACCTAACTTGATTTGCATATCGACAAAGCGGCAAGCAGGACCTGCCCAATCTTCAACATAGCGTTGAACCAGTGCTGACGTGGTCAAAATATTCATAAAGACATGCGGCGAACCCAACGCTTGGGCGGCGTCTTTATCGTGATGCCCTGGAAAATAATCGCGCGTCGCAATCGCCCCCGCAGTGATCAATGTGGTGGTAATCGGAACGTGACATTTTGGCAGTTCGTCTCCGAGCGCTACCCCACCGAATGTTACTGATTTATTCAAGGTCATATTTCCATCCCAAGGTCTCGTTTTGCGTTAACCAATCGCCTAATTCGGCCAAGACGGCCTGCGCGCCCCCTAAACTGGCCCGAATGTCTCGACTCCAGTACAAAAATCGGTAAATAGGGTAACTGATATCCACACCAAATCCGCCGTGCACATGTTGAGCTTTATGACTCACAAAATGCCCCGCTTCACAAGCATGATGAGCCGTTGCTAAGGCTTCACTGTAAGCAGGTAAACCTGCATCCAATTGGTAGTTTAGTTGCCACACACAACTGCGCAGGGCTTCTATCGAGATATAACAATCCGCTAAGGTCATCTGTACGGCCTGAAACGTGCCAATGGCACGGTCAAATTGCACGCGTTCATTGACGTACTCAACCGTCCGGGAGAGCTGACGTTCACTCACACCCAATTGAAGCGAGGATAAACACGCCACACTGTATACAACCAAATCATTGAACGCTGCGTTGTCCAACGTGGCAAGTGGTGTCACATTGGACAAATGTAAGTCGGCCACGGCGCCACCGTGTGTTGCCACACCCGGTACGGCCTCGACACGTTCGTCTTCCAGATCGACTAAAACTAAGCCTCGTTGTTCGCCCGATTGCATCGTGAGCAAGGCATACCGGCTGTGACATACATCTGCCACACTGTGCACCTGACCGCTCACAGTACCGTCTCCATGAGAAGTTAATTGGACGCCTTTTGCTGAAAACGCCGCGTCATGACTCGTCGTAATGAGCGCACCATCTGATATCACAGATTCTAATAAAGCCGCACAGTCTGCATGTTCTGCTAAAATTTTGACTGCAACTTGATTGCGCCAAAGCGGTAATTGTGCCAGGCGTGCACCTTGTGCAATCAGCACTAATGACAGTTCTTGCATGCCCAAGCCGCTGCCTCCGAAAACCTCTGGGACAAATAACAAATCCAATCCGGTTTCTTTTGCGGCATCCCATGCATCTTGCATCACGGTATTTTGAGCTTCGGTGAACGCCAACAATTGTTCATCCGCCGTAAAATCACTGAACAGTGAATCGGCCATATCGCGAATGGCGATTTGTTCTTCATTTAACTGAAAATCCATACATTTTCTCCTAGGCGCCAACTTTTCTAAACATAGGTAATGTCAACTCACCCTCAAATTCATTAAAGACCAGTTCCACTTCGGAACCGATGGCCAATTCCCCTTTGGCAAAACCTTCCAAACCAGTGACCATGCGAACGCCCTCTGCTAATTCGACCAACCCGATGGGGTTTGGATATTCAAAAGGAGGGACTTCGGGATAATGCATGACGACAAAGGAGTACAGCGACCCCTTGCCCGAACTCACAATGTAGCTGAGCTCATCACTCTGACAGTGTTGACACACGGGCCCAGGAGGATGTTGCAACGCTTCACATGATTGACACTGCTGAATGCGCAGCTCACGGGCTTTGACCCCCTCCCAGAAAAAAGCGTTATCTTGGCTAATCCCCGGCTTAGAACGCAAAATTTTGGGTACGGCTGGTGCCGCATCATCGGTTTGCGGGGTCGGTTTTTGGTGGGGGGCAAATTTAAACACCCGAAATGTCAACTGACCCACATATTCGTCTGCTCCATTGGCTTGTTCACTGTAAAAGCGCATCACCAATGTCACAAAGTACCCTGTACCTAACGCTGTGACCTTTTCGTCTCCCACGTCATTCAGTATCGTTGTGTAATACAACTTTTCACCCAAATGCACATACCGAGCAAAACTCAAATCCGAATTCACGGCCACCACGGATTCAAACCCGTGCGCTTCAAATCGCTTAAGAACTTCATACGGATTTTCATCAGTCGAGCCCGGTGGGTAATTGTTCATATGTAAGCCTTCCAAACACCATGCTTGGAGCATTGCCGGAGGGGCGACGATTTGACCAAATTCAGTGGTTTTGGCATAGGCCTCATCAAGGTATAGAGGATTGGTGATCCCCATGACTTCACACCACTGTCGTATCATCGGCTGATTGACGTGGTCCCATGCGTATACCTTGCCATATTGTTGTCCGACAATGGCTTTTATTTTGTCTAACCAAGGTTTATCTGACAAGATAATTCTCCTTTAGGATAAGCTGTGATTAATCGCGCTGTGCGGTTAAAAAGGCGGGTTTTTCACCACCACCATGCAGTAAAATATTACTGCCTGATAGGTATGAGGCGGCATCCGAAGACGCAAATAAGCAGGCCTGTGCCACATCGTCTGGGGTGCCCAAGCGCTCTAGAGGAATGGTACTGGCAACGGCCGCAATGCCATCGTCATCACCGTAGTGCAAATGCGCTTGCTCAGTTTGGATCAAGCCTGGGCTAATTGCGACAACTCGGACTTTGGGTGACCATTCTACGGCTAATGACTGGACTAAGGACAAGACACCAGCCTTCGCTGCGCCATAAGCAGCAGTACCAGGCGAAGCTCGTAAGGCGCTGATACTACCAATAAAAATAATGCTCCCAGTGCGTTCATTCTGCTGCATCAGCGCATTAGCTTTTTGCGCCACATGCAAAGGCGCAATCAAATTTAGATGGATAATACTGGCGTGAAACCTAGGTGATACCGTGGAAGCATCGACCGCAGGGCTACCTCCAGCATTATTAATTAATACGTCTAGACGACCAAAACGGTTTTGAATGATATGGAAGAGCTCATCAATGCTTTCTAACTGTTTCAAGTCAGCCGCAATGAACGTGGCCTCACTCTCGCCCTCACAAATGGGCTGTTCCGGCGCGTGTCGAGCACAAACGATGACCTGATGCCCCGCTTTTAAATACGCGCGGGCAATCCCCGCGCCGATCCCTTTCGTGCCACCCGTAATTAATACAACCAACGGTTCTGCCTGAGCCATAACGTTTTCACCTAAACCATATCATCATTCTATTATGCGACTTATGGGGCATAATGCTTCGTCTAAATGGACGATTGCTCAGAACGGATGTCTTCGCTATTCGATGTGACCGAGTGAGGCAACAGAGTTTAAGAAGATACGCACAAGTTCGGTTTGCCGACGTACTCCTGTCTTAGAAAATATTGAGCGCAAATGCGCCCGAGCCGTATTGCGTTTGATCCCAAGCTCTTCTGCGGCTTCTTCAAGTGAAAGACCATTTGACAACTGTACTGATAACGCTGTTTCTGCTGGCGTTAAATCAAACAGTTTTTTGGCAATTTCAGAGCTGGTATGAGATTGACTTTCTGAATCGCGTATATATACAACGGCTGTAGGAAAACCGTTCTCCTCGGCCCATGACGTTGAGGGAATGGGTTCTACTACCAATCCTAATTTTACGCCACCTGAGGGTCTTGTGACTGACATCGCTTCAGGCAAGCCACTGGATTCTTTGGACATCGCATCATTGAACGCGTTTTTGA
>JALRKK010000119.1 GCA_023268935.1 Glaciecola sp.
TACCGCTTCGTTGGTACAACGCGCCGTGTCAGGTATACTCGCACGGCGTATTTTTTTATATGGCAACCTCAATGACAAGTATGGATCACACGGAAATTTGCATGCCACGTCATGTGGCAATCATCATGGACGGCAACGGTCGTTGGGCGCAACTGCGCGGCAAACATCGTACTTATGGGCACAAAGCTGGAGCGGAGGCGGTGCGTTCCGCAGTGGCGTTTTGTCGTAAACGCGGTATCGAAGCACTGACCTTATTTGCCTTTAGTAGTGAAAATTGGAAGCGGCCGGAACACGAGGTATCGGTGTTGATGGAGCTATTTTTTACCGTGCTTAAGCGCGAAGTAAAAAAATTACATCAACACAATGTGCGCTTACGAATTATTGGTGATGTCAGCGGTTTTCCGCCGCGCTTACAGCAACGTATTATTGAAGCCGAGCAACTAACAGCCAACAATACTGCGTTGTTGCTTAATGTTGCTGCGAATTACGGTGGCCGCTGGGATATTACCTTTAGTTGACTTTTTGATGTCATTCGCACAGGTCAGCCCCGCTTCAACTTGCTTGGCTATAGCCAACACCTCATCATTAATGTGCACTCGAACAAACTCACACACCTCAGCAAATGACGTTTTGTCACGAATGTCAGTGATCTTCTGTTGTTTTTTGTACTCTTGTACACAATGCGCAATCCCAGCAATAATGCAATCGTCAATCAAGGCTGCCACTTTGCCAAACGGATTATAATACAACCCAAGCTTGGCTTTGTTGGGCAGCTTTTCATGCAAGTATTTTATGGGCGATGGTATAGCAAGCTGAATCAGTTTATACAACCCTTGCTGATGAGAAGCCTGAGCCACATGAGGCTGATCGAATATTTTTATCGCAACTGAGTTAGACTCAGCCACCAACCCTGGATATCCTTGAATAGAAAACCCAGCGGTTTTGTGAGTAAAGGTTTCAGGTAACTCGACAAAATTCCATTCTACAAGCCCCGATTGTTCTAGCTCAGGTGTGGCGACTTGCTCTAAAGACGCCTGAATGCGTTCTTTGAGAGCGTCTTTTAACTCAAGTAAATCGCGTCCTGCACGAATTACTTTACCCTGGTCATCGACCACCGCATAACGCATCTGCAAATGTTCTGGTAAAGCAATATCGTCCCACTGTTCTACATCAAATCGCATACCACTCATTTTGCCCAATTTATCCGCTAATGCGGGTAACAGAGCGTGATAGTTACCCTCTTCATCCGTAGGTTCTAGCGCTGCTAAACACGCATCCGCATAGTGCGGAACAGGAACAAAATTGCGGCGTAACCGTTTGGGAAGGCTTTTAATCAAAGTCACTAGTAACTCATGACGTAATCCTGGTACCAGCCACTCAAAGCCGTTTGGGGTGACTTGATTAAGCAACGCAAGTGGAATATGTACAGTCACACCATCATCTTCACTATTGGGCGAAAACACATACGTTAACGGCAAGGTCAAAGCACCTTGTTGCCATGTATCTGGATAAGCGAGCAACGCATTTGACCCAATTTCATTGTGCCACAGCATGGCAGCGTCAAATTTAAGCATACTCGTATCGGAGAGTTTCTGTAGCCATTTGCGCAGACTCGCTTCGGATACAACGTGCTCTGGGATCCGCTCTTGATAAAAATCGACTAACACGTCTTCACCGACGAGCAGATCACGTCGGCGAGTTTTTTGTTCTGATTCAACCACCACATCAACTTGCGCTTGATTGTGTTGTAAGAACTCATACTTCATGCGGGTAAAGCCATTGACCAACGCTTCGCGAATCAATAGTTCTCGTGCAATCTGTGGCTCGCGTTGACTGATCACAATGCGACGTTGCGCCACAATAGGGAGCCCGAACAGCGTGACTTTTTCAAGCGCTATTGCCGCTCCCTTCTTGGCTGACCAATACGGCTCTGATAAATGGCTTTTGCTAAGGTGTCCAGCCAGTGGCTCTAACCAATGAGATTCGATTCTCGCGACATATCGTGCGAATAAGCGGGATGTTTCAACGAGTTCCGCTGCCATCATCCATTTTGGCCGCTTTTTCGCTAATGGCGAGCCTGGAAAGATCATGAGCTTAGCGTTGCGAGCCCCGATAAAATCTCGGTCTTTATCATGCATTGCAACATGCGAAAGTAACCCTGAAGCCAAAGCACAATGGATATCTCGATAATCGGGTGCTTGCTCGCCTGTGGGTAAAAATTTGAGCTGCTTTGCGACTTGCTGGATTTGGAAAATAATATCCTGCCACTCCCGCATCCTCAAATAATGTAGGTAGTGCTTTTTGCACCATTTGCGCAACTGTGAGTTATTTAGATTAGCTTTGGCCTCAATAAATGCCTCATAGATGTTATATAACGTAATAAAATCAGAATCATCATCCACAAATTCGCGATGAATTTCATCAGCTTGTTGTTGCTTATCCAAAGGCCTTTCACGGGGATCTTGAATACTTAAACCGGCAACAATGATACTGACAACAGGTAGCGCTGGTGAGTTTTTGGCGGCCACAACCATGCGCGCATAACGAGGGTCGACCGGCAATTTAGCTAATTGTTTGCCCAAAGGCGTGAGTGAGAGTGTTCGCTTGTGTTTAACAATTGCGTTCAACTCTTCTAAAAGACGCATGCCATCATTGATAAAGCGTTGATCGGGCGCTTGCACAAATGGAAACGATTGAATATCCCCTAAACCAAGTCCGAGCATTTGCAAGATGACTGAAGCAAGATTGGTTCTTAATATCTCAGGATCGGTAAATTCTGGACGGGAAACAAAATCTTCTTCGCTATACAATCGAATGCAGATCCCATCCGCGACACGACCACAACGACCAGCTCGCTGCTGCGCTGACGCTTGTGAAATCGCTTCAATCGGCAAACGTTGCACTTTGGTACGATAACTATAACGCGATATACGCGCATAACCAGGATCGATTACATAGCGAATACCCGGGACCGTCAAAGAGGTCTCGGCCACATTAGTGGCAAGGATAATGCGTTGCCCTGTATGTGGAGCAAAGATTTTGTTTTGCTCGCTGGCGGCTAATCGAGCGTATAAAGGTATGACTTCGGTGTTGCGCCATTGTTGTTTGTTAAGGGTGGTTTCAATTTCTCGGATTTCGCGCTCACCACTCAAAAATATCAATATGTCACCCAACGGTTCACGGCGCAAGACATTCACCGCTTCGACTAAGCCCGTTGCGAGATCGCCATCACCATCGGAGTGTTCATCAAACAGCGGTTGATAGCGAATTTCAACTGGATAAGTACGACCAGAAACCGTGACCATTGGGGCGTCATTAAAATGCTTAGAAAACCGCTCAGGATCGATGGTCGCTGAAGTAATAATCACCTTTAACTCTGGACGGCGGGGTAATAGCTGTTTGAGATACCCCAACAAGAAATCGATATTTAATGAGCGTTCGTGGGCTTCGTCAATGATGATAGTGTCATAGCGAGACAAGAGTTTGTCGTGTTGGATCTCAGCGAGTAATATCCCATCTGTCATCAGCTTAACTAGGGTGTTGTCCGCCGAACGATCACTAAAGCGAATTTTACATCCAACGACCCCACCCACAGCGACGCCTAATTCTGAAGCAATGCGGTCTGCGACTGAGCGAGCGGCTAAGCGACGAGGTTGAGTATGCGCAATAATACCGGCCACCCCGCGGCCAAGTTCTAAACAGATTTTGGGTAGCTGTGTGGTTTTACCTGAACCGGTCTCCCCAGCCACAATGATCACTTGATGCGTGGCAAGCGCTTCTTTGATTTCGTCTTTTTTGAGCGCAACCGGTAAATCTGGATACGTTATTTTGGGAACGTGTGATTGTCGTTGAGCCTGTTGCTCTGGAGTCAATGCCATCTGTGTCAATTACTCAAAAATCGCTACTGTTTTGACACCATTTGCATCAATACTGGCGCGATACATACCCGTGGTATTAAACGGCATTGCCACATTACCTTGAGCATCTACCGCCACGATTCCACCGTCACCCCCAGCGTCAACTAACACTCGATTAATTACCTCATCGGCCGCTTCAGCTAAGGAAAGATTTTGATAAGTCATGCGCTTACAAATATCACTGGCGACTTGATAACGAATAAAATACTCACCGTGCCCTGTCGCTGAAACGGCACATGAAGCGTTATCAGCAAAGGTTCCTGCGCCGATGATTGGAGAATCCCCAATGCGCCCAAAACGCTTCGCAGTCATACCACCGGTGGAGGTGCCTGCCACTAAATTACCTAATTGGTCGAGCACAACCACTCCTACGGTACCAAATTTTTCTGGGTGCTGATAATTCAGCGAAGCTTGTCGCTTGATACGTGCTTTGGCTTTGTGCAGAGACTGCAAACGACGCTCCGTATTAAAATGGGTGTTGTCTACGCGTTCAATCGCAAATTGTTCAGCAAAGGTTTCCGCTCCATCACCACTGAGCATGACATGCACCGAATGATTCATGACCGCTTGCGCTGCCAAAATTGGATTTTTGATGTGTTTCACGCCGGCTATTGCCCCGGCTTCTCGTGTTTTACCATGCATGATTGAGGCGTCTAATTCGTGCTCTGCGTCAAATGTATACACCGCGCCAACGCCAGCATTGAATAAAGGAGAATTCTCCAAAATCATAATGGCGGCAACCACGGCGTCTTGTCCATCAGCACCCGTTTGCAAGATTCGATAGCCTGCTTCTAATGCCTCTGAGAGTTTCGCATAATATTGCGCTTTCAGTTCTGGTGTGAATTGTTGAGGGGATAACGTTCCGGCTCCACCGTGTAATGCAATGGCAATTGGCCCCTGCTTACTTGTTTCACTTTGATTTGCCCAAGTAACGCAACTGGAAAACAGCAAAAGAGCAAAAACACTGGATAGAACACTTTTGGTAAACATACAGACCTCAACTCAATGAATTGGTCGACAAGTTTAATGGATCTGTATGGGAAGGCAAATATTTTGGGGTAGTGCAGCAAATTCGGTTTAACAAGTAGCTCAAAAAACACCTTCGTTCTGGACGCTAGGCTAATCATCTTTTGCATAATGAACCTATTATCACTTGATAACAAAAATATATTATCAAAGGGCACGTGTTTACTGACGAAAGGGTTGAGCAACAAACATATGCTCTATTTCGTTAGGCTGAACGGGAGCTGAGTAAAAATTGCCTTGCACGTAATCACACTTTGTCACATTGACTTTTTCTAGCACAGACTGGGTTTCAATACCCTCAGCAACCACTTCAATATTCAATTCATGGCATGTTTGTACTAAGTTACTAATGAGAATTTGCGTATCAGTATTGAATTCAATATCATCAAGTAACGCTCGATCAATCTTAAGTATATCAATCGGTAATTTGCTTAAATAAGCAAATGAAGAATACCCTACCCCAAAATCATCAATGGCGATTTTGACACCAAGCTGCTTTAACCCATTCAGTGTTTTACTGATCAATCTTAGGTTTTTAATCAAACTCGTTTCAGTTACTTCCAGTACGAGTTTCGACGCATCCACTTGATATTCTGCAAGATGCTGTTTAATCGTATTAATTATATTTAGATTGGTTAATTGATTAACCGATACGTTGATTGATAAGCGTTCAAAATCATGACTCATACGCGCCAATCTCGACAACTGGGCGATCCCGTGTTTCAGTACCCAGTCACCGATGCCGATGATTTGACCATCATTTTCTGCAATTTCAATAAATTCAACAGGAGAAATCCAGCCCAATTTTTCGTGTTTCCAGCGCAGTAACACTTCCGCACTTTGAATTAAACCGTTTGACAGAGTCACTTTGGGCTGATACATCAAACTGAACTGATTACTATTTAGGGCTTTAGCAACATCCGATTTGATCGTTAGCTGGCGCTTTTTGGCTTGGATGTATTGCTCGGTGATCCCCACATACTCTTCTTGAGAACGCAATAAAACTCTAGCTTCTTTTAACGTTTCGTATGGATAATTTTGGGCAACATTCAAATCGTTTGTGGCAAAATAGCTCGAGGCCAAATCGATGACTAGTTCGTTTTCTATTATCCATTGCGAATCACATATAGTACGAATGAGTTGCGACATTTTAGTCGCCATTGTTTCGTTGTCTGGCCATGGAACCAACGCGAGAACTTCTGAATCATTAGGTTGAAAAAAGCGAACAGGGATATGACAAAAGCTCTGAATTTCTTGAGCGAGTGAAACGAGTATTGAATCAAGCGCACAGCCGTTGCGTTTTAGATCTAAAGCGTTATCAATCGTAAAATACATTGCACAATGGTTATCATGACCAAATTGACATTCTTCTACGGCAGCTTGAAACGCTTTTTGAGCTTTTAGATAATTTGTTTCCCCTAATAAATTACTTTCCGCTTCACGTGCTTTGGCATGGGCTAAAGCCTCGTCCATTTCGGCCAGCAGATTCTGATTATCCCAAGGCTTCGTTAAAAATTTGAAGGCTGTGCCATTGTTCAAGACAGTCAAGGCTGAATTAAAGTCAGTGTAACCAGAGATAATCATGCTGACGATGTGTGGGTGTCGAAGTTTGATCTCCGATAGTAACTCACCTCCATTCATTTGGGGCATTCTGAAATCGGATAGCACTAGTTGAATATTTGACTGTTTATCCAGTATGTTTAAGGCTTCTGCTCCAGACTCTGCAGTTTGTACATCGTATCCATTGTTACGAAACAAACGGCGCATTGACTTTAAAATATTAATTTCATCGTCAACAACTAAGATGGAGCCTTTTTTTGTATTCATACTATTCGCTTATAGTGTGAGACCTAATTCAATGCGGAATCGTTGACCTTCTTTCACTGGCTGATTGAGTGTTTTTATGTCGCTATACCGAGTACCAATCCAAACTTTTGGATTAATCCTATATCGGTAGCGAACATCAAAACCTTTAATGTTTGATGTAGAGAAACCTGCAACGGCGTTCTGAGCAAATTCAGTCACAACGCCATAGCGCTCTGTTTGTAAAACTCGAACATGCCATTGCGCATTACCCACGTGTTTCAACTCACCATGAGTAAGCTGAATCGCCCAACTCAAGTCGCCAACATCTTCTTTGGGAGCATCTGTATTCTTACCTAAGTCTAATCCCAATCGGAAGTTTTTGAAAGTTAGCCATGAAGAAAGGCGCCACGACATGTGGTCAATTAATGTATCTCGAGTCGCATATTCACCCTGTTCGCCATGATAAGAGGCAAACCAAGGGTGAAGCTGCCAAGCAAGATCCGGTGAGAATTGTCCTTTTAAATGCGCCTGAGCGAGAAACATTTCACCTACCGTACGGCTTGCGCCATCTAATGGCTTTAGGTAACTCAAAGTAAGCGGCATTGATGTCCCCTGCCAAGTTACGCCAATGGGGTGTAACTGGCGATCCCAAAAGGCATCGGTTGCATTTTTTAAAGGCCAAGGCTGCTTACCCAAAGTAACGGCTCCCCATTGGGAACGGTTATAGCGAATAAAGAGACGGTCAACATAAATGTCTGAATCCGGCTGTGGTTGCTCAGAAAAATGCACAAGTGTAATCGCTGGGACATTTTGTTTATCACGCAACCCGGTTGTGAGTCGAGACTGAAAAGACCACTGTTCATTACTCAAAACGATGCCAAGATTTCCAATAAAACGCAAGCGAGAGCGGTCGCTGCGGAAGGAAAAACACTCATCTTCATAGCGAAACAATACAAAGCCTTGTACTTGATGTGTCCATTTGTTCGTATTTGTCGCATTTATCGTTTCATTATTAGCAGCCAATGCCGATAAGAAAAAAGACAGGCAAAATACGCTTAGGATTAAGCTTTTCAACAAATATGCTGTTCTCATAACATTCCTTGTTTACAGTAACACTATTATTTCGTCTGTTCATCGACTTTCTCACATTATTAGATTCTAAATAAAAGGATTTATATATGGAATACTTATCGACTGGACAAATAGCTAAACTACTATCATTAACACCGAGAACGGTTTTGCAAAAACCCAAAATTCTAGTCATTGAAGATGATTTAGAAATGTTAAAGAGTATTGGCCGAATTATTCGTCAATCTAATTGGGAGCCCATTTTGGCATCAGATGGTTTCCAAGCGGGCACATTATTACATGAACATCGACCTGTGGTCATGACGTTGGATGTCAATATGCCAGGTATCAATGGCTTAGACATACTCAAGTTTACTCGTGAGCAAACTGAATTTGCTCATATAAAAATAATTGTTGTGTCAGGCTCAGCAAATCAGCACTTACACACAGCATTAGTAGATGGAGCAGATGCCATTATCCAAAAACCATTTAAGAACCAAGTGTTAGTAAACATCATTTCTGAGCTACTCGATGAATAAACAGCTTATAATCAATAAAGTTTACATTATGAGTAAGTGCCAGGTACTGGTTCAAAAAGCAACCGACACGCTTGCTGCCGTTTTGAGTGACCAACTAAAGTTTAAGGCTCCATTGGTATAGCGCCACTGGGAGGATGATAACACCTGTCCATCGACGGTAACTTGGGTTGGCTTTGGCAAGCCGTAGATCACTTGCTCAACCTTACGCTGAACGGGTGCGTTAGAATAAGTTCCGACGACTTCGTAGCGCAATGACAACGTATTTGAGCGCTGTTCAGCACTCATCACAACACGTTGATACTGTGCGTTACTCAAGCTGTCAGGCGTTACTCCATCGTCTTCATACCAAGTGCTAACAGCACTTTGCACACTGCTATCGGCGTAGTATTCAAGCACGATGTCTTGGCTGGAATAGTCATCTAAATGCATGGGTGCCTCAGCTAACATCGGGACAAAACTCCCCGCTTTTACATGCACCGGCATCTGCGCTAATGGCGCATTTACCAAGACCTCTTGACCACCTGGGCGTTTGGCTTTACTCCAATAATCAAACCATACGCCGTCGGGAAGGTTGATTGCGATTTCAGTCACCCCAGCTTCTGTCACTGGCGTCACCAAAAACGACTTACCAAAATAGTAACTATCAGCACTGCGTGCAAAGGCATCTTTGTGATAAAAGCTCAGCGGACGCATCAATGGCATACCGGTCAAACTGTTTTCTAATGCCATAGAATAAATATACGGCATCAAAGAATAGCGGAGCTGAATATAGTCCCTTGCAATTTCCAACGCAGGGCCTGGATGGAACACTGGCTCTGGTGCAATATTTTCTTGCGCGTGCGGACGAAATATAGGGCTAAACACCCCATGTTGTGTCCAGCGAATATAAAGTTCAGGATCGAACACCTCACCACCGGCAAATCCGCCCACATCAGAGTGAATATAAGCAAGGCCAAACACCGACATTTGTAATGAGAGTTCTACTTGTGACTGCAATCCGCCCCAACTACGCGAAACGTCGCCCGTCCACGGCACCATGCCAAAGCGCTGTGAGCCAAGAAACCCGGCACGCATCATAATAAATGGGCGCTGCTCAGGTTGGTGTTGGCGCGATAGCGCATAAACGTTCTTAGCCCATTGATGACCATAGGCATTGTGTAGCTCGTCAGCAGTGCGCATGACACCATTAAGCTGATGCAGTGAATCACTTGGGTGAACTTCAGGCTCGCCCAAATCCCCCCACCAACCGGCTACGCCTTGGTCGGCAAGAGTTTGATAAAATTGATTAAACCACTGTGTACCCTCAGGGCTAAAGACATCCACCAACCCAGTATTACCAAAGAAAAAATCAAAACGCTTTGGCTGTCCATTTAATCCCTTGGCTAATGCGTTGTTGTTTACCGCGTTGTCCCACTGCTTAGAGGTCGTTAATATAAATGGCTCAGTGATCAATACTGTTTTGACATTATTTTGAGCAAGCTGTGCAATCATTTGCTCAGGCTCAGGCCATGCCTTGCGATCCCAATCCAAGTTACCCATGTGCCCTTTCATCTCAGGGCCAAACCAGTACAGATCCAGTACCATAGCGTCTAAAGGTACAGCCAAATCGCGAAACTTCTGCGCGGTATCAAGCGTTTGAGTTTGGCTGCGATAGCCAAAGCGCGAGGCAAAGTTCCCCATGCTCCAGCGCGCTGGGACCGGTTGCAGGCCAGTGGTTTGTGTCACTTTTTGTGATAATCGCGCAGTATCTTCTGCCATGACAACAATATACGCCATGCGCCCTGCTTGCGCGGTAAACTCTAAAATATTGGACTCATCAGCACCAATATCCAGCTCACCGCTCGCACTATTATCAAACAAAATCGCATAGTTTTGGTCAGACATGACGGCTGGCAGCGAATAGTACATCTGGTTGGATTCGGTCGTGTAGCCATAATGCGCTCGGTTGTATAAGGGCATTTTGTGTCCACGACGATCCATTCCTAGTACACGTTGTCCACCACCGTAAAATGCTTCACCTTCATCAATCGCAAAACGAAAGCCACGCATATTGGGATAAACAAACGCGCCTGCTTCTTCTGCAACCAAGACTTCATTATCTCTCACAAAAGATAAACGGGTGGTAGCTTTATCTACATGCACTGTATATCCATGCCCACCAAAGATTAGTGTGTCTGTAGATTGGAGTAATTCAGCAGTCTTAGGCGTGTGATTTTCTGGTAATGCAAATGATGGGAGCATATTTTGTTCACTCTCAACCACGATTTCAAATACACCAGTATTCAGCTGAGTAATGTGTATCGGGTATTGCTCAGTTTGTACAATCAATGTGGCGTCGTTATGCACGTGTGATATGACTTGAGCTTGGGTCGAGAAGCCAAGCAGCGCGAGCAACGCGCCACTTATGATGGTGTTTAGTTTCATGTTAGTTGACCTCAAGCACAACTGATTCAAGCCCTGGCACATCCAGGGTTAGCTCGCCTACACCGTCAATTACACGTAACATATAATCCGCATCAGAAAGCAAATCTTTCAATACATTTTCCCCAGCGCGCAGCTGTAATTGCGACACCACAGCCGCAGGGATGTTTAAGGTGGTTTGCATGGCTTCCGTGGTGAAGTTATTCACCACTATCAAGCGATCTTCATGGGTAAATCGAGTGAACGCAAAGTGCTTATCGGTATAGCCTTTAGTGGCCTTGTTCGCGCTGTGCAGAGAAATATATTCGCCTGCCATGGCGGGATGAAATGCCGCGATGTCCATCACTTTAATATAAAACTCACGCAACGCTTGTTCTGCCTCTGTGAGCTGCCCCCCGTCAAACTTACCCTCGTTCATCCAGCGTTGATGCGCAGGTACTCCCATGTAATCGAAAATCGACGTACGCGTGGGTCCACCAAAGCCAGGCACTTCGGAACCGTCTTCACCTACATCTTGACCAAAATACAACATGGTCGGTGAGCGACTGATCAGCGCTGATACTACCAGCATGGGCTTGCCTTTGTGCATGTCACCGGCAAAATCTGGACTGGCAATGCGCTGTTCATCGTGGTTTTCTAAAAAATGCAGCATGTGTTCTTCGATGTCGCGCACTTCCGACTGAATGCGCTCAAGTGCATCGGTACTGCCGTGACCTTGAATGACCCATTTGAGCGAATCATAAAAATCGACTTTGTCATACAGGTAATCCATTTTGCCGAGATGCAAATAATCACGGAACAGGCTCGGGTTGTAGACTTCAGCCAATAAAAACGCATCTGGATTTTTGTTTTTAATGGAAGCGTTCAAAAACGACCAAAACTCCACAGGCACCATCTCAGCCATATCAAAGCGAAAACCATCGACACCTTTATCCAACCAAAAGTGCACAATGTGTTCAAACTTATACCACGAATCTGGCAAGTCTTTATCCTGCCAAAAAGCATGATGCTCAGCGAGACCTTTTTTGCGATATTCTTTTGGCAATGTTGGAAAATCATAGGTACCGTCAGGGCGAACGCCATAATTCACTTTGACTGTTTCATACCAGTCGTTGATGTGCGGTTGCGCTAAACGCGAGCCGTTACCCGTCCATTTGGCCGGACTTTCCGCAAATTTACCATCGAGTAAAGGCGCAGAATCACCGCCAAGTGCTTGGTAGCCGTCGGTCGGCTCAGGCACCATAAAATCTTGGCCTGGAATATAATAAAAATTGTTATCGCGTGCATACTCCACACTGGTGTCATCATGCGCACCAAAGTCCTCTACCCCGTCCGGCTTACCCAATGATTCGTATTGCCGCGCCACGTGATTGGGTACGATATCAATTAACACCTTCATGCCGTGTTTGTGAGTGCGCTGAACGAGTGCTTCAAACTCTGCCATGCGATTGGCTGGATCATCTGCCAAATCGGGATTCACTGAATAATAATCTTTGACTGCATAAGGCGAACCCGCTCGCCCTTTGATCACATCAGGATCGTCTAATGAAATACCATACTCAGTATAATCAGCGACCAATGCATGGTGCGGGATCCCCGTATACCATATATGTGACACACCGAGTTCGCGGATCCCCATCAGTGCCTCATCGGTGAAATCAGACATTTTGCCCACGCCATTTTCTTCTACCGTGCCCCATGGCTTATTGGTCGTATTGGTGTTGCCAAATAATCGAGTAAACACCTGATAAACAACAGGTTTAACATGCTCAGGTTGCGCCACAATGTGTCCCTCTTGTTGGGCGTTGGCTAATTCAGCGGCTGGTTTAGCAGGTGAACAAGCCATTAGACCTGCGCCTAATGCTGTCGCCGCGATTACTGAAGCGATAATATGCGAAGTGCTTTTTATCATTATTTTATCCCTTAATCACATAGCCGATTAATAATAAATATTCTTAAAACATTTGATTAGCTTACATTAAATTAACACTTTATGGGCGATGCATACGATTTCATTATTGTGCTTATACGAGGTATCATAGCGCATTGTTTAAGTTTATTTTAAGTGGCTTAATGACGCACAAAATGGCTTCTCTTCCTATGCAGACGCTGGCAGGTCTATCAGGTCTGAACGGCAAAGCATTTATTTGTCTTGACGGGGGCATGGGGCAAACTCTAATTCAGCGCTCCAAACGCCCGCTTTCTAATCTTTGGTCAAGCGATATCATGTTTTATGAGCCTGAATTAGTCACTGAGCTCCACGCTGAGTTTATTGCCGCAGGCGCCGATGTCATTACCTTAAACACCTACACTGCAACGCCCGACAGACTGATCGCTAATGACGCCTTGAACTGGCTGGACACGTTACATGAAAAGGCATTTTACGCTGCGCAA
This sequence comes from Glaciecola sp., assembly GCA_023268935.1. Classification (GTDB taxonomy): domain Bacteria; phylum Pseudomonadota; class Gammaproteobacteria; order Enterobacterales; family Alteromonadaceae; genus Opacimonas. The sequence continues at coordinate 13,172 of JALRKK010000119.1, forward strand.
GCAGCCATTACAGCCTCAGGGAAAGAGGATGTGTTGATTGCAGGATGTTTACCGCCTTTATTGGCCAGTTATCGACCCGATGTAGCACCGGATTTTGCCCAGTCATTGGCAAGCTACCAACAGCTAGTGGCATTACAAAGCGACTGTGATGTGTTTTTGTGTGAAACCATGTCCTCTATTGCCGAGGCAACTGCAGCGTGTACGGCAGCTAAAGCATCAGGTAAACCCGTCTGGTTGGCATTTTCGGTGTCCGATAGCGCGCCTCAGAAGTTACGAGGGGGTGAGCCATTAAGCGAGGCCCTAATGACGATTGCTGAATATCAGCCCGATGCAGTCCTCCTAAACTGCTCTCGCCCTGAAGCCATCACGGCGGCGTTACCTACATTACAAAGTTTAGGGGGTACCACAGGTGCTTATGCTAATGGGTTTGTCAGCGTCGAGTCGTTATATCCTGGAGAAACGGTCAGTACCTTGCAAAGTCGAAAAGATTTAGCGCCAGCACAATACGCTGAGTTTGCGATGCAATGGTTTGAGCAAGGCGCACGTATTATCGGTGGGTGTTGTGAAGTCACTCCAGAACATATCCATGCGGTAAAGGCTACCTTAGGCTAAAGCTTTTGCACAACGAATTGGCTAGCACGAACTCGATTTAGGACTGATGTTTTCAATACTATATGGCAGTGAATTGTGCGTAACGGTTGCAACCGGCAACAACATTGCGATGCGTTACCAAGGCAAAGTGTCGATGCCGGAATAGTCTATGCCTGAATAGCATACGACCAAAGACGTACTTGCGTTTATCGCCATGCCATCTAGCATGGCGATTTTATGTCACAGGTCTGCCGATGTTCACACGCCTTCTTCCTTGGCTATTTTTAGCTGTCTGGTCAACGGGTTACGCGGTGGCCAAGCTGGCGTTGGAATACACCGAGCCGTTTAATCTTCTCGCCTACCGGTTCGTTGGGGCGGCGTTATTTGTCACGCCATTTGTGATATTCATGCGGTTATCCCTGCCCCCTCTATCCACTATCAAACAACTTGCTGCAACCGGTGTGTTTTTGCATATTGGACATTTTGGCACCATGTATGTCGGAATGAAACTTGGCGCAAGTGCGAGCATTATGGCGCTCATTGCCGCCTCACAACCCGCTCTAATTATTCTATCAACTGCATTATACAGACGCTTCTGGCCATCTTGGCAGACTTGGTGTGCGTTGGGACTGGGGCTTGCCGGTGCGGGATGGATAGTCGGCTTGAATATGAATGGGCAAACGGGGTATTTGCTGGGAGCGTTATTGGGATTTGTGGCCGTGTTAGGGATGTCGTTGGGTCAAGTCATCGAAAAAAACCGCACGCTTCACGTGCACCCAATCACCGCCACATGGGTTCAGTATTGTTTTGCAGCAGTGATTGCAGCTCCACTCGCTTGGCTGGTTGAGGGCGTGGTTTATGTTCCGTCGGAGGCACTGTTTTGGAGTGTTGGGCATTTGGTTGTCGTCAATACGGTGATTGGCATGCTCTTAATGTTCGCTTTGGTCAGAACAGGTTCGTTGGCGCAAGCCACCGCGATCATGTTTTTGGTGCCTGCGATGGGGGCGTTTTTTGCCTGGCCGATTGTCGGTGAAATACCGTCCTGGTGGACCCTGCCTGGGTTTGGGTTGGCGATGGCTGGGGCGTTGTGGACACGAAGGTTGCAGCGTATGGTTCGAGGTTAATCATATCTAGATATCCAGTAACTTTCGATACCGCTAACATAAGTCGATTATCCTTGTTGATTCTACTTTAACGCTTTTAAAACCGCCCGAGGTTCATGATACAAAATTTTGCGCAATGCTTTGGCAGGTCCCGTAGGGATCCTTTTGCCCTGTTCCCAATTCCGAATCGTCTCAGGCGATATCTTAATATAAGTTGAAAGTTCAGTTTGACTCATGTTGAGCAATGTTAGAGTCATCCGCAACAAGTTCATCTAATTTAAACGTAAGTTTTGCAGAAGATTCATTACTCACTTCGCCTGTCATAATACGCTTTAATCAACAACGTGCGATTACTGACGCCTTGCTTTTGATAGATACGACCTAAATGATATTTGATAGTATGTACTGAAAGGTGCAACTCTTTTCCAATTTCAGTATTGGTAAGTCCTTGTATCAAATATTTAACAATTTGTGTTTCACGAGTATTCAGATATGGCAAATCTTCTGACATTTTTACTTCTTCCTTAACCTAATATTTCCTTAGTTTTTAATTCCTTTTATAGCGTAGACAATAAATTGGAATTGCAACGATTTATTTCTTTTCTCTAACGGACAAAAACTATCACAAAACGGACATTTTTCTATATTTACTCTTTAGGGTGACAGAATTATGTGAAGCGGTAATGCACGATCCGCTTACACGATTTGTGGATAATTTGAATCAGTGTAATTGACGGATTTGATCGGCGTAACGAGAAATTAGCGTGCTGCGATTAGCAATTTTTAATTTTTTGTAAATATTGGCACAATGGAATTTTACGGTGCGCTCAGAAATATACAGAGAATCACCGATATCTCGGTTGGTTTTTCCCATAGCAATGTGCTTGGCCACTTCCTGCTCTCTTTTAGAAAGGATGTGTATTGTTGTATGCATAAATTTCTCCTATGCGTTGCTAAAAGTTTTAAATTAATTACGTCTAAACGACGTGTAACAAGCTTAGGCTAAGAAGAATTTTGTGCCACTGGTCAAAAGACTTGAGAAACCGACACTTATTTACAAGCCATTGTTTTTATTATATTAATAAAGTCAATCTAATGTTAAAACTATCCGTTCAGCTAGGTGGTCGGGGGAGTTGGTCTATTCAGAGCGAGACTGGGTAGACCTTGGTTATAGGAGATAAGATGGAACTGTGTTATTCAGTGAATACTCCACCCAAGCGAGATCCAAACTGAAACGCATTCTTGACTTCATTCGATAGCGATTCATAAAAGACATGCCTTTGATAAAAAAAACGCTACGACACCATTCTGTAGCGTTCAAACTGGGAGAAGGTAAAATTCAGCTTACGTACTGCGGATAAATGGGCCGAAACTGATCGCCGTAAACATAGTTGAGCGTCAGTGGGTTCGGCACTTTGAGTTTGCGATAAATGTTATGGATATGGAATCGAACTGTGCGCTCACCAATAGCTAATTCGTGAGCGATTTCACGGTTGGTCATGCCCATGGTTTTGAGCTGGGCGATTTGTCTTTCTCTGCGGCTGAGAGTGGTTTTGATATCTTTCATTGATTTCCTTATTTGATGGTTAAATCTCATAAAACAATCGTAGAAAATATTTCACTACTTCGCCAATGCATTGGTTCAAAATTAGCCTGTTGGCTAGTCTTGTATTATCGACAATGGCTACCCTCCCTCTCGCTCCAATTCAGCAATCGCTTTTGCAGCGCGTTTAAAATTGGCTTTATTGGACTCGTTTTGCAATAAATGTCGCAACATCGCTGCGGCTTCCGTTTTACGATGGGTTTGGGCACCCAAGGTTTTGATGGCCGCGCGGCGAGTCTGATGATCGCTCTGCTGTTCAGCCAGCGTGGTGATGGTTTGCATGGCGCCCGTGTCTAAATCAAACGCGTGCAAAGCGCCTATCACACTGGCCTTGTGTAAAACTTCTTCACGCGTGAGCAAATGCGTCAAGACCTGTAAGGACTGTTCTCCTTGGATCTGTCCCAAACTGAACGCCAAATTGTCCACGATTGCAGGATCCGTTGCGTGTTTAAAGCGCGCCAGGATTTTCACACTGTCTGGGTGCGCAGTGTTGCCTACTGCCGCAATCAAGGTGGCTTGTGTCTTGTTATTTGGGGCCGCGTGCAACGCTTCGTGCAACCCATTTAACAACTTGGCAGACAACGCCGTTTTAGGACGCACGTCATACAAAATACCGATATGCAACAATAACGCGTGATCCATATCGGATTGCCGTTGCAATGCCACTTCGGTGTGTGCCATTAACGTGAGGACTGCCTCTTCTGATAATGCCGTGTCACCTTGCGTTAATGCGCGTAAGGCACGAAATTGATTGGTCTCGGTGTGCGCGTCCTGCGTCAACATACGCACCAAGCTCGATTGAGCCCGTGGTGTGTCGAGTAATCCCAAGGCATGGATGATGCGCATCTGTTGTGCGTCACTCCACCCTTGTTGCAAAAGTAACTCGGGGATGTGATCCAGCACTACATCAAACGCGCGCAATGCCTCACTCAGTTCGCCCGGGGGTTGATTCAACCAATCGGTGGTGTTGAGCCATTCTTCTAGCTGTTGCGTCAATGCGTTGCGTTGTGTATCGCTCAGTGGCGTTGACGGCGTGGTGCGCCATAACTGCAGATTATCCGGCAGTTGCCACAATAACGTGTCTGGATCCGCCGGGATCACCTTGCCTTGAACATGCTGTTGCGCACGCAATGACAATTGAGTGGATGCAGGGTGAGTGTAGGTGAGCCAGGTGTGCTGCGTAAAATTCGCAAACCCACACGCATCCAACTGGTAAGACGCTTGTGCCTCCTCCACCACAATATCTTGACCCAATTGCGGATCCACCGACAGATACCCCGTGTTGCGATAAGTCAACTGGGTGGGTTCGGTCTTGATGAACTGGGGTTCAAACTGGCCGTTATTGTCCTGATAACGGATGCCTTTGGCCGGAATGGTTGGGGTCTGCGTTGAGGCGGTGTGTTGTGGCACCTGCAACCAGTACGCATAGCCCATGGCTTGTTGACGCTGAGCGTCCGATAATCCAGGCAAAAACATCTGGTCCAAAATGACACCATACGGATCGAATAACATACCAAAAGGCGGTATGGCCGGCTCCATCGCAGACGCTGCTTGACCGCTGGATGACACATGCTCGACTTGGATCCCAAGCCATTGCCCGGTTTGCCCGTCTGGCAGCGGTGTGTTGGGTAACGGACGCACAGACAAACGTACCGATTGCTGCATGGTGTCGGTTTGTTGCGTTAACGCAAAGGTGCTTTGCGTGTCGATGGTCACCGCAAAGGTGCGTTCACATAAGGCCAGAGTGGGAGCAGACAATGCGCCAAGGCACAGCGCACTGACTGCCAGGCATACTCGTTGGCGCCAGATCATGCTCATTGTAACCGACCTGATTCACTATAAATGGTCCAATGCTTAGAAAAAATACTCGGCGTTTGATAGAACCAATAGTCATAGTGGTACGTTTTGGTGCCACAGGGGTATTTGATTTTTTTACCGAAGATTTTTTTCTTACACCATTTCAGACCATAGGTCTCAGCATATAAACCAAACTTGCCTTCAATCGCATTGATGTCATCAACAATGGCAAACGACCAATCAATGGTTGGCCCACCGGTGTTGTTGTCATAGGCACGCATATCCGTGGTGGCTTCCATGGCTAATACGTTTTCTAAGACTGTTAAATCCAAGGTGATGCCGGCTTTTGCGACACCGGTGTTGATCCCGCCATTGGCCGCACCGCCTAAACTGGCTTTGAATAAGTCACCGGTCACCGTCAACGTGAGTGCTTCATAGGTTAAGCTCGCGCCCATTCCCATTTCGCCGCTGATCCCGGCTTCCACCGACAAAGGCACTGGTCCGATGAAGAACGTAGACTGAACCAAGGTTTTGTTTTCTTCCCATGTTTTGGCAAAATCCAGCGTATACGCATCCCGCCAAATGGATTGCTCATACACGGTTTTGTTGAATAACACCACATCGCCAGACACGCCGGTGTTTTCGCCTGTCACCGAAGCTTTGCTGTCCACATCGATACTGAAGATATTATTGGCTTTATTAAAGACGTATAAATCCATGGCGCCGGCGGCTTCAAAATGCGCCGAACCGGTCGGCAAATCGATTTGCATGTCCGAGTCAAAATCAATCCCAACCTTAAATTTGGAGGCGTCCCCAAACCCATTGCTGTACCCGCTATTGACGTCAAACTGGCCGTTGTCAAAGGAGTACGCTTTGGCAGCCTTACCAGAAGTCTCTTGGGTCTCATCTTCAAAGAAATACAGAGGGACCTCTAGATCCAGAATATTGTTGCTGTCATCAAACTCTTCTTGATAATCCGTGCTATCCACTACCTCAAATCGCACTGATAACGTATTGCGCTGACTGGCGTCGTACGAGGCGTACAAGCGTTCAATCTGAGATTGCGTCAAGCGCAGATCCAAACCAAAGATATGCTCTTCTCGGTTATAGGTAAAATCCATGGGCTTAGACAGTTGATACCCCTCCTGATCCAAGGTGGTGGCTTGGTCGACTTGATTGACCCAGATCTCAATGGGCTCATAATTCCCATCAATCATGACTTCCACCAGCAATTCGGCTTGGGCCACTTCTTGACCATAATACAGCGCATCGATGTACCCATGCATGTCGGCGTTATTGGTACCCAGTGCAGTGTTGGCATGCACCGCAGGGGTATCTAACACCAGTACTTCTTCGCTGAGTGCGGCGTTGACGATGGCAAAGTCGTGTTTGAAGGTATGCTCCAGATCGACGATGGCATACGGAAAGTTTCCTTCCGTATACGCTTCGTTTTCGAGGTTGGGATGGTTGTCGTCTTCAAAGGCCTCGGCCACGGTATTTTGAGGGTCTACCACGGCCATGATCCAATAGTTGCCAGTGATGGTCACCTCCGGAACGGTCTCAACAAATGAGGCAATGACCGACCCATTGTCGACCTTGGATAACCGTTTGGTCCCCAAATAATGGGTTTCCTCGATTTCTTCGCCCTCTCCTGCTGAGTCTTGAGCGTGAACGACATAAAAATCAATGTCCACATCGGGGTAATCCAACTCCTGCACCACCAGCTCAAAATCCACGCGTATCGTTTCACCGGGTACATAATAGTTTAGGTTAGCCACGTCAATGGTGGTGATCGTGAGGTTGGGGCCTTGGCTGCGATCGATGCGTGGGGTATCATCGGAATCACTCAGACACCCGCTGAGGCCAATGAGTAGCGCCATGGTCCATACTGTTCTGTGCAACATGATGCGTCTCCTTATGTGACAGAATGAGAGGAAGTAGGAGGATGCGTCGGCTCGGCCGGACGATCCACCAACGAAAACGACAATACCGCACGCGCGCCTGTCGCGATGGGCATGAGTGCAAACGCACCCGCTGGAAATTTGGCAATGCGTTTGCGGATATTGAGTAAACCGTGGCCGGGCGACGCACAACGCAAGTCGTCCAGTGCGATACCGCCTTGGTTCGTCACCGTGATGGTCAGTGTGTGTTGGTCGATGTCACTGACACACGACAACTCAGTGGGAGCGCCGTGCTTGATGGCATTGTTCAAAATTTCTTGCATGATCCGAATCAAATCCAAACCCAACGCCGGATCAATGGATAAATGCTCAGGGATGGTCGTAACGTCCCAATGCAAACGGATATTGGCACTCGCCAATGGACTAAAACAGCGCTCTTTGATGATGGCAAAGAGTACATTCGGATCGGATCCCACACTGGAGAAGGTATCGACCAACAACCGCACATCATTGATGGCGTACTTGGTTAAAGACACGATGGATTGGTTTGGATGCGCCTTGGGATCAGCGGCATTCGCAATGGTCAAAATGGAGGTTAAATGCCCGGCCACCCCATCGTGCAGTTCCGCCGTAATGCGATCGCGTTCGTCATTGAGACATTGTTGCACAACGAAGGCCTGGCGTTCTTGATAACTGTGTTGCAATGCGACTTCTTTTTTGGCCAACTCGTCGACTAAGCGTTCGTTGGCATGATTGACGATGTCTAACAGACTGACCAACTTGTAGTACAGCTGCAACAACAAAGCAATCATCAAGCAGAAAACGCACAGATAGGACACCATGAATGCGTGATCGAGTAGGTTATTGAGCACCAATACATCGTGTGCCACCCCAATGCATACCCCCAATAAGCACGTGAGTAACAGCACAAAGACCCAGGACCCCGTTCGATGGGCATGCTGGATCAGCAAATACACGGCACCGGCAAGTGTCACCAAGATCCATGGGAAGACAAACAAGATGATGGATTGGCGCAGTGGCAACAGCCCGACCGCTGCGCACAAACCGCCAATCAGGGTCGTCAACGCAACGGCAAGTAAAGGAATGTTAAACCGAGAGGCATCCGATAAATATCTCACATAATGCAAAATAGACAATGCCGCAAACGGAAGCAACAAATACAGCCAAGGGATATACATCAGCCACTCTTCCGCAAGCGGCACGATATTGGTGATGCGGATCGGCAAAAACAAGCCACACGCCAACGCTAACCACAAGTAGGCTCGTTGCGTGGGCGTTTTGACAAACACGATCAAGGCCATGACACAGACGATGCACAGCAAGACTGTACTGATCAGGCGCACATCGTACTCAAAAAGCGCTTGCAGAGTGTAAATTGGCCCCAACTGGGAGTAGGTTCCAATATAGAGAGGATACAAGCTGACTGGGGGTAAGGCGGTGGTACTGATCACCAGCTCAACCTGAAACTGAGATTGAGAAACGAGTTCGGTCGGGATGAGCATAAACGCCGAATTAAAGACCAATGGCCCTCGCCAGGCCGCGGTGTTGTGTGATGCGGAAATACGTTTGCCGTTGACCGTGACGGTGATGTTTTGTTCAAACCGTGGCAGATACAGATACCAAGGTTCATCCCCCGCGTGGTCAGAGAAAACCGATTTGGGCAGTTCAGCACGGAACCGATATTGTTGTGGTTCGCCAGAGCGATTCAACCGGCGCAATGGCAATGACAAGGTTTGCCCTGTGTCGACGTCGAGCATGCTGTGGATACTCAGCGCGTCCGCGGGGATTTTGTATTGCTCAAGCAGTGTCATGACAGACACCGTCGCCAAGATGGCGAACCCACTGAACAGCAACACACATCGAGTAAACTTAGTCATCGATGAGGCCCATTTTTTTGGCTTCATAAAAAGCTTCAGAGCGATTGTTGACTTGTAATTTTTTGTAAATATGGCGAATGTGTACCTGCACTGTCCCCACTGAAATGTCTTTTAACTGTGCGACCTCTTTGTAAGCATAGCCCTTGCCTATGAGCGAGAGAATTTCGGTTTCTTTGGCGGTCAGTGGATTGTCACTCGGTGCGGGTGACATCACGCTGGACTGGGTCAATTCCGTGAGCATCATTCTGGCGATGGACGGCGACATAATGGACTTGCCTTGCATGATGTGGTCGCAGATTTCAAGAATGGAATAATCTTCTTCGTCTTTGAGGATATACCCTACAGCGCCGGCGCGAAATGAATCAAGGACCTGACGGCGACTGGACAAGGCGGAGATCACAATGGCTTGAGCCTCCGGGTGG
>JALRKK010000002.1 GCA_023268935.1 Glaciecola sp.
TGCTCAATGCGTTAAAGTTAGACGATAATCCAAATTATCAGTTTGACATGCAGAGTATATTTCGGCGGGGACTGGTATTTGTGTTTTCCATCACTTTTTCGGTTTTATTCATCATTGCCGAATCGGGCATTCAGCTTTTAAAAAGCTATTATGAATATAAACAAACGAATGACGTTACGCTATTTCGCAAACGAATAGCAGTCATCGTATTCAACACATTTTGTGTTGCTCTGGCTTATATTTACTTTACAGAAGTCGCCGTTTAGGTAAATGTTTTATATCTACAATAACAACAAAGGTTCATTATGAAATTCCGAATTACCACACTGAAGGCAAGTATTTTGTCTTTATATATGTTGACTGGATGTCAGCCTGCTAGCGAGCCTTTAGCTCACAGCCCTGCACAAGACAGATCACCAAAAACTCAAGCAACAATCTCTCAACCGCAATTATTGATCGATGAAGCCCGCTTAAATATATATTACCCTGTTAACCTAATAGCCGATCTGACTCATCTTAGTGACAATCAAAAAGAAATGATTGGTTTGCTCATTGACGCCTCAGAGATCATGGACGATTTGTTTTGGCAACAAGCGTTCGGGGAGGATAAAGAGGCATTCTTGGCGAAACTCACCGACCCAAGGGTCAAGCATTTTGCTTCAATCAACTATGGACCTTGGGACAGATTAAACGCAGATAAGCCTTTCCTTGCCGGTTATGAGGCGAAATCTAGTGGCGCTCAATTTTATCCTGAGGATATAACAAAAGACGAGTTACTACATAGCTCACTTGATGACAAAACTGGGCTCTATTCTGTAATTGAGCGCGCTGACAATGGTGAATTGGTTGCTATTCCATATCATCAAAAATACGCAACAGAATTACAAAAAGCGGCATCTCTACTGCGCAAAGCCGCTGGTTTAGCTGAAGATCCTGACTTTTCAAACTATTTATTATTGCGCGCCGATGCCTTTCTCTCCAACCAGTATCAAATTTCAGATTTGGCTTGGATGGATGTTAAAAACAATCAAATAGATGTCGTCATTGGCCCGATTGAAACGTATGAGGACCAATTACTCGGTGCACGAACGAGTTTCGAGTCGTACGTTCTGATTAAAGATATGGAGTGGAGTGAGAAACTCGCACAATTCGCTCAGTATCTCCCAGAGTTACAGCAAGGGTTACCGGTTGCTGAAGCCTACAAAGCTCAAATGCCTGGAACCAATGCAGATTTAAATGCCTATGATGTGATTTATTATGCCGGTCACTCTAATGCTGGGAGTAAAACCATTGCAATTAACCTACCTAACGATGAAGAAGTACAACTGGCTAAGGGCACCCGTCGACTGCAACTAAAAAACGCAATGCGCGCCAAGTTTGACCATATTCTGTTGCCTATTGCTGATGTGTTAATCGTGCCTGAGCAAAGACAACATATCACCTTTAATGCTTTTTTCGCCAACACCATGTTCCACGAAGTCGCTCATGGTTTGGGTATAAAAAACGTGCTGAACTCTAACACCACGGTTCGTGAAGCTTTGCAAGAACATGCCTCGGCTTTGGAAGAAGGCAAAGCTGATATTTTAGGTCTATATATGGTCGAGCAACTTTTAGAACGTGAAGCGATAAGCGAAGGGGTACTTGAGGATTATTATGTCACCTTTATGGCTGGGATTTTTCGTTCTATTCGCTTTGGGGCAAGTTCGGCACATGGCAAAGCCAACATGGTAAGATTTAATTACTTTGCCGAAAAAGGCGCATTTACTCGTAACGATCTTGGGCAATACGCTGTGGATATGCCCAAAATGCGTGAAGCCGTGAATACACTATCTAATCTTATTTTGACGTTACAAGGTGATGGAGATTATACAGGGGTCGCGTCACTGGTCGCAGCCAAAGGAGTAATTGGTTCGCAACTCCAAGCCGATCTCAACCGACTGACCGATGCTAATATTTCTGTAGACATTCACTTTAACCAAGGTAAAGACATCCTAGGTTTACCCAAGTAAACCAATTTAAAACACTTTATGATTAAAGCCCAATGAGATCAATGTGTCATTGGGCTTTATTTATTAATAAGCGTAAGGGTCGGCCTTTACTCCTCGAGATTTGCGACGTTTATCTGAGAGTGATTTACTCTTGTCGCGCTTGTGAGATTTTGCTGAAAATTCTTGATCTTCGAAACCACCGAAATCCGAATAATCATCATCCATTTGATTGTGTCTTTGTTTTTTGTTCATAACCTTTTACTACAAAAAATAATTACTTCCTTCATTGAGCATTATCGTACCTTTTGAGATTTTTTAAATAGGATAAACATCATTTTTTAATGTAAACAATATTTAACAACGCTGTTCAATTTGCAAGACGTCGATGCTATTTCCAATCTCATCACCAACTATGAAAAAGGGAGACCAAAGTCTCCCTTTCAATTTAATCTTCTTTTTTGAGTTTATCTGCCAAGCCCAAATCAAACGGCGGTTTTGCTGTTTGACGAGTCGCATCTTCAGCCAAATACGTATCCATCCAGCGCATCAAACGCAATGCATAATCGTATTGAGCCGCTGCACGACGGTTTCCATGTCCTTCATTTGGATAAAACACCAAGCGCACTGGCGTGTCAGTTCGGACCTTAATTGAGCGATATAATTCCATCGACTGTGACGGGTGCACCCGAGTGTCCTTTTCACCATGCAAAATCAAAATCGGTGTATCGGCTTTACCGGCATGGAAAATCGGTGAACGCTCTAATAAGTTCATCCAGTTATCTTCCCATGGCCATTTCAAAGAATGCACAAGATGCATTTCGTTTGGAATATCAGAAGTACCAAATTTCGATACCTGATTTGAGATCCCCACAAACGCCACCGCTGCAGCAAAGTGTTCGGTTAAGGCTGTTGCGCCCCACATCGAAGCATAGCCACCGTATGAACCACCGGTGATCCCAACACGATCACGATCAATAATGCCTGCTTTGGCAAGGGCATCTACGCCATCCACTAAGTCATTGAACTCTTTACCCGCATAATCGTTTTGATGCTGTTTGGCATAAGCCACCCCGCGACCAGTTGAACCTCGGTAATTAGGATAATACACGGCATAGCCTTTAGCCGCGGCATATTGCCCAGGCATAGAATACGCCGTAAGCCAACCATCACTATAATGCGCCTCTGGACCACCGTGAACCATTAAAATTAATGGCCAACCTTTCTCGGGCGCCTCACCTTTAGGCGTGATCAAAAGACCTTCGACTTTTTCACCATCTCTGGCTTCATACATAAACGTCGATTGTGGTGCTAATGCTATGTCGTTTAACCAAGTATTGTGCTGAGTGACTTTTCTCGCTTTATTGCGGTTCACTGCATACACGGCACGAGGATGAGAAGGGCTATCTGCAATGAGTTGTACCGTATCATCACCTACCGCAACACTACGGACAACGATATCCTCTGGCGTATTAATAGTGCGTTTAACTTTGCCTTTCTTGTCGTATACCGCAACAGAAGATTCAACTCCGCGATGCGCCACAGCAAGAATATCTCGTCCTTTCCATGTGATATCAACGATGTGTTGCAATGCATCAGCGGTGAGTTGCGTGAGCTCTGCTGAATCAGCTTGCGCCACCATCAACACGCCATCAGATGAATCACTAATGTCTGCGCCGCCGATAATCGCAATGTCATTATCGTTACTGTGCAGTACAAACTCACCCAGTTTGCCTGGCATATCAATCGTATTGGTGACTTCACCAGAACTGACTTGAATGGTGTGAATATTACGCTCCATCAATGAATCATCGACAAGATTTGTCGGGGCAACGGCCGCTAACACAAATTCCCCATCACTTGATACATCGATGTCAGAAACGTGACCATCACTGAAGATTGAGGTTGCTTCCCCCCCTTTTATGGAAACAGACCAAAGCTGATTTAAACGAGTGTCTTCTTCATAAACTTTTGCGTTGAAGCCCTTGTCTTTCAAGTCTTGCGCATCGTCTTTGGCTTTTGCCACAAAAAATAACGTATCATCGACGACCTCATAATCGCCAATTGCCGTTTCAAAACCAAACATTTTGTAAGCTTCACCGCCATTCACTGAAATGGCATATAAAGAGGTATGTTTGTCATCGCCACGTTTAGCGCGGAAATACAGCGTATCGCTCGCTTGATTAAAAGATAGACTTGATATACTCCCCTCGCCGCCGATGAATAAACGGCTAGTGCCTTTCTCATCAAGAATATACAAATGCGTATCTGCACGACCATCTTTGTTACCCGCTGTCATATCACGCGGTACAGATAGAGTGTATGCTGATAGTTTGCCGTTTGGTGCAACGGTAATGTTCCCTGCATGGTGTACTTTGGGAAGGTGTTCTATTGTGAAATGGTTATGTTCCCCATGCTCATGTGCTGTAGCAGACACACTGATTGCAGCAGTTGCTACAAATAAAGCGCCAAGCTTAGATAAAGTCAAAGGCATAAATGCTCCCTGTCGAATTTGGTTATTGTTTTATGTGTTACGTAAACACGCTAGACAAGGAGCAAAATATCCGATTGAACTGAAAAGCACAAGTCGATAGGCTAACTTACATACATGACGATGAAGTACAAAATAGCGGCCGTTGCCATCATGGATGCAATGATTTTAAAAGCTTCTTTTGGTTGACTCATTTATGTCTCAATTAGGTTTGTTTTTGTGACTGTGACTATACGCCTTTAGTCTTATATTTACAAATAATTAACATTAATTTAAAAATAAAAACGCATATATGAAAATAATGATTTACTAATGCGCAAATAATCACCCAAATACCACTAAGGTCTAGCACCAACACCCTATTCATCATAGACAATAAGCTATAATCTAAGCTAGTTGACGTGAAAAGCGTCTTAAGAAACAAATAGGATTTGAAGTAGCAAGTAACCATTCAAGTTCATCGTTTTTTCATAGGATTTGGGATAATAAAATGAGCCAAAATAGTGTTGTTGTATTAAGTGCTGTGCGTTCTGCCATCGGTACATTTAATGGAAGTCTAAAAGGCATTGAGCCAGCTGAGCTAGCTGGCCAAGTCTTAAAACAAGGTATTGAAAAATCAGGCGTAGATGCCGAGAAATACCAATCAATTGTCGTCGGTAACTGTATTCCGACTGAATCGCGTTTTCCTTATGTGGCACGTGTTGCCTCTATTCAAGCAGGTATGAGCTTAGATTCAACGGCCATGGCATTGAACCGTTTGTGTTCATCAGGCCTACAAGCTGTAGTTAGCTCTGCACAAGGGATCATGCTTGGCGATCACGAATTAGCAATCGGTGGTGGTGTTGAAAACATGACCCGTGGTGGCTATTTGTCTCCTGCATTACGCAACGGAGCGCGCATGGGCGATACGCAAATGATCGATATGATGGTTGCTGCGCTTACCGACCCATTCGGTGTTGGCCATATGGGTATCACAGCTGAAAACCTAGCCGACAAATGGGAACTTTCTCGTGAAGCACAAGATGCATTCGCAGCAGAGTCTCATAAGCGTGCAGCAGCTGCCGTTGAGGCCGGTTACTTCAAAGACCAAATCGTGCCAGTTGAATTAAAGAGCCGTAAAGGTAGTACCTTCTTTGATACAGATGAGCATATCAAAGCAGCAACCACCGCTGAAAGCCTTGCCGGTATGCGTCCCGCATTCAAAAAAGACGGTACCGTAACAGCCGGTAATGCTTCGGGTATCAATGACGGTGCGTCATTCTTAACTCTTGCTTCTGAAAACTATGCTAACCGAAATAACCTACAACCCATTGCACGAATGGTATCCTATGCTGTTGCGGGTGTGCCAAATCACATTATGGGTGAAGGTCCAATCCCAGCTTCTATCGAAGCATTGAAGAAAGCCGGTCTTTCAATCAATGATATGGACGTTATTGAATCAAACGAAGCCTTTGCGGCACAAGCACTTGCGGTATGCCGTGGCCTTGATTTGGATCCAGCCAAACCAAATCCAAATGGCGGGGCTATTGCATTAGGTCACCCAATAGGTGCATCAGGTGCGGTGATTGCGACTAAAGCCATCCACGAACTACAGCGAACACAAGGTCGTTATGCACTTGTAACCATGTGTATTGGTGGTGGTCAAGGGATTGCGGTAATCTTCGAACGCATGTAATGCGCAATTCTCTTTAATGTTATAAGCCCATATGTCTTGATGTATGGGCTTTTTTGTAGGTATCATTCACGCACAATATCAAAACTTAAGCTCATATGTCCTGCAATTTTTTTGTGCGTCCGATAACGGATCCGCAACTTATCCAAACTGATGTCCTGATCGTTCCTGCATCCTCAGATGAGCTTGCCAAGCTACAACTTACCGCAACCAAACCCGATGCGCTCACTAATGTGTTTAGACCTGATGGATGGCAAGCAAAATATGTGGTTTTGTGGCCCCAAGATACGCATCAATCCAACGTAAGACCCCACCAATTTCGCAAAGCTCATGATGAGTTATTCAAGCATTTAGACACGCTTGATTTTGCAAAAATCGCGTTCACTTGGCAATGGATTGGAACCATTTGGCAACCGTATTTTTCTGCATGCATTCTCGATTTACTCCAACGCACTTATGTGTTTCACCAGTATAAGACATCTCCGGTTTCTAAACAGTCCATTACTTCCTTAGAGATTTATGCGAACGCAGTAAAGCAAGATACCGTCGCCAAAATTAAGGCAGCTCATTTGGGGACGACTTGGTATCGAGATATTGCCAATCAACCTGCAAATGTTTGTACGCCGGATTACTTAGCTGAAAAAGCGCTACAGTTGGCCCAAGAGTACCAAACGATTACGACACAAATTTTGGATGAAGAGGCGCTGGCAAAGGAAGGTATGGTCACGTACCTAGCCGTCAATCGCGCTTCGGCCTTACCCGCCTCGATGCCCATAATGCATTATCAGGGAGGCGTTCCGGGGGATGCACCAATTGTATTGATTGGTAAAGGCGTAACGTTTGATACCGGTGGCATCAGTATTAAAACTGCCGAAAATATGCATGGTATGATTTACGATATGTGTGGCGCAGCGTGTATGTTGGGTGTGCTCAAGAGTATTGCTGAGTTACAACTACCACTTAATGTGACAGTCATATTGGCCACAGCAGAAAATCATGTTGATGGCAACGCCTATCGTCCTGGCGATATCTATCCAACTAAAGATGGGCAAACGGTAGAAATCATCAGTACCGATGCAGAAGGCCGACTATTATTATGTGAAGCCATGGCCTATGCCAGAACGCTCAAACCCAAAGTGATGATTGATTGTGCCACCTTAACCGGGGCTGCAATCACCAGCCTTGGGCACGTTTGTAGTGGTTTGATGGCTAATGATCAACAGCTCGCCAATGACTTGATACAAGCAGGTCAGAGCTCAGCTGATTATGTTTGGCAGTTTCCACTGTGGG
Source organism: Glaciecola sp. (assembly GCA_023268935.1). Taxonomy (GTDB): domain Bacteria; phylum Pseudomonadota; class Gammaproteobacteria; order Enterobacterales; family Alteromonadaceae; genus Opacimonas. The sequence goes on from JALRKK010000002.1 coordinate 7,439, forward strand.
ATGAATATATGCTGGATTTAGAAAGTGAGCACGCCGATTGGCGCAACTCAGGACGAAATAGTCCGGGCATGATTACTGCTGGTATGTTTCTTAAAAACTTTGCCCATGATACCCCATGGGCGCATCTGGATATCGCAGGTACGAGTTTTCATTACGGGACGCAAAACTCTACTACTGGACGCCCTTTATATTTGTTATTAGAATACTTAAAAAACCAAATTTAAGTATTTTTTATATCCCAATTTCGACTAAAGTTAATACTTTTCTCCTCCCTAAGTAGGATGGTGTTTTCATGTGTTAGGCATATAATCAGTTATACCGTTAATCAATTGTTAAAAAGGATTGCTACTATGTGGACAAAACCAGAATATACTGAAATGCGTCTAGGCTTTGAAGTAACTTTATACATCAGCAATCGCTAAGATTGATGAGTATTTAGAATTCGAAACAACAAAAGGTTGCTTAGGCAGCCTTTTTCATTTTTTTTATAAGAATAATCAAGTATGCAAGTCTTAATATTAGGTGCAGGTGCTGGGGGCGGTTTTCCTCAGTGGAATTGTCACTGTGCAAATTGCTCTGGTCTTCGTCAAGGCCAATCTCATTTTCAAGAACGCACACAATCGAGTATTGCCGTATCGGTCAATGGCAGGGATTGGGTGCTCATTAATGCTTCTCCAGATTTACGCCAACAGATCAATGCCAATCCTGAATTATGGCCAGAAGAAGGCGTTCAGCGCGGCACGGCGATCCGCTCTATTATTCTGACGGATAGCCAAATTGACCATACCACTGGTTTATTAGATTTGCGCGAAGGCTTACCTCTACCCGTTTACTGTACAGAAGTGGTGCACGAGGATCTCACTTCTACTTATCCATTATTTACCATGCTTAAACACTGGCATGGCGGGTTAGAACAACACATTATCTCCACTGAGCACGATGATGGCTTTACGGTGAAAGGCGTACCTGAATTACAGTTTCAACCGGTGGTACTCGAATCCAATGCCCCACCCTACTCTCGCTATCGCGATAACATTGTGCCGGGCAACAACATCGGCCTCAAAATCACCGATACCACTAATGGCAAAGTGGTGTTTTACGCGCCTGGTTGCATGCAAGCCAATGACTTAGTCAAGAGTATGATGGCACAAGCCGATTGTGTTTTGTTTGATGGCACTTTATGGTTAGATGATGAAATGATTGCGGGTGGCTTTAGCCAAAAACTTGGTACTCAAATGGGCCATATGCCGGTAAACGGTGAGCACGGTACGATTAATCTACTCAATCAATATGATATACAACGCAAAGTACTGATCCACATAAACAATACCAATCCTGTTCTTAATGAACAGTCTGAGCAGCATGGTGCCCTCGTGTCGCAAGGCATTGAATTGGCCTATGACGGCATGAAAATCAATTTATAAGGAAAAGACATGAGCAACACCACTGCATGGACAAGAGAAGAATTTGAAGCGCAACTTCGTGCGAAAGGTCAGTATTACCATATCCACCATCCTTTTCATAAAAAAATGAACGCAGGCCAATGTACCAAAGCGCAAGTTCAAGGTTGGGTAGCCAATCGATTGTATTATCAAATTGCCATTCCGGTGAAAGACGCGGGTATTTTGGCAAACTGCCAAGACCAAGCCACTCGTCGCAAATGGATCCAGCGCATTATTGACCACGATGGACGAGAAGGCGACGAAGGATTAGGTGGCATTGAAGCCTGGTTACGTCTAGGCGAGGCCGTTGGTCTGACCCGTGAAGAATTATTAGATGAGCGACATTTGTTACCGGGTGTCAAATTTGCTGTAGGTGCCTATGTTAACTTCGCCCGTCGAGCCACTTGGGAAGAAGCGGCTTGTTCATCGTTAACTGAAATGTTTGCACCAGAAATCCATCAAAGCCGCCTTGATACGTGGCCTGATCATTATGATTGGATTGATAAAGAAGGGTTTAAATATTTCCAAATGCGCTTATCTCAAGCAAGGCGTGATGTTGAGCATGGCCTTGAAATCACA
>JALRKK010000006.1 GCA_023268935.1 Glaciecola sp.
TGTTTTCCAAAAATCTACACCATCCATTTCTTGGGCTAGCTCTCGATAGAGTTCCACTTCATTAAACTGACGAGAAACAAGCAGCTCTTTAATGGCCTGTTGATTCAAGCGTAAAGGTTGAGCTATTTGAACATCAACATAGGTAACCTTGTCCATTAATGGCTGATATTGATGTATAAACTGACCTGGAGCGGCATGATGCAAGGTGCCCTCTACACATGGGATCAATGCTTCCCGAATGTTCTTCGGTGACAAATAGTACAAACTTAGCTGTGAATCCAAAGATTTGAACAGGATATCATTTTGGGATATTTTGTATTTTTCAGACGCGCGAGCTAGATCAACTAATTCTTTTATTTCAATACTCATACATTAAAGCCAAATAATTTTTTAGTTATCTTATGTCAAAAATACATACTATCCAAGATCAACTCTTAATGGTGGGCATATTGGTGGGTGTTTTCAAATTTTAGGTTTAAACATGAATCTAAACTATTGATGTAATTTAATTAAATTATATCGACATACATTCAGATCCAGAATATCGAGTAGCATCCTATTCATTCTCATAGTCGCTATTGCACATGAATAATGACTAAGTGACAAAACAGGACTTTCAAAACCAGCGCTTAGAAAGATTTTAAAGAGCAACCCTTCGTTTCACCTTGTCCGTCCTATTAGACCACTTCTAGAAACTCAAATAACAGCTTATTAGTTGTTTTGGTGGTATGCGTGAATTACACAATTAATAACCTTGATCAAGTTAAACCCATTCTTGTAGGTTTTCGCAAGTCAAATAATTTGTCACAAAAGGAGTTGGCACAAAAGCTTGGAGTGAGCCAGCAGAGCTATCAAGCAATGGAGTCCAACCCTCAAAAAGCAACCCTAGAGCGTTTATTTAAAGTTTTTGCGTTACTTGGTGTGAGAGTGGTGTTAGCAGACGACATTGCTTTATCATCGCAAACTAACAACGAGACCCATAAAGAGGATCAATGGTGATGATTGTTCTCTCTAACCAGCAACCTCCAAATAAAAAGCGTAGAACGAATACGTTAGCGATATGGATGAACGGTGAATTTGTTGGTCAGTGGAGTCGTAAGGCTGGTGTCGATGAGTTGAAATATGCTGATGAATGGACTCAAAGTAAACTCGGTCGTCCTTTATCACTATCCTTACCCTTTACCCTTTACCCCAGGTAATCAAAAACTCCGTGGGGAGAAGGTCACTTATTTTTTTGATAACTTGCTACCCGACAGTCGGGATATTCGTGAAAGGCTGGCGAGAAAATTTGATTTTATTTTGGTTATTGGTGGCAGTAAAAATTATTATCATGCGCTCGAAATTCAGCGAAGACACTTTATTCATCAAGCACTAGCGGTAGGCTTTTCAGAAAAAGAATCGAATGACATGATCGAGAAAATTTTCCAAGGAATGATATCTCAAGCGAAAAAAATAACCATTTGATACCAATACAAAAATTCAACGTACAACATTATCAATGTTGGTAAACTAATAAGAACCATGACGATAATCAATACGTTGCGCGCGCGGCATCGCGTGACTCAATCGTGCTTCTCTACAGGCCCCGTGACCGCCGCTTATGAACTCAAAGTGGCCAAGGGGGAAGTGCAACGAGATGACGCGCAAGTGGCTCTAGCGGCAAAACTCGACGCCCTGCACGACGCTCTTAGCTCGCTGCCACCGGTGCCAGTGCGCGGTGATAAGCCGACAGAGAGTCGCTTTACAAGCAGCCCACTGCTGCGGTCACTGGCACGCTGCTTGGCATCCGCTCAGTCTTTTCTTCGAAAGAAGTTCCACTTGTGGTCTTTTGGTCCACCGCCGCGAGGCATGTATATTCATGGACCAGTTGGGGTCGGTAAAAGCTTTCTAATGGATCTCTTTTACGCTTCGGTTTCGGCTCCTGATGATGATTCTTGCAGTGATAACAACCGCCACAAACGCATCCAAAAAACCAAACGCCGCGTCCACTTTCATGAATTCATGCTAGACGTCCATCGTCGTATCTTTGAGTACAAACAGGAGCATCCGCGAGGGGATGCAATTCCCGTCATCGCACAACAATTAGCACAAGAAGCCCAACTCCTCTGTTTCGATGAATTCCAAGTAACAGAAATTGCCGATGCCATGATTTTAAAGCGATTATTTTTATTATTATTGGACTCGAATGTCGTGATGGTGGCCACCTCGAATCGATCCCCTGACACTCTGTATGAAGGAGGCCTTAACCGCTCCCTCTTTTTGCCATTCATCGACATGTTAAAAGACACGTCCGACATCATTTCCATGGAGAGTTCCCACAAAGATTATCGACGTGAAAATCGAGCGGATGGTCAATCTTATTTTTGGTCAAATACGGATGTTCAAGGCGATGATAATAGTAATATGCAGACACAGTTGGAAGCAATATTCGGTGGCACAGCATCTAGAACGGAGGCCGAGAATATTTTTGTTGGTTTTGGTCGCACCATCCAGGTCACCCGATTGAATAATCGGTGCGCTTGGTTTGACTTCTCCGAGCTGTGCGACCAACCACTTGGGGCGGCTGATTATATTTCACTGTGCAATCGATTTCCGGTGATCATCATAGAACGCGTCCCCCAACTGGACGCCAATCACCTCAACGAAGCACGTCGGTTTGTGACCCTCATCGATGCATGTTATGAATCTCGCACCCGCTTGGTGCTGAGTGCACACGTCCCGCTCGACGAATTATTTGTTAATTTTGAAGCGCAAATCGAAAGCTGTGATGGAGATGGAGAATTGATAGTCAATGAAAAAGGGGGAAATTCCAGTTCCTTTGCGACGACCATGATTCGCACCAAAGAAGGAGAATATTATGAGTGGTCCGCGACGGGGCGAGTGGGGGTGTCATTGGCCCAATTTTCGTCCGCCAATGATCTCGCTTTTTCGTTTCGAAGAGCCGCATCTCGGTTGGTGCAAATGGGTGGAGCAAATTGGGGACTGCTGAATGAACGATCTGATTGAGGCCGACAAAACATCCTGCGCCGGTGCCACCATAAAATCCGTATCATAGCCATGTTATCAACCTTCTTCAAACACTACGTTCTCTTCAATTTTGCATAAAATACGACGCAAATAACAGCCAATTTCAACTTATTGGGGCTGATTTGCAAAATCACATTTTACTTCTATAGTTAATTCATGTTGTTAATTCAGGAACCGTCTTGTCACAATCAATTTTATACCTTGAAGACAGTGATATCTGTTTTGAGGTTGCGACCCTAATGCTTGAAGAAATCGGTGAGTTTGATATCAAACGAGCATCAAGTATTTCTGAATGCAAAAACATAGTGTCAGCGAACGACCTTGATCAATACTGTCTGATTATCCTAGACATAATGTTACCAGATGGCGATTCTTCTGTTTTATTGCCATTGATAAAGCAACAGTACGATAAACCTGTTATCGCTTTTACGGCTCGAAGTGGCTTAGCCGATATAGAGCAACTTAAATCCAGTGGTTTCGATTATATATTACCGAAACCGATTTCTTTTGATTCATTTAAAGCGGTGTTAGCCAGTTATGGGCTCCCACATTAAACGTACTTTATTAACTAATACCATATGATAAAAACAAATTTAAACATTGCTAATGAGTTCGTTGAATGCGAACGAGAAAACTTAAGACAGACTGGCGCATTGCAAGCGGGTACTGCTGTTTTTGTATTTAAAGAGCATCGATGCGTTGCCTCTGGTGGTCAATTAGCAAGTGTATTATTCACAGAAGCTGAGCAGATGTATGCTGAACACTCTTCTGCCTTACAACAGCTCTCTCACATTCCGAGTACAATTAGTTTTGCTAAACGAGATTGGTTTGTTCATCAACACGCAGGATATATTTTGGCTGAAACCAATGATACTCTAGAGCATGGATTTACACCTATTTCTGCAGCAGAGTTCGAATCATTAACGTCGCATAATTCAGCCAACGTTTGGAAGTTATCAGATCGAATATGCCAGATGCTTGCTCAAAAAGTCCGCCCAGCGCGTGTTTTAATATACAAGTTTCACAATGATTGGTCAGGTGAAGTTATTGCCGAAAGGGTAACGGGTGATTTAGAGCAATTTCTAGGCTTGAGATACCCTGCCACAGATATCCCTAAAATCGCCAGAGAATTGTATAAAGAGATTAAAACTCGACACTTATTTAATCTGCTTCCCTCCAGTGATTTAGTCGCTCTTTCCGATTGCGAAGTCGATATTCATACAATCGATCTCACTTATTGTATCAGTCGCAGTATCTCACCATTCCATGTTGAATATCTCAAAAATATGGGATCAATGAGCACTCAATCCTCTGCTATCGTTGTTGATGATAAACTTTGGGGTCTTGTCTCTTTACACTTTTCTGAAGAACGCCCCTGTAGTTTGCAAGAATTCAATTACTTTCAAACATTTACCCAGCATATAAATACTATTTATCAAACCGTAATCAAAGCGGAAGAAAAGCAACTCATTGAACGCAGCAACGTTGCTCTTGGGCGTTTTGCCAAAAAAATTGATAATGATGTTGAACCATTTCATACTTTGATTTTATCCGATGTCGCCTTATACAAAATTATTGGCGGGCAGGGAATGACGCTCATAATCGACAGCGATGTGACCAATGTTGGTTTGACTCCTCTACATGAAGAAATTAGGCAACTAGTTGCTTTTGCAAACGAATCTCTTGATTTAGGCGAGCACTTTTTTACTGAACTCCCATCAGGTATATCATGTTCAAATGGCGTCGCTGGTTTAGCATTCTACATTGTCAGTCACGATCCCATCACATATTTCATGGTATATCGAAAAGAAATCAACCAAACCATCAGCTGGGGTGGAGATCCGAGACATCAAACGAGTACTGAACAAACGAATTTTCGTTATTCACCGCGGAAAAGTTTTCAAAAATGGGTGGAAGAAGTGGATGGGCAGTCCGCCCCATGGTCTGTTTCACAAAAATCATCGTTCCACAAAGTATTCAACATTCTCAGTGAACACCTAGAAATACCACTCGATGACTTATCTATCTTACTCAAAAATGGGATGCGTCGAGCTGTCAAACGTCGCGAGCAAATTCGCAACAGTGCCAGTGAATTTATTGATAGTATTTCTTCGGGTATCGCCATAGGCATAGAAAAAGGAGGGCAAGGAACGAGCGAAATTTTGGCCATCAATAACGTTGCTTCTGAGTCTTTCAATGTGAGCTTGGGCGAACTCATTGGCACGCCCTTTGAAAAATTCATGCTATCGCTGGGCATTACCGAATTGGACAACACCCAGGTTGGACAAAGTTTTACAATTAGCACTGCAAATTACGGCGTCAGAGAAGTCGAGTTCAGAAAGGGGATTTTGTTTGATTATATCAACCTTGATAGACCCAATGAAACCTCGGTAAAACTCATCGTCTATGAGTTTACCGACATCACAGAAGCCACACGCATCAAAAAATCATTAATTGCAGCGCGTGACCGGGCCATTTCTGAAAATAAACTCCGCAACGAGATGATCGCCAAACTTTCTCATGAACTAAAAACCCCTTTGCATGGCTTAATTGGTTTGTCTGACTTGTTAAAAATGCGTTTTGTCGGTGATATTTCAGCAAAAGAAAAGCAAATTGTTGATTCGCTACAAAAATCTGCGTATTTAATGAAAGACGTGATTGATTACACACTGAAAAGCTCGACACTCATTGATACTATCGACAATAAAAACTTCTGTGTCATTGATGTTCATTCACTCATCCAAGACATCATTAATTTAGTTCAACCTCTCGCCGACAAGCATGAAATTGAGATTATCTTCGAATGTAGTAACTGTGCAGTGTATGCAGAACCAAGGGGAATTCGACAAGTATTAATCAACATTTTTGAAAATGCCATTAAATATAATGTGTATCGTGGAAAGGTGCGTATCAGCTGTTCAGAGACAGAATATGGTCAAGTTCAAATCACGATCACAGATACGGGTGTCGGCATGACTGAAGAAGAGAAAAAACGGTGCATTGAACCTTATCAGCGATTTTCGAATAAGGAAGGGTCTGGTCTTGGACTCCCCATTGCTGAAAGTTTAGTAAGAGCCATGGGAGGACACCTCGAGATATCCTCCACCAAAAACGTAGGCACCACTATGGTGATTCGTTTAAGTCAATTTATTACAGGTCATTAGGCATGGAGCAACAACTAGTAAAACATATTATACCGTTTACTGCAGTACCGGCACTAAAGGAAGCGACTCGGGCTGTACACCAACAGATGGAAAGCTGTCATGCTATGCGCCGGTTAATGGCCGATGACGTCACTTTATTAGAATATCAAAGTATTCTGATGCAATGGAAATTGTGGACTGACAAAAACATTGAGCATATTGCTTCTCAACTTAAGAGCCTTGCTATAATTGATCTTATCGACAGATTAGAACGATATAACATTATACAGATAGATATTGCACGGATTGTTGAGATGGAAGAATACTTTTTGGCAAATCAAAACGCCATTCAAATCCTCCCACTTGGCTCAGTAACCTCAATCGACCTAGCTAATCCAGAACAAGCTCTTGGCGCATTCTATGTTTTGGAAGGATCCACTTTGGGTGGAGCTATGATTACACGCCATCTTAAACACCATTTTGGCGACCAGATACCTTGTCAGTTTTACAATGGTTATGGCATGGGAACGCCTAGCAAATGGCACAACTTTTTGAAACATTTTGAGCAATCTATCAATACCGTAGCTGAACTAAATGATGCTTGTATTGGAGCTAATGCAGTGTTTTCTTCTTTATTGCAAACGTTTCAGAGTAACAAGCAAAGCGCCATGGGGTTGGTGCAATAACCATACACATAATATGCTCTGTATACACTCATGAACATCCTGCATCTAATATTATTATTGCTATTTTTGATTGCGCTGCCACCCAAAAGCCATGCGATGTATGTTCAAGGCTGCGAAGATCCCCAATACCACGCCCACATCAATTCGCGATTCGCTACCTTTGCGCAAAACAATAAGCGTATGTACACCCAAACCTTGCGCGATTATGAGCGTATTGAGCAAACCGACTCAGCAACACGAGACAATGCATTTCAGCGTATCAGCGCTTTAACCCGGCATTTAACTTACAGTGCGCAGCTTGATCCCATTCAGGAGGTGGGGCTAAAAATCGATGCTCTATTGTCGTATTCAGAATCTTTCAGTATGGAAAAACGCATCGCAGGTCTGGTACTGGACGAGTTCAGCAGTGAGAATCACGCGATTAATATGGCTCGCGCTTGGATCGCCTATCGACAAGGTGATTTAGACGCGACGCAAGACTCACTCATGGCGTCTTTGGATATCAAAGATCCCTTGCTATTGAGTGCATTTGGACCGGACTTTTCACTGGTCAGGCACTTATATAAAGATGGGCATATTGATATTGTAAAAGCGTTTATCAACAAAACTAAAACCTTTTGGCTGACCTCCGAGGCCAACCGGCTGCGTTTCATCTGGGGGCAAATGATGATTTTGCACTGTCCGATCCAATTTGAATCCAACGACATTGTTCAAGCACTCAATTTGGGGATACGCACCCAACGCTGATGCGAACTTTACACTTTAATGCACGCAAAAGTGTCGACAATAAAAATCATAATACTTTAATCTAGTTGCATTGGCTCCTAAAAAAGCTATTATTGTCGACAATAATGCATTTACCCCTACAAGGTGCTCATCCATGTCTCATTCTACGGCTTTTTCTCCAGCGCAATCGGTCAAAACGTTAAGCGGTACCGCATATTCCTATCACAGCCTTCCAGCCACGGCAGACGCCCTAGGCATAAAACTAGATCAACTACCTTACTCGCTACGTCCTATTTTGGAAGGGATTGCCCGCAATGTTGGCAAACATGGCGTCACCGAAGAACAGCTACAAGCGCTCGGACAATGGCCTGAACACAAAGGCACACAACCAGTAGAAATCCCTTTTGCCGCTGGACGGGTGATCATGCATGACTTGAGCGGTACGCCTGCGATTGTCGACTTTGCAGCGATGCGTTCTGCGGTGCAGCGCATGGGGCTAGATCCTGCGATCATTGAACCCTTAGTGCGTGCGGATTTGGTCATCGACCATACGGTGACCATGGACAATACTGGCAGTCCCGCCTCACTACGTATCAATGGTGAGCTGGAGGCAGCTCGCAATGTTGAGCGGTATTCTTTTTTGAAATGGGGCGCTCAAGCGTTTAACACCATCCGCATCATTCCTCCGCAAACCGGCATCGTGCATCAGGTGAATCTAGAGTATTTAGCACAAGGTTATTTAGAAATGGACGGTTTAATGATCCCTGATACCTTGATTGGTATGGACAGCCATACGCCCATGGCCAATGCCCTTGGTATCGTTGGTTGGGGCGTTGGCGGTATTGAAGCGGGAGCCTCCATGCTCGGTCAACCGATGCAGATGCTGGCTCCGGAGGTCGTAGGCGTGGTGCTCACCGGAGAGCTACAAGAAGGGGTGACAGCAACGGATCTGGTTTTAACCATCACTGAGATGCTCCGCAAATATCCAGCAGGCGTAGTCGGTAAATTTGTGGAATTTATCGGTGAAGGCTCGGCGAGTCTGTCTTTGCCAGATAGAGCCACCATCGCCAATATGGCACCTGAATACGGGGCGACCATGGGCTTTTTCCCGTTTGATGAGGTTTCTGCTGAATATCTTCGTGCAACCGGTCGTGATGGCGATGTGCCTTTTACTTTCCACCAAGCACAGCAAATGACTTGGACACCTGGGCAACCACTACCAGAATACACCGACACTCTATATTTGGACTTATCAACTGTTGAGCCATCTGTGGCCGGTCCCAAAAAGCCACAAGACCGCCATTCGTTATCACAAATCGGTAAAGTATTTGCAGACAACGCAACCAATACCCAGCGCACACCTGAAACCGCCACGGTTACTCCCATGCAGGCCGATGCAGATGGGGTGTTTACTGCGCAAAAAGAGCGCTCCCTAAAAGACGGTGATATTGTCATTGCCGCCATAACTGCCTGTACCAATACATCCAACCCGAGCGTGCTGGTCGCGGCTGGCCTTGTGGCCAAAAAAGCCAACGAATTGGGCATGCAAGTCCCAGCGGGGATCAAAACCTCCCTTGCTCCAGGCTCTCCAGTGGCAACCGACTATTTGACCAAAGCCGGATTACAACAACATCTTGATGCGCTGGGATTCAATACCGCAGGCTACGGTTGTACCACCTGTGTGGGCAATTCAGGGCCTTTAGCGCCTAGCATTGAGCAAGCCTTGCAACAGCATGATATTGTAGCCGCATCAGTATTATCAGGGAATCGTAACTTTGAAGGACGAGTCCATCCGGATGTGGATGCGAACTTCTTGATGTCTCCTCCGCTAGTCGTGGCGATGGCGTTAGCCGGAACCGTATTAATCGATCCCACTCAAGATGCCATAGGCAAAGACGCTCAAGGACATGATGTGTTTTTGCAAGATATTTGGCCATCGAATCAGGAGATCCAAGACACCCTCAAACAGTGCCTTGACCCACAGGCGTTTAGACAAACCTATGAAAATGCCCTCTCAGGTCCAGAGACATGGCGCTCGCTAGAAGCCCCACAAGGTCCAGTATATCAGTGGGATGTGCAATCGACGTATATTCAAGAGATTTCGTTCTTTGATGAATTTTCGCTAGAGGCGCCACACGATGCGCTTTCAAACCTTTGCCATGCCCGAATGCTCGTGATGTGTGATGACAACACCACCACAGACCACATCTCGCCGGTTAGCCGCATCAGACCGGACTCGCCTCCGGGAGAGTATCTGATGTCACTTGGAGTCGCGGAAAATGACCTCACGTCATTAGGCGCACGTCGCGGTAATCACCATGTGATGTTGCGCAGTATTTTTGGTAACGTCAAAGCGCGAAACTTAATGGTGCCGGGGTCGACAGGGGCCGTGACACACTACCATGAATCGGGACAACGTCCGGAGCAAATGTCGATTTATGATGCGGCCGCCAAATATCGCGCTACTAATACACCAACGGTGGTGTTTGGTGGCAAATTATATGGTACCGGTTCATCTCGCGACTGGGCGGCCAAAGGACCTGCACTGTTAGGTGTAAAAGCCATCATTGCCGAAAGCTTTGAGCGCATTCACAAGTCAAACTTGGTTGGGATGGGGATTTTGCCGTTGCAACTTCCGGCAGATGTTACCCTCAAATCGCTCAACTTGGATGGCTCAGAAACCTTTGATATTGAAGGCATTGACCAGCTCACGCCAAGGGGCTCAGTCGAGCTCACAATCCATCGGGCTGATGGCACTTTGCATCAACTGACCTTGAGTTCACGAGTTGATACGTCCTCGGAGCTGGAGCAAATTCGACATAAAGGCATATTGCCAATGGTGCTTAGACAGATTGTGAACGCGAATTTGCCCTAAACACAACTCTTGATAAATCACATCATGCACGATGGTTCGTGAGTGTTCAGAAGGCGTGACAACTTCAATCCCGTGGTGCTCGGTTAAACGACCTTTGTAAAAATCCTGCTCCATCGTAAATCGCGTGCCCAGCAAACCCACTTTGCCGATGTGATCCGCCTGCAACTCGTCAGCGGTAGCATCAGCAATATGCAAAATCGACACTTGCGAAAACAATCTTAGCCGAGTGAAGGCCACCCAAACCTGCCTGAATCCCGCGATTGATAGCTTGATAATAGCTTACTGTGAATTCTCAGCTCATGCCCCCAATGAGACCAATGGTGCGCATTATTGGGTATTTTCCACATTCTTTTGCATATAATCCAGGGTCAAGTTCGTCAGTAACTTCACGCCCAACTTCATCCCTTCATCGTCCACGTAAAATTCTGGTGTGTGATGCGCAGGCGAATCCTCAACCGACACATCCAGCGGTTTACCGCCTATCCACATGTATAACCCTGGGACTTCTTTTTGAAAATACGAAAAATCCTCCGCACCCGTCACCGCTTCAGAATAAATCACATTGTCCTCGCCAGCAGTCCGCACAAGGGTCGGCACCATCTGATCGACCAAATCATGATCGTTGTAAGTAATCGGATAGGAATAATCTAATGGCAAAGTGACTTCGACTTCTGCGCGCATACTTTCGGCAATGGCTTTGGCTTTGCGGGGCACGGCTTCATACATGTGCTGACGCGCTTTTTCGTTCAGGGTACGAATAGTACCCACCATCTCGACTTCCATCGGGATGATATTGGAGCGATTGCCACCATGAATGGAGCCTATCGACACAACCGCCGCATCATCAAGTAAGCGCAGTTCGCGACTGACAATGGTTTGTAGACCCATGATAATTTGCGCAGAGGTGGTCACCGGATCGACGCTTTTCCAAGGATATGCACCATGGGCTTGCTTGCCTTTGACGACGATTTTGAATGGGTCGACCGCTGCCATGATCCCACCGTGGCGGTACCGCACTTTACCGACATCTGTATTGGCGCTGATGTGCAGTCCAAATATCGCATCCACGTCTGGGTTTTTAAGAACGCCTTCTTCGACCATGACTTCTGCGCCACCTCGCTCACCACGAGGCGCACCTTCTTCGGCAGGCTGGAAGATAAACTTCACTTTGCCGTGTAACTCATTTTTCATCCCAGTCAAAATCTCAGCTGCGCCCATCAACATGGCCACATGGGTATCGTGCCCACACGCATGCATCACCGGGACAATGTTGCCTTCAAATTCCGCTGTTTTAGTGGATTTATACGGTAAGTCGTTCACCTCTTTGACGGGTAGGGCGTCCATATCGGCTCGCAAAGCCACTGTTGGTCCAGGTTTGCCAGAATCTAAGACTGCCACCACACCGGTAATGGCAACGCCGGTTTGTACTTCAAGCCCTAATGAACGCAGGTGCTTTTCGACATACGCGGCCGTTTTAAACTCGCGGTTAGATAGCTCTGGATTGGCATGCAAATGATGACGCCAAGCGATGACTTTTTCCTCAATAGCTGTAGCTTTTTGGGCCACTATATCATCAGCTGCGGAAGCGAACGAGAGGGCTGGCGCGATGATCAGTGAGGCAATAAGTGTTTTAGTAAGAGCTTTTGTTTTCATGGTCTTAATGGTCTTTATTTTAATTCTTCTAAAGACAATGTAAAACGATGTTGGACTTTAAGCAAGTATCAAATGTGATTGGCTCCTACTACGGTTTGGGCAATTCCTTGGAGATACTTGGCAGTTGCCAGATCAAGTTCGCCAAAATAGGTATACTCCAACCCAGCCAATGTTCCTCCATACAAACTCAAATACACCACACATGCTGCTAAATACGTCCCATTAATGTTAGGATGCGAGCCGTCAAATGACATGTGCAAAGATAACTCGGGTCGCTGTTTATAAGATTCAGCAAAGGCCAACCCAACGGGGATCACCAGTGCCTTATTTTGCTTTCCTGCTTGAGCATAAGTCTGAGCAATCACCTGAGTATAGTCACCATCAGCACGACGATGCGGTGGCACATAATCGTGAGTCATGTAGAACACAGGTTTAGCCCCTGCTTTTTTGATTTTGTCAGAGAATGTCTTAGCGGTTGCCAAAAAAGCCCGACGATTTTTATCACTGATAGTTTCGAAACTTCCGCCCTGTAATAACACCACTTCAAATGGTTCAGCCACACCGATATTTTCATGCGCCAATAAATGGTCAATAGGATGATGGCTGAGCCTTGCGCCCCCAATGGTTGAAGACTTATAAGTTAACTTGCCTTTTAATTCAGGTTGCAAGACTTCAACCATACGCTTTACATGGTTGTGCAGCGAATCGTTGTAATACAAGTAGCTATTGCCGACAAATAAAATACGCTGTGGCGCAGCTTGCAACCCTACCGACAATACCAATAGCACACCAAATAAAATGCTTAAACCAAAACGCATCATTTTCTCCTTTTACATTACATAACGGATCAAAATAGATTTTCCCCTAAGGGTTGCACAAATTCATCAATGTAAAT
>JALRKK010000054.1 GCA_023268935.1 Glaciecola sp.
TACCGAAAGTAGTGGTGCCTATATCTAAGACCGTTAAACCATTCACTGTCCCAACTGTTTCACCATTGGTTTGAATGATGATTTGCCCTTCTTTAATATCATCAAGTAATGATTGAGGAACTCGTCCAGTGCGATAACGCCTAGCGGCTTGCACTTGATTTAGCCATTGTCTATCAAGCACACAAGGTAGCTCAGAACGCGCATAAAAACTTGCCTCATTGATCAGTTCTAATATATCCGCAAACTGCGCACTGATCTTATTTTGATGTTCTGCATCGCGCATGCTTTGCAAAATCAAACTTCGCAACGCATCCGTATCCACATCTGTAAAATGATACCGCTTCGCGTGAGCAATAACTTGTTGCACAAAATCCACCATGTTGCTATCGTCAGCTGGCATGTCGTATTCAAAATCGACCAAGACTCGAAACAAGTGTGAAAACTCCTCATCAATATCTTGTAAGGCATAAAACAAATCGCGAGAGCCAATCAGAATCAACTTAATCTGCAATGGAATCGGCTCCGGCGTAAGTGAGACAGAACTGACCATGCCCGCATCTTTTTGGGGTAAATCGATGCGCAACACATTCTGCTTTAATGCGCGTTTGAGAGACTCCCACACATGGGGTTGTTCAATCATTTTATCCGCATCCAGTAACAAGTATCCTCCATTAGCTTGATGTAACGCTCCGGAGCTGATCATACGATAATCACTGATTACACTGCCACTGGCAGTCGAATATTCAATGCGACCGAATAGGTTTTGATAGGTTGGGTTGGATTCATACACCAACGGAGGCGATGCATCTTCAGTTTGTTGCACAATGATATTCGGTAAGTATTGGCTTTCAAGCACATCTCTAGCTTGGGTGATATCGAACTTATCTTCTTTTTCTTCTAATTCATCCAGCCACAATACCGAATCAATGATATGAGACTCTAGAGACAAAATGTAATTGGATACCTCTGGTAAATGCGTGTAACGTTGAGCCAGTTCAGCAAGCAAAGGTTTGACGGCTTGTTGTGAAGTTTCCTGTTTGAGCTTACGCAACGCTTTGGCTAACTCTCGTTTCCAGACAGGCAGCTCAATTAACGCTTCTTCAAGCGCATCTTCAAGTATTGCAATATGCTCCAGAAAATAAGCCTGTTGCGGCTCGTCTAACGTTGCGAAAGTCTCCTCATTAATTGCCTTGCCTTCAACTATAGGCATAAAGCTAACCATGCCATCTTCTTCAAACATCGCAATATTATGCTTTTGCGCTTGATTTTCGACCGATTCTAATGCGTCTTCATACTGGCTTTGATGGTGTTTTTGTGTAGCGCTTTTTTTGCGCTGGTAGCCAGGGTTATCAAAAGCTGCCGGGAACATATCCAGCAGTTGATTAACCAGACTTTGCATATCTTTAGAAAAGGTTTCGCTTTGCGCTGCTGGCATTTTGATTGCTTTGGGACTGCGTTCAGCTTTGACATTGTTGACATAGACCCAATCATAAAGCTCTGCTTTGACAGCGTGTTTTGCGACATAATCTTTGACCAAGGTTGCCCGCCCTGTGGCTTGTTCTCCCATAACATACAAGTTATAACCTTTAACCGGCATGCCTAAACCAAACTCTAACGCGTGTTTGGCTCTTTCTTGACCAATAAACACACGAACTTCATTGCTATTTGCTGGTGCTGCCTGACGCCATTGGACAATTTGGTTATCGCTTAAATTAACACGACACTGGTCAGGATCGACGCGCAGAGATTGTTCCAAGGCGGTAACGGCGGAAGACTTAGCTGCGGATAATTTGGGCATGTTTTAACGCTTTTTAATTTTTTGCCTAATCCTACACTAAACCCATTAAAAAATCACTGCTTACCATAGTCAATAAAGCCGCTGTGGTGTATTCTATAGCTTAGATAAAACCTAATATTGATAAGCACTAGCACGATGACGCAAGCAACTGAACACACTTCATATCAACCCAATTCAATCGAATCGTCAGTCCAAGATTATTGGCAAAAGCATCAATGTTTTGCAGCTCAGCCTGACAGTGACAAAGAAAAATTCTATTGCCTATCCATGTTCCCTTATCCCAGTGGCAAGCTCCACATGGGCCATGTTCGAAACTACACAATTGGTGACGTGATAAGTCGTCAGCAACGAATGTTAGGCAAAAACGTGTTACAACCTATGGGATGGGATGCTTTTGGCTTACCTGCAGAGAACGCCGCTATTGCCAATCAAACTGCGCCAGCCAAATGGACGTACGCCAACATTGAATACATGAAAGGCCAGCTTAAATCACTTGGCTTTGGCTACGACTGGGAGCGCGAATTTGCTACTTGTCAACCAGACTATTACCGTTGGGAACAGTGGTTTTTTACCCGCCTCTTTGAAAAAGGTTTAGTGTACAAAAAAAACGCAACCGTGAACTGGGATCCTATTGACCAGACGGTTCTAGCGAATGAACAAGTTATTGACGGACGTGGTTGGCGCTCAGGAGCGATTGTTGAGCGCAAAGAGATTCCACAGTGGTTTATCAAAATCACCGATTATGCCCAAGCGCTTTTGGATGACTTGGAAGATCTTGAGCAATGGCCTGAACAAGTCAAAGCGATGCAAAAAAACTGGATCGGACGTTCAGAAGGTGCCGATATCCAGTTTGATTTGCCCCAACCAATTGCTGGCTATGAACAGTTAGAAGTGTACACAACCCGTCCAGACACACTTCTCGGCGTGACTTTCGTATCTGTCGCCGCGCAGCATCCGATTGCCCTTGAAGCGGCCAAAACCAATCCTGATTTAGCGGCCTTCATTGATGAATGCAAAAACACAAAAGTCGCAGAAGCTGATATGGCTACAATGGACAAAAAGGGGATGGCCACTGGATTTTCTGCAATCCATCCTTTGACAGGTGAAACTGTACCGATTTGGGTCGGCAACTTTGTCTTAATGGAATACGGCTCTGGTGCGGTCATGGCAGTACCCGCTCACGACCAACGCGATTGGGAATTTGCTCATAAGTATGGTTTGCCAGTCAAACAAGTCATTGAATTTGCGCAAGAACACGACTTAAATGAAGCGGCCTACACCGAAAAAGGCACTTTGATTAACTCAGGTGATTTTGATGGCTTGGACTTTACGCAAGCATTTGACGCAATCATTGATGCGCTTATGGCCAAAGAGCGCGGTCAGAAAACCATTAATTATCGTCTTCGTGATTGGGGCGTTTCGCGTCAACGTTATTGGGGAGCTCCGATCCCTATGTTGAATACTCAAGACGGTGAATCCGTTCCGGCTCCAGCTGAAGATTTACCAGTGCGCTTGCCTGAAGACGTAGTAATGGATGGCGTTACTTCTCCTATCAAGGCGGATCCTGAGTGGGCCAAAACTACATATAATGGACAACCAGCAACCCGTGAAACGGATACCTTTGATACTTTTATGGAGTCATCTTGGTATTACGCACGCTATACCTCAGCCCCATCGGATGCGATGCTCGATCCGGCTGAAGCCAATTATTGGTTACCAGTGGACCAGTATGTAGGCGGAATTGAACATGCTATTTTGC
The DNA here is from genome assembly GCA_023268935.1 of Glaciecola sp. Lineage (GTDB taxonomy): Bacteria > Pseudomonadota > Gammaproteobacteria > Enterobacterales > Alteromonadaceae > Opacimonas. Next base: position 3,558 of record JALRKK010000054.1, read on the forward strand.
ATTTGTTGTATTCGCGTTTTTTCCATAAATTACTGCGCGATGAAGGCCTCGTCGATTCGTCTGAACCATACAAGCGACTGCTTTGCCAAGGCATGGTGTTAGCAGATTCATTTTACCGTGAGGATGTTGCGGGTAAGAAAACTTGGTATTCACCAGCCGATGTAACCGTCGAGAAAGATGAAAAAGGACGTATTGTTGGCGCAACGCTCAATGCAGATGGTCAGCCAGTTATTCATGGCGGCATGACAAAGATGTCTAAGTCCAAAAACAACGGAATTGACCCACAATCGGTAATTGATCAATACGGTGCAGATACAGTCAGACTCTTTACTATGTTTGCAGCGCCGCCAGAACAAACTCTAGAATGGGTTGATTCTGGCGTAGAAGGTGCACATCGCTTCTTACGCAGAGTGTGGAACCTAGTCCATGAACACTTGCAGCACGGTGCTACTGCGCCATTAGCTAACAACTTGTCTAAGCCGCAACGTGAATTACGTCGTATTATCCATAAGACCATTGCCAAAGTCAGTGATGATATTGAGAGGCGTCAAACCTTTAATACCGCTATTGCAGCCATAATGGAGTTGACCAATGCACTGCAAAAGGCGTCGGTTGATACTGATAACGACCGCAGTGTGATACGAGAAGGTATCGAAGCCTTAATTTTGATGTTGACACCTGTGACGCCTCACATTTGTCATGTTTTATGGCAAGCTCTAGGACACTCTGATGTTCATAATGCTCCTTGGCCAACGGCTGATGCCGAGGCCATGATTGAGGACGAAAAACTTATCATTGTTCAAGTCAATGGCAAACTTCGAGCCAAAATCACCGTTGCCGCAGACGCAGCACAAGCAGACGTAGAGCAAATTGCTATGGCAGAAGGCAATGTGCAATCCTTTGTTGACGGAAAAACCATTCGCAAAGTGATATTTGTTCCAGGTAAATTACTCAACATTGTTGCGAATTAATAATGCGTATATGGTTTCTTATTTTTGTTGTATTTTCTTTGGCGAGTTGTGGCTTTACGCCACGACAAGCCAATTTGGTACCACAGGAACTGCGCCAACTCGCAATAGTAACTCAACCATCAACCCAAGCATTTGCTGAGGCACTGAAGCGTTTAGGCTCTCTAAATGATTTAGTTTGGCGCAACGAGAGTGATATTCGCTTAAATTTGATCGATGAAAAGGTCACTCGCAGACTCTTATCCGTATTTGCTTCAGGACAAGTCGCTGAATATGAGCTAAATTATACCCTACGCTATCAATTATCCGTTAATTCGGCTTCTATCCCACTAGAAATTAATATCCTTCGCGATTATCAAGATGATCCTAAGCAGGTTTTAGCCAAATCGCTGGAACTTGAACTAATTATGCAAGAACTGCGTAACCAAGCTGCCGAACAACTGCTTAGAACGCTTGCGGTAAACTATCAAACCGCTTTGTTGCTGGAGTAAATTGTGCAAATCAAATCGGACCAACTCAACGCGCAATTATCTAAGCAAATCCCACATGTGGTGCTTATTTTTGGTGATGAACCACAGCAAGTAATTGAAGCATTAGACTGTGTTCGAAATGTGGCAAAAGACAATGGTTTTTCGGAACGCACTTCACTGACTGCTGATGGACAATTTGAGTGGGACAGTTTATTTGACGCCACTCAGACCATGTCGTTATTCAGTGATAAGCAAATGATCGAGTTGTATCTGCCGACCGGTAAACCGGGTGTTACTGGTAGTAAGACACTCACCGCGCTGGCTGAGCAATTGCACGATGACTTGCTTTTAGTGATCCACGGCCCTCGGGTTGGCAAAGATGTACAAAACACCAAATGGTTTAAGACCATTTCGCAACGTGGGTTATTTGTACCCTGCTACCCTCTCTCGGGACACGCTTTACAGCAATGGTTAGCAGGATTATTGCAACAGGCAGGACTCAATTTTGAGCGAGAATGCGTTCAGTTTATCGCGGATGCGTGCGAAGGTAATATGCTTGCCGCAGCTCAAGAAGTACAAAAATTAGCATTGCTTTACGACTCTCAGACTTTGACATTAGATATGTGTCGACATGCGGTCGTAGAGCAATCTCGCTTTAACGTATTTCAGCTAATCGATGAAGTACTCAAAGGCGATAGCGATATGATTATTCGTTTGCTATTGCGTCTAGAGGGCGAAGGCGTTGAACCCAATGTCATTATATGGTCATTGCTCAAGGAATGGCAAAACCTGCTGCAATTGCAAGCGTTGTTACAAAGCAAGCAACCCATTCCGTGGCAGCGTTTTGGCATTTGGCCACAGCGTCAATCACTTTATCAAGCCGCATTACAAAGGCTCGAGCCGCAACAACTCGAACTCATTGCTAATGAATTAACCTATGCAGATAAGCAATTTAAATCAGAAACGACAGCCAGACCTTTTGTTCAACTTGCTCACTTGTGTTTATTGTTTAGCGCTCAAGGGGCTCAAAATATATCATTACAACGCGCATGAAAATCGTCTTTGGCGGCACGTTTAACCCTGTGCATTTTGGTCATATTAAACCACTGTTAGGCTTATGCGAAGAATTTGGCTTTGCACAAATCGGCTTGATGCCAAACTTCGTAAGCCCCTTCAAGCAAGGTGAATTCATGGTTTCCAACAACCACCGAATTAACATGCTCGAAAAAGTCATCGCAGAATTTCCTAAGCTATATCTCGTTCGTGATGAAATCGACCGTGAATGTGTGTCGTATACCGCGGATACCATTCAATCTTGGCGTGACAGAACGCCTGAAGAAGAAATTGTTTTTGTCATGGGCGCTGACAGTTACCAGCAATTGCATCACTGGTATGATGTTGCTCGGTTGCTGGAACAAACCAGCATAATTGTATTGCCACGTGACAAGCCTGTACAAAAAAACAACAACCTAGCGCCTGAACTTGAGTTTTTCGATTCCCATCAGGGCTTGATGAAGGGTCACATTTATGTGGCACAAACTGCCTTGTATCCAATTTCTTCAACACAAATTCGCCAAGCCATACAAAACAATCAAGACTGTGCTAAATATCTCCCTAAAGGCGTGTTAAACTATATACAGACACATCATTTATACCAACACCACAATTAGAGGTACTCTTGGAGTTACAAGCGTTATTAGAATTTGTCATTGATAAAGCGGATGACATGAAAGCACGTGATATTATTACGTTAGATTTGACCGGTAAAAGTACAATTACCGATGCCTTTGTGATTTGTTCAGGCAATTCCAAACGTCATGTTTGTGCCATTGCCGAAAATGTTGTTATGGAAATGAAACACGCAGGCTCCCCTCCCCTTAACATCTCCGGCACTGAAGATGGAGAATGGGTGGTTGTAGATATGGGTGATGTGGTGTTGCATGTAATGCAGGATGCGTCACGTGATTATTTTCAACTTGAGAAACTTTGGGGATAACTGGAATCATCCATGCGCATCACTATTATTGCTGTTGGCACCAAAATGCCAGCATGGGTAGAGGAAGGTTGTCGCGAGTTTTTGCGTCGATTTCCGCCTGAGCTCGATGTGCATTTCAAAGAAATCCCAGCGGGTAAACGCGGCAAAAATGCCGATATCTCACGCATTTTAGAAAAAGAAGGTGAACTGACTTGTCAAGCCATTGGTAAAGGAGATAGAGTCGTTACCCTTGAAGTCAAAGGCCGTCCATGGGATACCCCGCAACTTGCCCAACAATTACAGAACTGGCAAATGGACGGACGCAACATTAGTTTGCTCATTGGTGGTCCGGAAGGACTCGCGCCGAGCTGTTTAGCGTTGGCCGAACAAAGATGGTCTCTATCAGCATTGACATTACCTCATCCTTTGGTCAGGATCATAGTTGCAGAGAGTCTTTATCGGGCTTGGACCGTTACTCAAAACCATCCATATCATCGGGAATAAGATATTATGGCTAAGCGCCGTCAGGCAATGCGTGATTATACCGCCGAAGATAAGTTATTCTTGCGCCGTGCATTCATCGCAGCATGTTTGGTCGCTGTTATTTTTGGGGTGCTTCTCCTTAATATGTATCAATTACAGATAGTCTCTTTTGAAGATTATCAAACCCGAGCTGACGGTAATCGCATCAAGGTGGTTCCCATCGCGCCAAATCGTGGGTTGATTTATGACCGCAACGGCGTTTTATTAGCAGAAAACCGTCCTTCGTTTAGCTTGCGGATGGTCAAAGAACAAATCCGTGAGATTGACGACACCGTTGCTGAACTTTCAGAACTGCTTGTAATCAATGACGAGCAATTACAAGAAATTCGTGACAGCATCAAAAATGCCCGCCGTTTTCAACCAGTCACTATTTTGGATAACCTTAACGAAGAACAAGTTGCTAAATTTTCAGCGCAACAACATCGTTTTTCAGGTATGTTTGTTGAGGCCGGTTTGACCCGATATTACCCGTACGCCGATGCATTGACTCACGTGCTCGGTTACATTGCTAAAATCAATGAACAAAATCTAGAAAGCATCGCTTTAAGAGGCCAAACTTCGAACTATGCCGCAACGCGTTTTATTGGCAAACAAGGCATTGAACGCTACTATGAGGACAGACTCCACGGTAGTGTTGGTTACAAACAAGTCGAAGTCGATAATAAAGGTCGGGAATTACGAGTGCTGTCTGTTGAAGAGCCTATTCCTGGGGAGGATTTGGTCCTTAATATCGATGTGCAGCTGCAATTGTTTATCCAAAGTATCATGCGAGAAAAACGCGGGTCAGTGGTTGTTTCAGACCCTAGCATTGGGCAAATCTTAGCGATGTTTTCAAATCCTAGTTATGATCCCAATTTGTTTGTTCGTGGAATCAGTCAAAAAGCATACAACAAACTTATCCAAAATACCGACCGTCCATTATTAAATCGTGCCGTACAAGGACAATACCCTCCCGCATCTTTGATTAAACCCCATCTTGCTTTACTTGGACTTGAATACGGTGTCATTTCAGAAAACAGCAAAATCCACGACCCGGGTTATTATCAACTTCCTGAAGTATCTCACCGCTGGCGCGATTGGAAGAAAACGGGTCACGGACATGTTGATGTCAAATATTCAATTGAAGTATCTTGTGATACCTTTTTTTATGAGCTTGCTTATAAGTTGGGCATAGATACCATCCATGAGTATATGACTCAATTTGGGTTTGGCTTATATACCGAAATTGATTTGGTTGAAGAAACAGACGGTAATATGCCATCACGTGGATGGAAACAAGCCCGTTTCAATCAGCCTTGGTATATTGGTGATACGATTTCTATAGGTATTGGTCAAGGCTATTGGACGGCGACGCCGATTCAGTTACTCAACTCATTAAATACGTTACTCAACGACGGGGTTCGCCATATTCCGCAAATTTTAAGAGGTTCGCTTAGCCAAGGGTCATTACTAGAACAAGGTATTAGCGAATTCCCTCCAATTTCTGTGTTGCAACCTAGACATTGGGAGCACGTACGAGAGTCCATGAGGGATACCGTTGGACTGCCGCATGGAACTGCATACGGTGCTTATCGGAATGCCAAGTATTCATCAGGTGGCAAAACTGGAACCGCCCAATTATTCACAGTAGGACAAGATGAAGACGTTGACGAAATAGAAATAGCTGATTATTTGAAAGACAACGCGATGTACTTCGGCTATGCGCCTGTTGATATTCCTGAAATTAGTGTGATGGTGGCTTTGGAAAACGCCGGTGGCGGTGGTTCTAATGCAGCCCCTCTCGCACGGCAAGTGATGGATTACTATCTCTTAGATCGAACATCACGCGACGCCACGATTGCTCAGCAAAAGGTCAAGTTTAATGACTAACACAGCTTCGTCTTTCTTATCGAGTTTACTGCAGCGCTTGCATATCGATGCATGGTTGATGGTGGGATTAATTGTCTTAATGGGGACTGGCCTAGTAACCATATACTCAGCAGGTGGTGAAGACATTGGATTGATCCATAAGCAAGTAACCCGACTCGGTATTGGCTTGGCCGTGATGTTTTTTTGTGCACAGATACCGATACATTTTTATCGTTCAATTGCGCCGATATTTTACTTAGTTGGAGTCTTCCTATTAGTCGCAGTACTGTTTATTGGTGTCGAAGGTAAAGGCGCACAGCGCTGGCTCGATTTGGGCTTTATGCGTTTTCAGCCATCTGAAATACTCAAGTTATTCGTGCCAATGACCATTGCTTGGTATCTCAGCCAAGAACCATTGCCGCCGAAACTCAAACACGTATTGATAGGCTTTTTACTCGTGTTGATTCCCGCTTTGTTCATTGCCAGACAACCTGACTTAGGTACGGCATTACTGATAGCTAGTTCGGGATTGTTTGCGTTGTTCTTAGCTGGGTTGAGTTGGCGAATCATAACGGTTTCTACTGTCCTAGCGATTAGCTTTATTCCGGTAATGTGGTTCTTTTTGATGAAAGCGTATCAAAAACAACGAGTCATCACGTTTTTAAATCCAGAAAGCGATCCTCTAGGTGCGGGCTACCACATCATTCAAAGTAAAATCGCCATTGGCTCTGGTGGGATTTCTGGTAAAGGCTGGTTAAAAGGCTCTCAGTCACAATTGGAATTTTTACCCGAACGGCACACCGATTTTATCTTTTCTGTATTTAGTGAAGAATTTGGTTTAATAGGGGTTTTGCTGCTGCTCGCGTTGTATGGATTTATCATAGTGCGAGGCCTAATTATAGCTGGTAGAAGTCAGTTTATATTTTGTAAATTATTGGCTGGTAGTATTACGTTGACCTTTTTTGTCTATGTGTTTGTGAATATTGGGATGGTCAGCGGCTTGTTACCTGTGGTCGGAGTACCTCTGCCTTTGGTTAGCTATGGCGGCACGTCTATGGTTACCTTGTTGGCTGGTTTTGGGATCGTAATGGCCGTTGCCACACAAAAAAAGGTGGTTTCTCGATGAAGGTTTGGATCATACTTTTAGTCTTAGTTATCAGTGGCTGTGCCCAATCTTATCGCTACACGCAACGTGTAGATTCAGCCCCTGCCGTGCTGATCCCTGACCATGAACCCTCACCCATTATCCCGCGTTACGAGCCATATCGCTTAGCCAATCTCCGTCCTTACCATATTGCAGGTATTTCCTATCAACCCCTGTTAAGTGGACATGGTTTTGTGGAAGAAGGCATTGCGTCTTGGTATGGACAAAAATTTCATGGTTACGCCACCGCCAATGGTGAGACATTTGATATGTATGAATATACGGCTGCTCATACCACCTTGCCATTGCCTTCATACGCCAGAGTGACAAACTTAGATAATGGCAAGTCTCTGATTGTTCGAATTAACGACCGCGGTCCTTTTCACAACAACCGAGTCATAGATTTGTCTTTCGCAGCCGCCAAAGAACTCGATTATTTAGATTCAGGAACGGCCAACGTTCGCATTGAAGTTATACACGTAGACAAGAACGAACTGGTAACGATTGGGGATAGTACACCGATCCCTTTATCTGAATTTGTGCCTCCTTCACCTTTACAGGAGCCTGAGGCCATTAAGCAGTATTATGTGCAAGTGGCAGCTGCTACCAGTGAAGAAAACATCCTCTCTCTCGGTGACGTATTGCAACAAATCTATCAAACGGATTTTAAAGTTGCCGCACGAAATAACCTGTACCGTTTAAAGCTTGGCCCTTTTGCTGATTATTTGAGCGCATCCGATGCACTAAATACCCTGCAAAGTAGTGATTACCCTGAGGCCTTTATTGTTTTCGAGTAAGAGCGCAACTTTTTTGCCCTTTTAAGGTCACATTGTCCATACAATCTTGTTACAATCTTTACAGTTTAATTTTGAATTGGTTTGTCTATGTTTAAAGCAGTACTCCTTACCATTTGTTCTTGGTTCTTTATCTCTTTCGCTCATGCTCTTGTGGTCATTCCCCCTCCACCATCGGTCGCTGCTGAAGGGTTTTTATTAATTGATGCTAAAACTGGACATGTCATTGCTGAACAAAACGCGGATGTGCAACTTGCTCCGGCTAGCCTAACCAAAATCATGACCATGTATGTGATTGGTCAAGAGTTACAAGCCGGTAATATTGCCCTCACCGATATGGTGAGTATTTCAGAAAACGCATGGGCGAAAAACTTCCCTGATTCATCCAAGATGTTTATCGAAGTCGGCACAAAAGTGAGCGTTTCTGATTTGATGAAGGGCATTGTCATTCAATCAGGAAATGATGCTTGCGTGGCAATGGCTGAGCATGTTGCGGGAAGCCATGATGCATTCGTAAGCATGATGAATGCCTATGCGGCGAAGTTAGGTATGACCAGCACCAACTTTATGAACGCCCATGGTTTGCATGACCCAGAACACTATACCACACCTCGTGATATGGCTCGCTTATCGCAAGCACTTATTAACGATAATCCCGAAGAATATCAGCTCTATAGTCAAAAAGAATTTGAATACAACAACATTAAGCAATTTAACCGCAATAGCTTATTATGGGATAAGGCTCTGAATGTTGATGGCATCAAAACTGGCCACACTTCCGATGCAGGATATTCGCTTATTACGTCTGCCACTCAAGGTGATATGAGACTGATTTCTGTGGTAATGGGTACTGAATCTGAACGCGCACGCAAAACCGAAAACAAAAAACTTCTGCGCTACGGGTTCCGTTTCTTTGAAACCATTGAACCGTACAAAGCGGGCGAAAGCTTTGTTGCGCATCGTATTTATATGGGTAACCGAGATACGGTTGATTTAGGGATTGATCAAGATGTATCCATTACCATTCCAAGAGGACAAGCTCAAAATCTAACAGCTAATTTCGTCCTTGACCGTAAGTTAGAGGCGCCTCTCTCTAATGGAGAGACCGTTGGTAAGCTATATCTGCAAATCGAAGACGAAGTGATCGCACAGTACCCACTAGTTTCTTTACAGAGTGTCCAAGAAGGAGGTTTCTTTTCCAAGGCAGCCGACTTTATCAAGCTCAAACTTAGCAGCGATGAACAATAGTATTTGATATGATGAATTCACAACGGTCTGAGTGTATAATCAGACCGTTTTTTTTATCCAAAGGTGATAATGTGGATACCCGTTTTGACGAACTTCTTGATTTTCCTTGCTACCAAACTTTCAAGGTGCTTGGTGTTGCTCAACCTGACTTCCCTGACCAAGTGATTACTCGTCTGCAGCAACTAGCACCTGGTGACTATAATCCGAAAGTGAAACCCAGCAGCAAAGGCAATTATCATGCCTTATCACTGAGTGTAAAAGTGACATCTAAAACGCATATGGAGTCGATTTATACTGAACTTTCGGCATTAGATGTTGTTCGAGTTGTAATCTAAGCGTTTGTTTATGGATACGATTATCGTTCGCCAACTCGGTCGTTGTGACTATGCTCCCATCTGGCAAAAGATGCAGGACTTTACTGATCGACGTGATGAACACACTCATGATGAAATATGGTTAGTCGAACATGAAGCGGTATTTACCCAAGGGCAAGCGGGTAAAGCCGAGCACATACTGAATGTTTCAGATATTCCGATTGTCAAAGTCGATCGCGGAGGGCAAGTTACCTATCATGGCCCAGGCCAACAGGTCATGTACGTTTTACTGAATATCAAACGTCGTAAACTGGGTGTGCGTCAACTTGTCACAGCGTTAGAGGAGACGATTGTGGCGCATTTAGCCCAAGCTGGGATTGAGAGTTATCCAAAAAAAGATGCGCCCGGTGTTTATGTCAACGAAGCCAAGATTTGTTCTATTGGCTTGCGCATTCGCAAAGGTTGTTCATTTCATGGACTTGCGTTGAATGTGAATATGGACTTAAGCCCATTTCAGCTTATCAACCCCTGTGGCTATGCTGGTTTACAAATGGTTGATGCACACCGACTTGGCGACCAACGTCCACTAGAACAAGTTGGAGTATCTGTAGTAAAATGTTTCCATGCGCTAATAGGAGCGCCTGAACTAGAATTTAGAGAAGGTTTTGATGAGTAACTCACGGACACAAGCTGGCGTAAAGCTACGCGATGATGAGAAAGTAAAATATATTCCGGTCACAATCGTACCTACCGAAAAAGAAGAAATGCTCCGCAAACCAGAGTGGATAAAAATTAAGCTCCCTCGCACTACCGATCGCATCGACAACATCAAAAAAGTCCTGCGCGAAAATAATCTTCATTCAGTATGTGAAGAAGCGAGCTGTCCCAATCTAGCTGAGTGTTTTAATCACGGTACAGCAACCTTTATGATTTTGGGCGATATCTGTACTCGTCGCTGTCCATTTTGTGATGTGGCTCACGGTAAACCTTTACCACCGAGCGCTGAAGAACCTGAGAAGCTTGCCAAAACCATCGCACAGATGGACTTAAAATACGTCGTCATCACCTCGGTTGACCGCGATGATTTACGCGATGGCGGTGCGCAACACTTTGTAGATTGTATCAATGCGATCCGTAAACATAGCCCTAATACCAAAATTGAAGTGCTAGTACCTGACTTCCGAGGACGCATGGATACAGCATTAGCGATCCTTAAAAAGGGAGTACCAGACGTATTTAACCATAACCTAGAAACCATTCCTGATTTGTACCGTGAGTGTCGCCCAGGTGCAAATTACAAGTGGTCGTTGGAGTTATTGCGTAAATTCAAAGCACAGCATCCAGATATTCCCACTAAATCAGGCTTAATGATGGGCATGGGTGAAACGAATGAGCAAATTCAACAAGTATTAGATGATCTTCGTGAGCACAATGTCGATATGTTGACCCTTGGCCAGTACTTACAGCCATCACGCCATCACTACCCGGTTAAACGCTATGTGACTCCGGCTGAATTTGATGAGCTAGGAGAATACGCAAAATCAATTGGCTTTACTCACGCTGCGTGCGGACCAATGGTTCGTTCTAGCTATCATGCTGATAAACAAGCTGCTGGTGAGGATATTGTTGGGCAATTTACGCCGAACAAATAACGGCCTGCGTTATAGATTCACTAAACCAAAAACATCCTCTTTTGAGGATGTTTTTTTATGCTAACCTAAGCTCCCTATTTGTCGGTTGCGTGACCAGTCCTGGATTGCCTCCTACACCACCACAAGCAGCAAGTACACATGCAAATGTGGTGATAATGAGTTGTTTTATTCTATTCATAGCAAATCCTTTTGTCCCAATGTATTATCTTAAAAAACAAATAAAACTTGACGCATGGCAGACAGAAAACGAATTTACATCGCTTACACTGGAGGGACCATTGGTATGAAACCTTCTCCACAAGGATATATTCCTGTTGCGGGGTTTTTACAAACAAGTGTGAGTCAACTTTCAGAGTTAACCCGTCCGGAGATGCCAGAATTTGAGCTCCATGAATACCATACGCTCTTGGATTCTTCAGATATGCAACCCAGTGACTGGCAATTCATTGCAGATGATATTGTCGAGCGGTATGACGAGTTTGATGGATTCATCATCTTACATGGTACCGATACGATGGCGTATACCGCGTCAGCGCTATCTTTTATGTTTGCTAATTTGGATAAACCTATTATTGTGACTGGTTCGCAGATCCCGCTTGCACAACTGCGCTCTGACGGTCAAGAAAACTTATTAAATGCCTTGTACCTCGCCGCACACCACCCAATCAACGAAGTGTGTTTATATTTTAATAATCAATTGTTGCGCGGTAATCGCGCGCGAAAATTAGACGCTGATGGCTTTGCTGCATTTGGCTCGCCAAATTATCCAACATTGATTGAGGCTGGGATCCATATTCAGCGTAATGACTTCGCCCCTATTGCTAATTCAGGGGCAATGAAAATGACCCGAATCACTACTCAACCTGTGGCGTTGTTGTATTTGTATCCTGGTATCAGCGCTCAGATTTTGGAAAACCTGTTGCGTCAACCTATGAAAGCGATTGTACTATTGAGTTATGGCGTAGGTAATGCACCACAAAACAAAGCAATATTAAGCTTGTTAGCAAAGGCTAAAGAAGACGGCATCATTATCCTAAACTGCACACAATGTTTACACGGCAGTGTGAATATGGATGGCTATGCGAATGGCCGGATCTTATCGGATGTGGGAGTAATCAATGGGTACGATATGACGCCTGAAGCTGCACTCACTAAACTCCATTACGTCTTATCCACCACAGATGATTTCGATGAACAAATCGCTCTCCTTGGGCAGAACCTCAGAGGCGAGATGAGCATCAACACTTAAAGTTTAGTGCGGAAAATCTCGCTTTCTTCGGATAACTCTCGACGCAATTCAGATTTGCTTTTGTGAACCATTTCACCATTTTCGCCTATGGTCATGTGTTCGTTGGTTTTGGCAATTTTGGCTTGATATAACATCACTGCTTGCAGTGCGTTGTCTTTTTGTTCATCGGTTAAGCTCTGGCCATTTGCCCACTTGCCAGTTTCTACCGCGGTTTGCAAATTAATAAAAATTTCAGGAGTCATTCCTGCGACAAGTTGTTCAATATTCATATTGGTTATCCTAAAATTTAAATCTCTTAGCTTTGATAAAAGCGATTCGAGCGCGATTGACCACGTACCACAAAAACCCCAATACCAACATTAACATGCCAATGCTGTGTTGAGTGCCACCGACCTCAGGTTGCCCCCAATACAATAAACCAAAACCCGTAATGAAGACTAACACTGCAACAAATGACTGAGTTTGCAAGCTTTGATGTTGGTCGTAGCGTTTGCGTTTTTCTCTCTCCAAAATCGCATCGGCATCATCTGCCCCAACCGCAAAATCACAATGTGGACACGTTTCGGCTTTATCGGAGATTTTTTTCTTACAAGCTGGGCAATCAGTTAGCATGTGAAACCTTGGAATTTATTTAAAAACAAAAAAGCTGATACGTATGATATCAGCTTTTTGATGTTTATTTAATGTCAGCGGCTTAACTGTCTTTGACTTTATCCCAATATTGATTCATCGAATCTTTCATCTCTTTGCGCAACATCAAAATACCAAACAAGTTGGGGAGTGTCATGACCACAATTGCTACCGCTGAGAACGTCCACACCAGGGTGGTATCGGAAAACGCCGCCATAAAGAAACCGGCCACATATACCACGCGATATGGCATGATGGATTTTGGTCCAAACAAGTATGTCATGGCACGGTCACCATAATAAGACCATGCAATCGCAGTAGAAAAGGCAAATAACAGCAAGCCCACAGACACGATATATTGGCCAAAATCACCAAAGAACCCACGGGTGAAAGCGATGGTTGTTAAACGAGCAGAATGCACGAGTGATAGGCCTGAAACAACAAGATTGTCTTTTTGTGGCTTACCCTCTTCAACAATCACCATGCCAGTGAAGCTGTCTTCTTCAGACGCAATACTAAAGACAACGTCTTCAGCAACAGAGCGTGAATTGATTATGGTGAAATCGGTGTTAACGGCTTTACCGCTGACGACTTGAATACGACCGTTATACGGAGTAATCGCTTTGTCATCAATGTTGTTAAGATATTTATATAATGACTCAACATCAGCTTGATTTTGGTCGCTATATTGCCCTGACACAATCAGCATGTCCGCTTTGTCAAAAATGTTATGGTGTTTTTCATTCCATACGCCTGATGACAAAATGACTAAGCCCGTAATAGTACAGATAATGATGGTATCGATGAAAGGTTCTAGGATTGACACCATGCCTTCTGCTGCTGGGTCTTTGGTTTTGGCTGCCGCATGTGCGATTGGCGCAGACCCCTGCCCCGCTTCGTTGGAGAATAAACCACGATTTACCCCTCGGTTAAATGCATAGGCTAAACTCGCGCCCAAGAACCCCCCTGCAGCAGCTGAACCGGTAAACGCATCAGCCCAAACTGACGCAAAAGCAGGCCCTAAGTTACCTAAATTTGCAAAAATAACCGCTAATGCACCAATGATATAAATTACTGCCATAATCGGGACAATTTTGGACGTCACAGCAGCAATACGCTGAATCCCCCCCAAAATCACCAAACCGAGTAATATGGCTAAAATACCGCCCATTACCATAGGATCAATACCAAAGGACTGTTCCATTGCACTGGCGATACCGTTAGATTGTGGCAAATTACCTGTACCAAATGAACAAATAACCGTTGCCACCGCAAAGGCGATGGCCATCCATTTCATATTCAAACCTTTGTCCATGAAGTACATTGGACCACCTGCCATGGTGCCGTCTTCGGTTTTTTCACGGTATTTGTGAGACAGGGTGACTTCCACAAACTTAGTCGTCATACCCAAAAAGGCCGTCACCCACATCCAAAATAACGCCGCAGGGCCACCGAGGAATATAGCAAAGGCTACCCCAGAAATATTACCAGTGCCGACCGTACCGGATAATGCTGTAGTTAATGACTTAAACGGTGTGGTATCACCAGGATCATCATCATGAGTATATTTACCCGAAACGACTTTCCAACCGTGTTTAAAAAAACGGATCTGCGGAAATTTTAGGTAAATGGTGAAAAACAGGCCAGTTCCGAGTAAGACATACGGAAACCAAAAGGCACTGCCCAAAAACCCATCTAACATGAGTAAAAAATTATTGAGTGCTTCCACTTGTTGCTCCTTTATAAAGGTTTATTGTTGTAATACTTTCATCACTGCGCGCATTGCCACAAGGATATCTGCACCGAGCTGTTGTGAACGTGGTATCGACCAACCATAGACAGCATCTGGTAAGTCTGCATTGTCTTTAAATGGCATCTCAAGAGTATATGATAGACAATTAAAGCGATGACCAATGGCTGTTGCTGCGATGGTCAAATTGGCCGCACCTGGCGCATCTTTGGGATAGCCGTAGGTATCTTGAAACTCAGGTGTGGTCTGCATCAATACTTGTTTAAACGTGTTCTCTAATTCAACTAATCGCTCGTTGTAGTTCGGATTACCTTCACAACCGGCAACAAAATTATACGGTAGCGCTTCATCACCATGCATATCCAAGAACAGGTCGACTCCGACTTCATCCATCTTGTTGCGCACAAGGAAAACTTCTGGAGACTGCTCCATGGAGGGACTCTCCCATTCGCGATTGAGGTTCACCCCAGCTGCATTAGTGCGCAGATGACCGCGCACACTGCCGTCAGGATTCATATTGGGAACGACATAAAACACCACGTGTTCTAATAATTCACGCGCAACACCATCACTATCATCCAATAACCTAGACAATAAGCCTTCTGCGCACCATTGCGCCATAGATTCGCCTGGGTGTTGGCGAGCAATGACCCAAAATTTTAATTTCGGTGTGTCAGATTGCTCGTCACCAATGACCAGCAAATCCATATCACGTCCATCTAAGGTTCGGCCGAGTAGTTCATGACGACATTCAAACCCAGTTTGTGCAGAAGCAATCAAATCCATGTGACGCTCATAACTGTAAGGTGCAAAGTAAGCAAAATACATCACATCGTGTTCCGGCGTTACATCGATGGTAAGTGTATCGCCGTCAAAGGAAGTGTCGACGCGAAACCATTCTTCCCGGTCATAACTGGCCACGGCTTGATATCCCTCCCATCCTTTGGGGTAGGCTGAATTCGCTAAATTTGTGATGTGTAAGGTATGGTTGACCATGGCTGTGGTCGAGAGGCGAAAATGAAACCACTGATAAAAATCAGATTGATGGTCTTTGTTAATCGATAATCGAATATTTTGAGGGGAGTCTGCCGCAATGACGCAAATGTTACCGCTGTCAAATGCACTGCTGATATGCATAGGTAATGTCCGTGTTATTCTTATTACTTGCAATGTAGCATAAATTTTGTGGAAATGACCAGTTTTGTCTTATGTGATATTTGTCCCTAACCTGCAAAAGCAAGCTTTACCTTTATGCCAAACTCTGTACTATACCCGACACTCCGACCAACAACTACTCCTTGGTTGTCCAGAATATACACGCTTGGAAATGCACTGATTTGGAACGTATCAGCCGTGCTACGAGTCCCTAACAGAACATTACTGCGCTTAGTACCTGTCTCTTGAACAAATCGCTCGACCTCTTCAAGGTTTTGAAAAGAAAGAGCAATCTTAATCACATTTACTTGTTCCACATCGAGTTCATCAACATTATTTATACTCCAAAAACACACCTTGCACCAAGGCGCGAAAAAATACACTAATGTCGGTTTATCATTGTCAAGTAGTGGTTGTGTTCGCCCGTCAAGACTCACAAATTGATGCTCAGGAATCGTTACTGTGCCATCTGCGACCAGCATATCACGCTGTTGATACCAGACGATGGCCACCAACAACACAATAAAGACAAATATCTCAATGAGACTTTTGCGAAGTGAGCGAGGTTTTGAAGTTTTGTTGGTTTCCATCTGCGTTATGTTTCGTGCTGAATACTAAGCTTATTCGTTAAGCATGATAATTAAGATCGTAATTGTAGCAGTGTTCTTTCACAGAACAAAAAAAGCCCCGGCACACAGTCCGAGGCTTAATCATATTAGAGTGAACAATACTTATTTGGCTGGCAGGCACGGCGCAAATATACCCGCCATGTCTTGCGCCACACGCATTACCTGACAGCTATAACCAAACTCGTTATCATACCAAACATATAATGTTGCACGGTCGCCCGACACAATCGTCGCAGCACTGTCGACAATTGATGCTGCACGCGCACCCACTAAGTCACTAGATACAATCTCTGTTGATGAAGTGAAATCAATTTGATTTTGTAACTCAGAGAACAAGGCCGCATTTTGCAAAAAGTCATTAATGGCTTCTTTAGAACCAGCTTCTTTTTCAAGATTCAAATTCAATATCGCCATTGATACATTCGGTGTTGGTACACGGATCGCGTTACCCGTCAATTTACCTTCAAGCTTAGGATAGGCTTTTGATACGGCTTTCGCAGCACCTGTTTCAGTGATAACCATGTTCAGTGGCGCACTGCGACCACGACGCTCAGCTTTGTGATAGTTATCAATTAAGTTTTGGTCATTGGTGAATGCATGCACAGTTTCGACATGGCCGTTTTTGATGCCGTATTCTTCATCAAGTACTTTTAGTACAGGTGTAATCGCATTGGTAGTACAAGATGCTGCAGACACAATTTTATCATCTGCAGTGACGTCTTGATGGTTCACACCATACACGATGTTTTTGATATCGCCTTTGCCTGGTGCGGTCAATAGTGCTTTCGCAGCACCTTTCGCTTGAAGGTGTAAGCCAAGGCCATCGCGGTCACGCCAAATACCTGTGTTGTCAATGATTAAAGCATTATCGATACCGTATTGTGTGTAATCGACCGTTTCTGGTGAGTTTGCATAAATCACTTGAATGTAAGAGCCATTGGCTAAAATAGCTTTGCGCTCGTTGTCTACTGTGATTGAACCATTGAATGGGCCATGTACTGAATCGCGACGCAACAATGAGGCGCGTTTTTCTAAATCACCATCTTTACCGCCACGCACGACAATTGCACGTAGACGCAATTTATTGTTTTCACCTTGACGTTCAATTAACAAGCGCGCTAATAAACGACCAATACGTCCAAAGCCGTATAATACTACGTCTTGTGGTGCTTGGTTATCTTCTTTATCAACCACTGGAGCAAGTTGCTCTTTGATAAATCCGACTAGGTCTGTAGATTCTTTACCTGCGCCATAATGAAAATCATACGCCAATTTGCCAATATCAATGCACGCTGGTGCAATTTGCATCTCGTTAATGGCATCAAGAATTGGAAAAGATTCGCGTAAGCGAAGTTTTTGGCCTTCATGACGTCGAACCGTGCGATGTGCTTTGATGACATCGATGGCGCTGGCGTTTAATAACGAGCGACCGTATACGGTGATTTCAATTGCTTTGTTACGATACAGTTTACCAATAATTGGCATCATTTTTTCAGCGTATTCCTGACGCTCCTGCCAACTTTTTTGAAGTTCCAATTCGACTGCTTGATTCATTGTAATTAAGGCCTTTACTCAAACTAGTTAAACACTTGCCACGGTACGTTTGTAGGGTACAGAGGCGACAAATTCGAAGCTAAGTGTATACAAGGAAAATGGGCTTGCCAAATTGTTGGATAATTACAAAAAATGGATGTTTTCAGAGAAATTAAAAGAATTGTATGTTGTTTTTCAACATTATTAAAGGTTCGTTGCGGTGAACGCGCATGCTTGAGGTTTTCAGACGAAAATAAAGCACACTATATAAGACTAAAATATATTATTTTTTGCGTGATATATGATTTATTCACCCGAGTGAAACTGCAAAGAGACACTATTTACGCAATACCTCTCACCAGTCGGTGCAGGGCCATCGTTAAAAACATGCCCCAAATGCGCATCACAGTGTTTGCACAAAATTTCAGTGCGTATCATGCCATGTGAATGATCGGGGGCAAACTTTACATTTTGTGATGTATCTTGATCAAAAAAGCTCGGCCAGCCACAGCCAGATTCGAATTTATGCTCAGAGCTAAACAGTGGCGCATCACAGACAACACAGTGATACATCCCAGTTGCAAAATGCGCGTTATACTCGCCAGTAAAAGGACGTTCAGTGCCTTTTTCTTGTGTCACATATAGCGCTTCAGGACTGAGGTGAGCGGTATTAAATGATTTGGACATTATGCTTCTCTTTTAGGTTCATCTTGTTTAAATATAACAAAGGAACGGTTTGAGATCACAAATTGTGGTTTCGCTATGTAAGCGCCTGTAGGTTTAAAATCCGTCATACGCGTATCGAGTACTACCTGCCAACGATGGTTTTGCTTGACTTTAGGCAACACCATATTGTGATCGACCTTGTCGGCATTGACACAAATCAGCCAGTGTTCTTGATTATTTCGATTGCCAATTAACTCTACGGCAAAGCCTTTGTTCACTGGATCATGCCAATCGAAATCGGCTTTGGGACTGCCGTCAATTTTGTACCAGTGCACGGCATCCACATTGCACTTATCAAAAAATGCATCATCTGCTAATTGAGCATTGGTGAGGATCTGACTGGATTGTTTTAACGCGATACAGTACTGACAAAAAGCTAAAAAATCTGCCTGCTGGCGATTGAGATCCCAGTCACAATAGTTGAGCTCATTATCTTGACAATACGCATTATTATTACCGAGTTGCGTACGACTTAATTCATCGCCATGCAAGACCAATGGCGTGCCCTGAGCAAAGATCATAGACGCAAACAAATTGCGCTTTTGCCTTTCTCGTACGTGGTTGATCACCACATCATCGGTTGGTCCTTCAATGCCATAATTGCAACTCGCATTGTGATTATGACCATCGCGATTGTCCTCAAGATTCGCCTCATTGTGTTTGTCTTGGTAGCTCACGACATCTTGTAAGGTGAAGCCATCGTGAAACGTCACGCCATTGACGGATGTGTAAGAGGCGCGAACGCCTTTATGAAAAATATCTCGTGAACCGAACATACAGGTCGCAAAATCGGCCATTTTGTTATTATCTCCGCGCCAAAAACTGCGGGTGATATCGCGAAACTGATCATTGATTTCAGCAAAGGACACCGGGAAATTCCCTAACTGATAGCCATAATCACCGATGTCCCACGGTTCAGCAATGTGAATTTTGTCACGCAAAAGAGGATCTTGTTGCAGGGCTTTAAAAAAACCTGACTTTAATGAAAACGCATGTGGCTGTCGCCCCATATTCGTTGCCAAGTCATAGCGAAAGCCATCAAATCCATATTCTGTAACCCAATGTCTTGCTGCATCTAATATCATTTGGAGATTGTACTGGTGCGCAAGGTTAATGGTATTGCCACATCCTGAATAATTCGCATATTCTCTCGATTCTGGTAAAAAGGTATATGCTGTACTTGGTTGGGTCGCACGATGATGTAATATCGGTCCATCAGGACCACCCTCGGCAGTGTGGTTAAACACCACATCCAAAATCACTTCAAAACCGGCTTTGTGCAGCGTATCGACACAAGTTTGTAATTCTGAATGCGCATCACGGTAGGCATATCGAGGCTCTGGTGCAAAAAAGCTGGCCGTATTATAGCCCCAATAATTCGTGAGGCCTTTTTCGACAATGAAAGGCTCTGGCATAAACGCCATCAAGGGCATCAACTGAATCGTGGTGATGCCCATGTCTTGCAAATGCTTGATCACAGCAGAATGACACAAGCCTAAATAAGTCCCGCGATGCTCAACTGGCACGCCTGGGTGTTGCATGCTCATGCTTTTGACATGCGCTTCATATACGACGCGATGATGGGGCAAAATCGCTTTTTCTAATGGCGCAACCCGAACCAATTTTGAGTATCGATGTTGAGGTGGGATTTTGCCTTTTGGAAACCACAATGACGGATTTTTATTATATTGCTCACGATTCCAGTACCAAGCATGAGACAGTTGTTTGGCGTATGGATCACTGATGAAGTACGCTCCACCATCTTGCATCGTAACATAATATAAATAAACCGAATCAGAATAGCCTGTATTAATCGACCAATACCAATCTTTACCTACGCGCTTATCTGCTGGGAAGCGAGCCAGTTCTTCTTGCGTATCAGCATGAAATAAAACCAATTCTGCGTCTTTGAGTTCAGGCCCATACAAGACGAACTCAAGACTGTTTTCAGTTACTGTAACTCCGTACGAGGCACGCAGATTGGCTGTAATCATTGTTGTACTAATACCACACAAGCTAATGGTGGTAATGCTAGCATCAAATGACCATTGGCAACGGTTGCAGCTTGAGGCACAAAATAATCGCTCCCACCATAAATGGCTGCATCCGAATTAAACACCACTTGATATTCCCCGTCAGAAACATGATCTAAAACGTACTCATTGTGTGGGCTAGGCGTAAAATTACAGAGCACAACGGCAGTTTGACCAGCATCTGAATGGCGACTAAAACACACAATAGAGCGTTCCTCATCATTGTGTGATAACCACCGAAACCCCTCTCCAATATGACATTGCTCATACAGTGCAGGGTTGTTTCGATATAAGTGATTCAAATCGCGATACAACTGTTGAATCTGTAAATGCTTTGGCTCATCTAGCAAGTACCAATCGAGCTGACCATCGTGATCCCACTCCCGATATTGTCCCAATTCACAGCCCATAAAATTGAGTTTTTTGCCTGGATGGGTAAACATGAAACTTACATAAGTTCTTAAGTTCGCTCGCTGTTGCCAGTCATCGCCAGGCATTTTGTTGATCAAAGAGCCTTTGCCGTACACCACCTCATCGTGTGATATGGGCAAGACGAAATTTTCATCAAACGCGTACACCATCGAGAATGTGATTTCATTATGGTGATATTTGCGATGTGCTGGATCACGACTGATGTATTCTAATGAATCGTGCATCCAACCCATATTCCATTTGAAGCCAAAGCCGAGTCCTCCCATATCGACAGGACGAGACACCTTAGCGAACGAGGTGGATTCTTCGGCAATGGTCATAACATTTGGAAACTGCTCATAAATAGCTCGATTCATCCACTGCAATAAGCTGATGGCTTCATAGTTGTGATTACCACCATCGACATTCGGGATCCACTCGCCATCGTTGCGCGAATAGTCCAGATACAACATAGATGCCACCGCATCCACACGCAATCCATCGATGTGAAAATGCTCACACCAATATAAGGCATTCGCCACCAAAAATTGACGAACTTCATCTTTACCAAAGTCATAAATGCATGAGTTCCAATCTGGATGCCAGCCTTTTCGTGGGTCTTCGTATTCATAGACACACGACCCATCGAACTTAGCTAAACCATGTTCATCCTCTGGAAAATGCGCCGGTACCCAATCAATAATCACCCCAATACCGGCTTGATGGCAGGTATCAACAAAATATTTAAAATCATCAGGTGTTCCAAAACGGCTAGTTGGAGCAAATAAACCAACAGGTTGATAGCCCCATGAGCCATCAAATGGGTATTCAGAAATCGGCATACACTCGATGTGCGTATAGCCCATATCTTTGACGTATTCGACCAAGTCTTGAGCAAGCTCACGATAGGATAAATAGCGACGTCCATCAACCGGTCTGCGCCAGGAAGCAAGTTGCACTTCATAGATGCTGATGGGATGTGAATACGGATCGGAATTTTGTCTATTGCGCCATTCACTGTCATTCCAAACGTAAGAGGAATGGTCAAAAATCACCGAAGCATGAGATGGATATTGATCATGGTAAAAGCCCACCGGATCGGCTTTATGAGGTAAGCGCTCGCCTTGTGCGTTACGCAAGGCAAACTTGTATTTTTGCCCAATGTGCGCTGACGGAATGACCAGCACCCAATAGCCCATATCGGTTTTTTGCATGGGGTGCGCAGTATCATTCCAGTGATTAAATTCACCAATCACTGACACCGCTGACGCATTGGGTGCAAACACCGCAAATCGAACCGCCTTTAAAGACGTATCATCTGCTTCATGTAACGTAATAGCCTGTGCCCCAAGCTGGCGATAAACATTTTGCGGCGCATGATCGACAAAATGCACCGCATGATAAGCCTCCTCTTTAAAACCATATGGATCGGCAATCGTATATTGTGTCTGGTTAGTTCGCACCATTAGCCGGTACGGTTCGGGGATCTCACTGGGAATACTATTAGTGAACACACCATTTCCTACGTCGCTCAATTCGACGATATGGTGACCTTGAACATCTACCACAGTCACTGCGGTTGCACCGGGGATGTAGACTCGACAAAAATCGCCTAACTCGTTGCGAAACACGCCCAAATCATTGAAGGGAAAACTCGCACGTCCTTGTACCAAATGATGATAATCAGTCATTCTGTTCCTTTTTGTTTATGTTTGACTGGCGTCGATGCGCGCTTGAGAAATACGCGCAGACAAATCCAATATATCACGATTACTAAAAATATCTTCCAAGTTCTGCGACAACTTACGACGCCAATTTGGATATTCGTTAAAAGTGCCAGGAATATTGACTGGTTTGTCCATTTGTAACCAATCTTCCAACTGCAATGATAACAAGGCTGAACTGCCTTTGGCCATGTGCACCTGCATACCGTAATTCAAAGCCTGGGTCATGCCGACATAGTTGACATCGTGCCCTACCTCTTGTGGGATCGAGCCATGCCCGTACAAAGTATTGAGAATTTGTTGTTTGTTTTCATGACGAGATGCGTATAAGGGTTGTAAGATCTCCTCAGTCGGATACAAACCAAGTTCTTTGCCCAATTCCAAATCATTACAGTGCCAGTAGCCAATTAATGTTGGGAAGTCATGAATGGTCAATGTCGCCATCGATTGCACAGGATAATGTGCAGGAGAATAGAAACCGCCATCTTCAGCTTGCTCAAAGAAAAATACACGATAAGAATACACCCCATTTGAGGCCAGTTTATCTCTAATTTCTCCAGGTACTGTACCCAAATCTTCGCCTATAATAAGGGTTTGGTGGCGATGCGACTCAAGCGCCAAAATACCCAACAAATCATCGACCGGATAGTAAACGTACCCCCCTTTGTCAGCAGAGTCACCTTTGACCACCCACCATAAACGCAACAACGCCATAGCATGGTCAATGCGCAACGCGCCTGAATTGGCCATATTAGAAGAAAATAACTCAACGATCGGTTGATACGCTTGTTGGTACAATTCTTCCGGATCCATAGGCGGCAAGCCCCAATTCTGACCCAGTGGGCCTAAAATATCAGGTGGAGCGCCAACACTAGCTTGCGTCACATACAAATCTTTGGCAGCCCATATTTCGGCACTGCCCTCACTGACGCCAACCGCCAAATCGCGATAAATACCAATAGTCAAATTCAACTCATCGGCAACAGCACTGGCCGCTGCAAATTGCTGTGCGGCAAGAAACTGCAAATAACCGTAAAAACGCACACGCTCGGCGTGCTCATGGGCAAACTCTCCAACGGCTTCATTCTGATACGTTTGATATTCTTCAGGGAAAACCGGCCATCCCCAACTGTCTTTGCCTTCTTGGCGCAAATGTTCTTGTAACGCATCATAAGTTGCCAGTGCCGCAAGACTTTCGCCACCTTGCTCGATAAACGCGTCCAGTTCACTGGTATCGCCCTTACTGTACTCTTTATACAACGCATTAAGCACGGGCATTTTGAGTTCGGCAACGGACTGATAATCGACGTATTCCACAGCACGAGTATGTTGTAATTTGGCTTGAAAATCGCCCTCACTGACCATTTTTTGAATGGCAGATGCAGAATATTCAGGCACTGCTGTAACATCGATATAAAGGTGATTCAACCATTTACGAGAAGACGGGCTGTAAGGTGAACACGAGTCGGGTTCATTGGGATATAATGCGTGAATGGGGTTCAAGCCAATAAAATCTGCGCCCTGCTGCGCAGCATTGCGCAGTAATGCTTGCAAATCAGTAAAATCGCCCATGCCCCAGTTGCGTTCGCTGCGCACACAGTACAATTGAACACTCAATCCCCAAACTTTATGGCCTTGAGCTATTTTTGCTGGGGTATAGCACGCATCCGGTGCCATGATTAAACGCCCATCAGCAAGCACCTGTGTATCGTGCATAAGTCGAATAGTGTGATATCCATCTGGTAAGTCACACTCAAGTTCAACAGCAAACTCTTGATACTCTGAATCCTCGATGTCCGCCGCATTCACCAGTGTATGCTCGTTTGCGGTAATATTTTGCAGTAGTTCGGTGCCTGTTTCCGTCGTCACTTTTAGTGATAAAGGCGTATTCACCATAGCAATGGGTAAACGCAGTGCAATCAATTTGTCGGAGGAATGGCGCAACACTTTAACAGGATCAAGTGGCGTCATCCATGCATCTGAAACCTGCTCATTGATTTGTTGAACTAAGTGGCCTTCATTCTCGATATCATACCCCATGACACCTAAGATCTTTTCCTTAGTTCCAGCGGCAACTGATGTGGGTTTGCCATACGCATCAATAAATTGCGTTTCAATCCCGCGCAATGTGACGAGCGCATCAATGGGTGTTTGCGACATAAAAATTCCAGACTAGACTAATTTGACCCTGCATTATCTTGGCTTTGCGGTCATATTAAAAGTGAATACGATTGCATTTAGGATAAGTTTACACTTTTTATGTAATAAAACTACATTTTACCGATAAAAACTTGCTTAAAGCCCGTATCAACCCTATAATTTATGTAAATTTATTTCATTTTGTGTTTTTTCGATAAGATTAGAGGTCGTTATGACAATTAAAGTAGGTATCAATGGTTTTGGCCGCATCGGTCGCTTGGTTATGCGCGCAGCGGTTGAGCGTGACAACATCGAAGTTGTAGGTATTAATGACCTATTAGATCTGGACTATATCGCCTACATGTTCAAATACGATTCTACTCACGGTCGTTTTGACGGCAATGTTGATGTCACTGACGGTGGTTTATTGGTGAATGGTAAGTTCGTTCGTGTGACGAACAAAACCAATCCTGCAGAATTAGCTTGGGATGAAATTGGCGTAGATGTTGTAGTCGAAGCGACTGGTATATTCTTAACCGCTGACAAAGCTCAAGCCCACTTAGAAGCGGGTGCCAAAAAAGTCGTCATGTCAGCACCATCAAAAGACGATACGCCAATGTTCGTGATGGGGGTCAATCACGATAGCTATGCAGGCGAAACCATCGTATCAAACGCATCATGTACGACTAACTGTCTTGCTCCTCTTGCTAAGGTCATCAACGACAACTTCGGTATTAAAGACGGTTTGATGACCACGGTACATGCAACAACAGCAACACAAAAAACGGTTGATGGACCCTCTGCCAAAGATTGGCGTGGGGGTCGTGGTGCCGGTCAGAACATCATCCCATCATCTACTGGCGCGGCCAAAGCTGTTGGTAAAGTCATTCCAGCATTGAATGGCAAGTTAACAGGTATGGCTTTCCGTGTGCCAACACCGGATGTTTCTGTCGTTGATTTGACTGTGAATCTTGAACGCCCTGCTTCTTATGAGCAAATCTGTGCAACCGTTAAAGAAGCTGCCGAAGGACCTCTTAAAGGTATCCTAGATTACACCGAAGATGCTGTAGTTTCGAATGATTTTATCGGTGACAAGCACACTTCTATCTTTGATGCATCGGCAGGTATTGCTTTGACTGACACTTTTGTCAAATTGGTAGCTTGGTACGACAACGAAGTGGGTTACTCAAACAAAGTCTTAGACTTAGTGGCTCACATCCAAAAATAATTTGTTTCTCCCCCATACAAGCCCAGTTCCGACTGGGCTTTTTTTGTTTTGTGCACTATTCTTTAGAAAATACTCAAAAAGGACTCACCGACACATGAATAATGTCACCTTACGGACCTCATCGGCCAGTTGCCAAATTGCGCTTCATGGCGCACACCTCACCTCTTATGTGCGCAATGGATTGGAGCGTTTGTTTGTTTCGAAGCAGGCTGTAATGGATGGCACCAAAGCGATTCGAGGCGGAGTACCGATTTGCTGGCCATGGTTTGGCCAGCTACATGCTGATATCGCTTCGCACAAGATAGCGCATGGCTTAGTGCGAAATCAACCGTGGAATATTATTGCGCAAACATGCAGTGCTGAAGAATCGTCTGTCACTCTCGTTCCATCTGATACGCAACATCCGTTGTGGCCACCGGGGTTATTTTGCTCAATCAAAATCACATTGGGTGAAGTGCTCGAGATACGCTTAATATCCTCCAATTCCAGTGCAAAACCAATTGCGATCACCGGTGCATTGCATACGTATTTCGCAATTCCAGATATCGCAGATATTGAACTTGAGGGTTTTGAGCAAGCACATCAATTTATTGATAACAATACCACTATACGACATGATTTTGGCGAAAATCCCTATCTAATTAACGATGAAGTTGACCGTGTCCATTTGCTGCCAGCGCCATCAACCAAAATCGTAAGCGATTCCCCTATCACAATAAAGCACAGAGGCCATGATTCACTGGTCGTATGGAACCCTGGCGCAGCTAAAGCAAAGGCACTCCTAGATTTAGCTGATGAAGAGTATCGACAGTTTGTATGTATCGAAACCGCTCTTACCCAAGGATATGAGTTAATTCCTGGAAACACTCATGAACTAATACAGTTGATTGACTAATGTTTTAAAGCGCAAAAAAACGCACATTATCCTCTCAATAATGTGCGTCTAATGAAGTATTGCGAACTGAACTTAGCCGGCTTTTACGCGACAGCTTTTGCTCCTTCCACCGCTTCTTTAGCAAGTTGGGTAATCGCATCCCAGTCACCGGCATCCATTAACGCATCCGGTGCAAGCCATGAACCACCCACACAGTGAATATTTGGTAACGCCAAATAGTCATGATAGTTTGACAAACTAATACCACCGGTTGGGCAGAACACCATATCTGGGAACGGGCCCGCAATGGATTTAATGGCTTTTACACCGCCTACCGCTTCTGCTGGGAAAAACTTAAGGTGGGTATATCCAGCATCGCGTGCGCGCATCAAGTCAGAGGTAGAAGAGATCCCTGGAATCAACGCAATAGAGCCAGCCTGTCCCGCGGCTAATAACTCTGCAGTCATGCCTGGGCTGATGGCGAATTTAGCGCCCACATCGGTCACTTGTTGTAACTGTTCTGCATTCGTTACAGTACCCGCGCCAATCATAGCATCAGGTAATTCTTTTGAGATCAATTCAATGGCTTCTAGTGCCACAGGAGTTCGCAACGTGACTTCCAAAATATTAATACCGCCAGCAATCAATGCTTTGGCTAATGGCACTGCGTGTTCTAGTTTTTTGATCACAAGCACAGGAACAACAGGTGATGTTGCAAACACGTCTTGTGCTGAGTATTGCCATGACTGACTCATTAGGCATTCCTTACATGTTGATTAAGGTACGCAGCGGCACCCAATAACCCGTGATCGGGTTCGTTAATTAAGTACGTAGGGATATCTTTTATGTAATGAGCCATTTGTCCCTTGGCTTCAAAGCGTGAACGAAATTCACTTTTTTGTAAAAATTCAACAAACCGCGAAGCAATGCCACCGCCAATGAACACACCACCGGTCGTAGCTAAATTCATCGCCAAGTTACCCGCAAAACTGCCCATGATGGCGCAAAATTGTGCTAAGGTTTTTTCGCAAATGGCGCATTGTTTATTGAGCGCACTTTCGGTGATCAGAGCCGCTTCATTGTAAATAGGTTCAACACCTTCCGCTTCTGCAAGTGCTTTGTAGACATTGACAATACCGCGTCCTGACATGACCTCTTCAGCTGACGCTCTGCCGTATTGGGCTTGTAAGTATCGCCAGATGACAACATCGGTGTCATCTACTGGGGCAAAATCGACATGACCGCCTTCTCCATCAAGGGTTTGCCAGCCACTTGTAGTTTGTGTGATGTGCTCAACACCCAAACCTGTGCCCGGGCCAAATACAGCAATGTTACCATTTTCAATTGGTGAACCTGCACCAATTTGGATGATTTGCTCATCACTTAACACAGGTAGCGAATGAGCGACTGCTGTGAAGTCATTAATCACAAACAAATGTTCAAGACCAAGATTATTTTGCAATCCTGACGCCGTAAACTCCCAATCGTTATTAGAGAATTTGATCACTTCCTGATTGACAGGCCCTGCAATGGCGATACACGCAGAAGTAAAGGTTTTATCTTTGTGCTCTGCAAAGTAGTGCTCTATTGCAGCTTGAATGCTGACAAACTCAATACACTGATATTTCTCAATATCAGCTATGCCGTTACCAGTTACGGTTGCCAGACGAATATTAGTTCCGCCGACATCTGCGATGAGCTTATGCCCCAAATTGCCAATATTGTTAGCCATTGTGTGTTGCTCCTTGCTCTACAAATAACGTACATGCGCCTTCCTCTGCGCCAGAAATTGATAAACGCATACCAGCAAACATTTCACGTCCCATACCAATATGATGTTTAGCTAAATTAGCTGGTTGCGCTTCACGCTTAGCCAGTTCAGCGGCATCGACTAACAAAGCCAAAGAGCCGGTAGTGGTGTCAATTTCAATCATATCGCCGTTGTGAACTTTAGCCAGTAAGCCCCCCTTGTATGCTTCAGGTGTAACATGAATGGCAGCAGGTACCTTACCTGACGCACCAGACATACGACCATCTGTGACCAATGCGACTTTGTAGCCACGGTCTTGCAACACACCTAGCGGTGGCGTTAAGCGATGTAATTCAGGCATACCAATCGCGGCTGGACCTTGGAAACGCACCACCACGACACAATCTTTATCTAAGTCACCAGCTTGGAATGCCGCATCTAATTCAAATTGGTCTTCAAATACAACAGCAGGTAAGGTCAGTTTGCACTCTGGAGAGCGCAATGCAGAAGTTTTGATGACCGCACGACCTAAGTTTCCTGATAATACAGATAAACCGCCATCGGGTTTAAATGGCACGGCAACTGATGCGACCACCTCTTTGTCTAAGGATTTAGATGGACCATCGACCCACTCAAGTTCACCGTCACGCAACACAGGTTCTTTGGTATACATTTCAAGGTTATCAGAACAAATCGTTTTTACGTCATTGTGCAGTAAACCCGAGTCCAATAATTCTTTAATAAGTAATGACATACCGCCTGCCGCGACAAAGTGATTGATGTCCGCATGACCGTTAGGATAAATACGAGTCAATAATGGTGTTGCACGAGACAAATCAGCGAAATCATCCCAGTTCACAATAAAACCAGCTGCTCTTGCTACTGCCACTAAATGCATGGTGTGATTTGTAGAACCACCTGTTGCCAACAATCCTATCAAACCATTGACCACGGCTTTAGCATTGACCAGCTCACCGATTGGGCGGTAATTATCGCCTAAATCAGTAATACGAGTGGCTTGCACACCTGCGGCTCGGGTGAGCGCATCACGCAGTGGTGTACCTGGATTCACAAATGAAGAACCCGGTAAATGTAGACCCATGATCTCAACCACAAGCTGGTTTGAGTTGGCCGTACCATAGAAGGTACAAGTGCCGGCTGAGTGATACGATTCACTCTCAGCTCTTAAGAGCTCTTCACGATCCGCTTTACCTTCAGCGTATGCTTGACGAACCCGGGCCTTTTCTTTATTTGGTAAGCCGGAAGGCATAGGGCCTGCCGGTACGAAAACGGTAGGTAAATGGCCAAAAGATAAGCTTCCTAATAACATCCCAGGGACAATTTTATCACATATCCCGAGCATCATCGCGCCATCAAACATATTGTGTGATAAGGCTACGGCAGTCGATTGCGCAATGACGTCGCGGGACAGCAATGACAAGTCCATGCCTGCATTACCTTGAGTAACACCATCACACATAGCTGGTACGCCACCAGCAAACTGCGCCACAGAGCCCACATTCTTAATAGCATCTTTTAAGATTGCCGGGTAGTTTTCATAAGGCTGATGTGCGGATAACATGTCATTGTAAGAGGAACAAATCGCAATGTTCGCTTTGACCATTGAGGTTAAATCAGCTTTTTCTTGTTTGCCACATGCGGCAAAACCATGCGCCAAATTACCACATGACAAGGCTCCACGATGTGGGCCTTGACGACGTGCTTCGGCTATTTTGGCAAGGTAACCTGCACGAGTTTGCTTGGAACGCTCGATAATGCGTTCGGTGACTTCTTGAATAATTTGGTTCATTGGTCCCTACTCCTATGGTGCCCACATAAGGTTAACGGTTGCGCGATTAATTACCGCACTAATTGGCATCGCCAATTCGGTGCTTTGTAATGCTTTGGCAATCGTGTCTTTTTTGGATTCACCGACTAAATGTAAAAATATATTCTTAGCAGCTAAAATCGCCGGTAGGGTCAGCGACATACGTTGATGAGGCGCCGTGGTAGGCTGTACCGCAATGTATTTAGCGTGTGAATTCAGATCTAAACCTTGCTCGATTTGTTCTGAACATGGAAATAACGAAGCCGTGTGGCCATCTTCACCCATTCCCAATATCACTACATCAAAAGGTAACTGCACATTATCCAGTGCAGCTTCACATGAGGCTACTGCATCTTCAGCATTGGCAAAATCATGCTTTAACGTAATAAATGTGGCCGCAGCTGCGTGGCCTTGTAACAAGTGCGTGCGCACAAGTTTGTCGTTGCTCGCATCATCGTTTACATCCACCCAGCGATCATCTGCTAGGGTAATAACGACCTTACTCCAATCCAACTCGGTTTGAGCCAGCGTCTGAAACAAGGCAACCGGGGTGCGACCGCCACTGACCACAAGTGTTGCTTGGCCTTTTTGTGTAATGGCTTGACCAAGAAGATCAGCAATAGTAATAGCGAACTGTGCAGTTAACTGTTCCGCAGAGGCAAATTCATTTGATACAAGAGCCATATTATTTTCCTTGTGCTTTTTTGACGGCTTGTTGTTGATACCATGCACGTCCAGTTTTGGCGAGTAAACCGATGGATTCAACGGGTCCCCAAGTCCCTGCTTGATAAGGTTCAGGCGGTTCATTTTTGGCTGCCCAAGCGCCAATAATCGAATCAACCCATGACCAAGCCTGTTCCACTTCATCGCGACGAACAAATAGAGCTTGGTTGCCAAGCATAACTTCTAACAGGAGTTTTTCGTAAGCATCGGCAATGCGTTCATCGGAGAAAGCTTCAGAAAACGACAGGTTCAACTGGGTTTTTTGCAGATCCATCGATCCTGATGAGGTCAACCCTGGCACTTTATTCATAACGGTGATTTCGACGCCTTCGTCCGGTTGCAAACGAATAACCAATTTATTCGGTGGCAACTGTGCAAAGCTATCTTTAAATAAGTTATGTGGCTGACGCTTGAAGTAGATGACCACCTCAGAGGTCTTCGCAGGCATGCGTTTACCGGTTCTCAAATAAAACGGAACGCCCGCCCAACGCCAGTTATTAATATGCGCTTTTATTGCAACAAAGGTCTCAGTCTGGGATTTTTGGTTTGCATCAGGTTCATCCAAATACCCCGGTACTTCTTTACCGTTAACAAAACCACCCACGTATTGACCTCGAACCGTCATCTCGTCAATATTAGAGGAGTCAATTGGATATAACGCTTTGAGTACTTTTAGTTTCTCGTCACGAATATCATCCGCATCCAAAGTTGCCGGTGGCTCCATCGCTACGAGTGACAGAATTTGTAATAAGTGGTTTTGCACCATATCACGCATTTGCCCTGCATCGTCAAAGTAACCCCAACGCCCTTCAATACCAACGGACTCAGCCACA
The DNA here is from genome assembly GCA_023268935.1 of Glaciecola sp. Classification (GTDB taxonomy): domain Bacteria; phylum Pseudomonadota; class Gammaproteobacteria; order Enterobacterales; family Alteromonadaceae; genus Opacimonas. The sequence goes on from JALRKK010000054.1 coordinate 35,729, forward strand.
CTGATTTGCACATGATCGATACTGTTGTGATCCCAGTTGTTAGTAAAAATAGAGTTCGCGAAACGCAAAGAAATCAAATTTAAAACTGTCTCTTTGCCAAGATAATGGTCGATACGATAGATTTGTTTTTCTTTAAAATATTCTGCTACCGTTTCATTAATGACTTTAGAGGATGCCAGGTCATGTCCAATGGGTTTTTCTAGCACAACCCGCATTGAGTCATCAATAGCATTAGCATGTTTTAAACCTGCACAAATATCGCCGAAAATAGAAGGAGGCGTGGCAAAATAACACACCATAGTTCGCGCTTCATTTACCAACGGGGTAAACTGCTCATAATCAGACGGCTCAAGCATATTAATACACAGGTAACTGAGCTTTTCAGAAAAGCGAGACCACGTGACTTCACAAATCGTCTCGCCCAAAAATTTTTCTAAGTTTTCTCGAACAATGGCAACGTATTCTGTCTGCTCCAAGGATTGACGGGCCACACCGATAAATTTAGTTTCAGGATGAATCAAATCAGCTTTCTCTAGCTGATACAGTGAGGGAAGCAATTTGCGACGAGCGAGATCTCCCACTGTGCCAAAGAGGACAAAATCACAAGGGTCGAACGAAGGTTTAATCACGTTTTTATGCCTTTTCAACGAACACAACACAATTGCATTCTTCTAATGTAATAAGGTTAAGTGTACTCAATTTTGTAGTAAAATTACAACTTTTACACTGCGATAATACAAAAAATATCAATTTAATGCGATAATCCTGAAAGTTTTACTGTAATTTTGTGCAAAAACAATACATCTTGTGTGGAAATACAGGTATATTGTTACTCAAGCAAAAGAGACACCTATTAGTATGAATATTTTAGAACAAATCACCCGACACTTTGACGCGTTTAGTAAAAGCGAAAAAAAAGTTGCTCAAGTTATTTTAGATAATCCCAAAAATGCTATTCATTCATCTATTGCGACACTAGCAAACCTTGCCAATGTCAGTGAGCCCACAGTCAACCGTTTTTGCCGTAGACTCGATACTAAAGGCTTCCCCGATTTTAAACTGCATCTAGCTCAAAGTCTCGCTAGCGGCACGCCTTATGTCAATCGCAACGTTGATGAAAATGATGGACCTGCTGAATATACGAACAAGATTTTTGAATCAACCATGGCGGCTCTGGAAACCGCTCGTCAATCAGTTGATATCAATGCTATTAACCGGGTGGTAGACCTGTTGACACAAGCCAATAAGATTTCTTTTTTTGGCCTTGGAGCATCCGCATCCGTTGCACAAGATGCATTGAATAAATTTTTCCGTTTCAATGTGCCGGTGGTGTATTTCGAAGATATCGTTATGCAGCGCATGTCGACTATGAACTCGACGGATGGCGATGTCGTGGTGTTGATTTCTCACACTGGGCGCACAAAGTCATTAGTTGAGATTGCACAAATCGCACGGAGCAATCACGCTGTTGTCGTAGGAATTACTGCAAAAGACTCGCCACTTGGTCGTGAATGTAATTACGTTCTATCTTTGGACGTTGCCGAAGATACTGATATGTATATGCCCATGGCGTCTCGCATTGCGCAACTTACCTTAATTGATATCCTAGCCACTGGCTTTACTTTGAGACGTGGCAATCGATTCAGAGAGAATTTAAAACGCGTGAAAGAATCACTGAAAGACTCTCGTTTTTCGATTAAATGATCAACAATTGTTCGAATTCACTCGGAAAGTAATAAAATTACGTAAAAAAACCACATTTTTAGTGAATATTCGAAAATCTGTAATATAATTACAATATAAATAAGCTATCATACGATATTCACGACAGACACAATACGGACTCATACATGATACTAAATCGTCGCACCAAAATTCTTGCCACTCTCGGCCCTGCCACTGATTCTCAAGAGATATTAGAGAAACTCATCGCCGCTGGCGCCAATGTAGTGCGCATGAACTTTTCGCATGGCACTGCTCAAGATCACATTGACCGAGCAACACGGGTTCGAGCTGCAGCCAAAAAGCTCAATAAGTACGTTGGTATTCTTGGCGATTTGCAAGGACCTAAGATTCGTGTAGCACGCTTTAAAGGCGGTCCTATCTATTTGAATATTGGCGATGCATTTGTACTTGATGCTAGTTTAGATAAAGACGCAGGTGATCAACACTCAGTCGGCATTGATTACAAAGACTTACCCAATGACGTAGTACCAGGTGATGTGTTATTACTGGATGATGGACGAGTCCAATTAATTGTTGATCGAATTGAGGGTAGCGCCATTTATACAACGGTATCGGTTGCTGGAAAGTTGTCAAACAACAAAGGCATCAATAAACAAGGTGGTGGCCTTTCTGCGGCGGCGCTAACCGATAAAGACAAAGAAGACATCAAGACTGCGGCACAAATTGGCGTAGATTATTTAGCCGTATCCTTCCCGCGCTCGGGTGCGGATTTAGAATACGCAAGAGAACTTGCTCGTGCTGCAGGATGTAACGCACAAATTTGTGCCAAAGTTGAGCGCGCTGAAACCGTTGCGACGGACGAGGCCATTGATGACATCATTCTTGCTTCCGATGCAGTGATGGTTGCGCGTGGTGATTTGGGTGTTGAAATCGGCGATGCCGAACTGGTTGGCGTACAAAAAAAACTGATTGCTCGCTCTAGACAATTAAACAAAATAGTGATCACCGCTACGCAAATGATGGAGTCGATGATCGAAGCGCCACTTCCGACCCGTGCCGAAGTGATGGACGTCGCCAATGCCGTGTTAGATGGTACCGATGCAGTCATGTTATCCGCTGAAACTGCCGCGGGCAAATTTCCAATTGAAACTGTTGAAGCTATGGCTCGCGTATGTATTGGCGCAGAAACGCACCCAAGCGTGAACGAATCTAAACACCGCATGGATGAAAAATTTGAATCCATCTCAGAAACCGTAGCAATGGCTGCAGTTTATGCTGCCAATCACCATTTTAATATCAAAGCCATTGTTGGCTTAACCGAGTCGGGTAACAGCACTAAGCTCATGTCACGCATCACGACTAACCTACCAATTATTGGTTTGTCTCGTCACGATACAACGCTTAATGCAATGGCATTGTACCGAGGCGTTAAACCTGTGTTTTTTGATTCGACGCAATCACGCCCTGGTCAAATCACGCAAGATGTTGTGAATGCACTAAAGGCTTATGGTTATCTTGCTGAAGGAGATAAATTCATCTTCACTTATGGCGATACCATGGAAACCATCGGTGCCACCAACACGTGCAAAATCGTAACTGTGAATTAACTATCACCACCAAGTTAACAAATAATTAACATTTCCCACATTATCCGTTATGATGTCTCCTTTAAAAATAAGGAGACATCAATGGAAAAGCAATTCGACATAATTGTCTTTGGCGCCACTGGATACACTGGCAAATTAGTCTGTGAATATTTGCGTGACCACTACGCCAATAGTGATGTTAAGTGGGCCATAGCCGGTCGTGACGAGGCGAAACTCACCCACACCAAATCCACCTTAAACCTTGCTGAACACATCGACGTGCTGGTCGCTGACAGTCGAGATCCACAAGCCCTGCTGCCGCTGGTGACCAGTACCAAAGTCATCCTCACCACTGTAGGTCCCTATCAGCATTATGGAGATGTACTCATTCGTTTATGCGCAGAAATGGGCACTGATTATGTCGATCTGTGTGGTGAGCCAACTTGGATGCGCCAGCAAATTGATGCCCTTTCTAAAACTGCCAAAGAAAGTGGTGCTCGGATTGTCCATTCGTGCGGATTTGATTCAATCCCTTTTGATTTAGGGGTATTCTTTTTGCAAGATTTAGCATGGCAATATTTCAACAAGCCCATGACCAGTGTCAAGTGTCGTGTGCGCAAGATGAATGGCAAATTTAGTGGTGGCACTGCCGCTAGCCTACAAGCAACCATGGCCGCGGCAATGCAACAACCAGAGTTGCTCGGTTGGCTCAAAGACCCATTTAGTCTCGCGGATGGTTTTGTTGGCCCAGAGCAACCCAAAGGGAATGAGATCCATTTCGATGAGGCGCTTAATTCTTGGGTCGCGCCGTTTATCATGGCCAGTATCAATACCAAAAACATACATCGCTCTAACGCCCTACTCGACCATTACTACGGCAAAGATTTTGTGTATGACGAAATGATTTTGACTGGTCCTGGTGAACAAGGAGAAAAAATTGCCCACCATGTCGCCAACGATAAAAGTTTATCAGGCCCTGACGCCCCAAAACCGGGTGAAGGCCCGACTCAAGAAGAACGAGAAAATGGCTCTTATGATGTATTATTCATCGGTACTCTGAATGAGCATGAAGTGAGAGTCAGCGTTGGTGGACACCTTGACCCAGGCTATGGTTCGACTTCACGTATGCTGGCTGAAGCAGCTTTATGTCTGGCTCATGATAATTTGGCTACGTTGGGAGGTGTATATACACCTGCTCCTGCGATGGGAGAGGCTCTGATTAAACGCCTGATTGAACATGCTGGGCTGTACTTTGAAGTTGAGGAGCGGCATTAGACTATCATACTGAGCCGCAGCACCGAACTGCGGCACTTATTCGGTCATTCCCAATGGGTAAAGTAATCGCCACTCTCTAACGTTGATTTGGGCATAGGTTTTAGATTGGATGTACCAAGATATAAAAACCCGACGATTTCGTCATCCTCACTGAGACCTAATGATTTTTTCATATAATTTGATTGAGCATAACTTCCAGTGCGCCAAATCCCAGCAAAACCTTGTGCTTGAGCCGCCATTTGCATTGAATGCACAGCACAAGCCGTTGAGCATACTTGCTCCACCATGGGCACTTTGTCATGCTCCACATACTGGGTATATGCAATGATGACCATAGGTGCACGTAATGGCAACTGGATGGCTCGAGAAATACTTTGCTCATCTTTATCTTCGGCAATCGCAGATTCTTGTAATAAATCCCCTAATTTATTGAGCCCCTTGCCTGTGCAAACAATAAAACGCCACGGTTTAAGACCCGCGTGGTCGGGTGCGCGCAATGCTGCTTGCTTGATATTTTCTAACGCCTCCCCTTCTGGTGCTGGAGCCGTGAGTTTAGGCTGTGAAGCTCGGTGTAACAACAAATCTAAAGCATCCATGAGTACCTCATTTGTATGAAGAAAAAAACAAGCAAAATGTACCTGTAAACAGGCTAAACACAAAGTGTTTTTTGCAAAAAATTTTGCACTTTATGACCGATGCGTTACAAAAAATTACAAATTTGCAGTGGCAGATTTACCCTCGCCTCTCTAGGATGTAGGTTGAGATAATATATAAGGTGTATTTTCGCATGGCAGCAAACCAGTCATTGACCAAATCGTTGTTTGTCGGGATTTGGAATGTCCTCAACTTCTCTCGGAAGTTAGTGTTTAATCTGATTTTTATTCTTCTACTTATTTTCATGATCATGGCCATTGCCAACTCTGGTAAAGATGAAATCAAAGTTCCTCAGGGTGGCGCTTTGGTATTAGATCTATCGGGCAACTTGGTGATACAAAAAACCTCTGTTGATCCATTTGATGAGTTTGCGAATGAAGCTTTTGGTGGAAATTCAGCGCCAAAAGAAATATTGGTTCGCGATGTCGTAAAAGCCATCGAAAATGCCAAAGAAGATCGCCGCATCAGTGCATTGCTGTTGGATTTTGATGGTTTACGCGGTGCTGGATTAGACAAGTTACGTGTTGTGGCTTCGGCCTTAGAAGACTTTAAAACGTCTGGTAAACCCGTCATTGCTCGCGGCGATATCTATGGCCAAGTACAGTATTATCTAGCCGCGCATGCTGACAAAATTTACCTAAACCCTGAAGGTGCGGTATTGTTTGACGGTTTAACGCGTCAGCGTATGTATTACAAAGAAGCGTTAGAAAAGCTCAAAATTAATACTCATGTCTTCAAAGTTGGGACATACAAATCTGCCATTGAGCCGTATTTGCGTAACGATATGTCACCAGAGGCAAAAGAAGCGAATGAAGCTTGGATGGGTAGCTATTGGCAACAGATGAAAGAAGACATTGCCAATGCTCGCGGCATCAATATTGCCAGTTTTGATGAAACGGCTGCCGCTTTTATGGCTAAATTTGAAGCCGCTAACGGTGACTTTGCCCAATATGCATTAGACAATGGCTGGGTGGATGCACTCAAAACTCGCGAAGAAATCCGTACTGAAATGATTGATCTTGTTGGGAAAGATGACAAAGACAGTTCATTTAAGGGAATCTCATTTGCGCGTTACATGCGCGTGATTGACTTTCCGCTGCCTCAGGAATTTACCAAAGACGGCATAGCTGTGGTCGTAGCAAAAGGCACTATTTTAGATGGTAATCAACCCTCTGGTACCATCGGTGGTGAATCCACAGCGCGTTTACTGCGCAAAGCACGTAACAATGACAACGTAAAAGCGGTTGTTTTGCATGTTGATTCTCCTGGAGGAAGCGCTTTTGCATCCGAGATCATTCGTCAAGAAGTGATTGAGCTCAAAAATGCTGGCAAGCCAGTCGTTGCAGTCATGAGCACCTATGCTGCATCAGGTGGGTATTGGATCTCTGCGAGCGCCGATAAAATCATTGCCTCTCCTGCAACCATCACCGGTTCAATCGGAATCTTTGGCATGCTAATGACTTATGAAGATTCACTGGCGCATTTGGGTGTGTACACTGATGGTGTTTCCACAACTGAACTGGGCTTTTCATCGTTGTCTAAAACCCTACCTGAAAGCCTAGAGCAAATCATTCAACGCTCTATTGAGCGCGGTTACGAGCAATTTATTACCCTAGTTGCTGACAACCGAAATATGACCCTTGAACAGGTTGATTCGATTGCGCAAGGTCGCGTTTGGATCGGTGAAACAGCTCTAGAGCTAGGTTTAGTTGATGCATTAGGTGGCTTGGAAGAAGGTATTGCCGCGGCGGCTGAATTAGCTGAGCTAAAGGATTACCAAGTCAAATACATTGAGCGTACTCTGTCCCCTAAAGAACAGTTTATTCGTGAATTATTGCAAAACGCCACGGTAAGACTGGTGCAAACACAAATGATTGATTCAAACAGTCCGCTTTTAGGCTTGTTTGGTCAAATCGCACGTGATATTTCAATCTTCTCTCGTTTAAACGATCCGAAAGCCACGTATGCCATGTGTCTAGAGTGTGAACTTAAATAACATAAAAAGCGTTTTGATAGCAAAAGCCCAACATATGTTGGGCTTTTTTGTGGGTCAGTCTGAATGGATTTTTATATCAAAACCAACGCTCAGTAAATGATTTATCTAGGCTTTCAAACGCGGTTTTGAGGGTTTTTGCTAACTCTTTATATCTTGGCGGTTGTTTAGGTTGCGCGATGGTGACACCAGCTTGGCGCATTTTGGCCACAATCTCCCCGTGCCAAGCTCGTATGGCTGGCGGCAGTGGTTGATTGGCACGATGACCCAGCCACAGTTGTCCCTGTAAAGGCAGACTAAAAAACAACCCTGCCATGGCCAGCGCTTGTGGCAAATAACTCATACCGTGATTATTCACCAATAGCACAAACGAAAAAATGCCTAATCCAGGTAATACTTTATAACCGAACTGCGTCGCACTGATGACGCGACACTCGGGAAAGATCGCAAATAACTCTTTGCGCATGGGCCAAGTTTTCATGTATTGATGGCCATCTTTTACCATAGCGGCAAGGGATACTGACATGTGATACCTCAATTGTGGTTAGCAATTAAGCAAATTCTACTAAAAAAACTCAATTACGTTAATATACGCAGAATATTTATGCGAAGTTCGATAATTACTAGTTGAATCTTTAGAGTTTAGCACAATATAAACTAGTAATTACATTTACCAAGGCTTTGCGCCTAGACTGGAGATATCAATGTCAGAAGCAAGACACGTTAAACTGCTAATTTTGGGTTCAGGACCAGCTGGATACGCCGCTGCTGTCTATGCCGCTCGTGCAAATCTCAATCCAGTATTGTTAACCGGTATGCAACAAGGTGGCCAGCTGACCACCACCACAGAGGTTGAAAACTGGCCAGGTGATCCAGAAGGCCTTACAGGTCCAGATTTGATGGTGCGTATGCAACAACACGCTGAAAAGTTTGATACGGAGATCATTTTCGATCACATTCACACCACTGATTTTTCTGAGCGCCCCTTTACATTAACAGGTGATGCCGGCACTTATACTTGTGATGCATTAATCATTGCTACCGGTGCATCGGCCAAATATCTTGGCCTAGAGTCAGAGACTGCATTCATGGGTAAAGGAGTTTCAGCATGTGCCACATGCGACGGTTTCTTCTATCGCAATCAGAAAGTCGCGGTGGTCGGCGGTGGTAATACAGCTGTTGAAGAAGCACTTTATCTTTCGAATATTGCTTCAGAAGTGCATGTGATACATCGTCGTGATAGCTTCCGCAGCGAAAAAATCCTTGCCGACCGTCTGTTAGACAAAGCCAAAAACGGCAACGTGGTCTTACATTACAACCGGACGTTAGACGAAGTTCTTGGTGATGACATGGGCGTGACTGGTATCCGCATCAAGGATACACAGTCTGATGCAACCGAAGAAGTCGACGTAATGGGTTTATTTATCGCCATCGGTCATCAACCTAATACGAGTATTTTTGAAGGCCAATTGGATATGAAAGACGGCTATATTACCGTCAAATCAGGTACTGAAGGTAACGCAACGCAAACCAGTGTGCCAGGAGTCTTTGCAGCGGGCGATGTCTCTGACCACATTTATCGCCAAGCGATAACCTCTGCGGGAACAGGCTGTATGGCGGCACTAGACGCTGAGAAATTCCTCGACGCGCTAGACGACTAAACCGCACTAAGGCAGCGCTTCGCTGCCTTTTTTATCATGATTGAACTCCCTTTATTAGCGCAACACGATATTGCCTTTCCCGATGTAACCTTAGCCTTAGAGGAGCCTAATGGCTTGTTGGCCTTTGGTGGTGATTTGTCCTGTGCCCGTTTGCGCAATGCTTATCGATTGGGCATTTTTCCTTGGTATAGCCAAGGCGAGCCTATTTTGTGGTGGTCACCAGATCCACGAGCCATCATCACATACGAGCGTTTTCACATCAGTAAATCTTTGCGCAAGTGGCTGAACAAACAGTCATACAGAGTAACCGTTAATCACGCTTTTGACGAAGTCATTAAGGCCTGTAGCAGCATACCGCGCAGTCCTATCAAACACGAGGATGGCACTGAATCAACCAATGGTGTTTGGCTCAATGCCAATATGGTATCAGCATACATAGCGTTGCATCGAGATGGTGCAGCACATTCCATTGAAGTCTGGGAGGACAATCAGCTAGTCGGTGGATTATATGGTGTCTGTATTGGTAATGTATTTTGTGGAGAATCCATGTTTCACAAACGCACAAATGCGTCTAAACTTGCTTTTGTGAGTTTAGTTCAGTTTTGTCAAACACAGGGGATCCACTTTATCGACTGCCAACTCGAAAATCCATATTTACAAAGCTTTGGCTGTTTCGCTGTCGCTCGTGAAGAGTTTAGACAGCGACTACAACACGCTTATACTACGCCATATTCTGAGGATATTTGGCAGCCTCAAGATCTCACACCAGTCTCCCTACCCTAGTTGAAAGTGTCATGAAGTTTGGCCTAACGTCTCATTTTCCATGTAGTTACCTTCCCGACAGGGAAGAGCGCCTATTGGTGCATGTGGGCGAAGCTCAAGAAGGTATGGTTTATGATAAGCTTATACAAGCTGGCTTTCGCCGCAGTGGCGAGCAAATGTATCGCCCGCACTGTGCTCGATGTAATGAGTGTAAAGCCATCAGAATTAATATTGCCAAATACACTCCTTCGCGCAGCCAAAAAAGGCTCATTAACAAAAATAAAGACTTAAATATGCTCTGGCGTGCCAGTGAAGAAATCAACCTAACGGATTATTTCCCACTCTATGCCGATTATATTAGCGAGAGACATCGTGATGGCAGTATGTTTCCTCCTGATTTGAACAGCTTCTTGACATTCAATCAATGCGCGTGGCGCCAACCTTACTTTTTGGAGGCGTGGTTGGATAATCGTTTAGTGGCTGTCGCGATCACGGATAAAATGGCAAACGGATTATCCGCATTTTATACGTTTTTTGCTCCTGACTTAGATAAACGCTCTTTGGGTGGTTACATGATTTTGGCACAAATTAACCAGGCGCTACAGCTCGAATTACCGTATTTATATTTGGGTTATTACATCAACCAATGCGACAAAATGAATTACAAAACACAATACTCAGGCTATGAGTGGTTTAATGGTGAATATTGGTCTGATGAATCTCTCGCGCGCTAAATTAACGAAAGTATTACTTTACATATGAGTGGGTTTTCTGTATCTTCTGCGCGTTATTTTCGATCAAATAAAGGTTTCTAAACTAGATGGCAAAAGAAGATTGTATTGAAATGGAAGGCACAGTGTTAGATACACTGCCAAACACTATGTTTCGTGTTGAATTAGAAAACGGACACGTGGTGACTGCTCACATTTCAGGTAAGATGCGCAAGAACTACATTCGTATCTTAACCGGTGACAAAGTTACCGTAGAAATTACGCCATACGACCTCAGCAAAGGGCGCATTATTTACCGCGCACGTTAATTGCAAATATATTGATTCCAAAAAAAGAGGCTTACGCCTCTTTTTTTATTCCTTCTCGACCGTCGCCGCTGCCTTTGGCAACTCTTGAGGCTTGAAAGTAAACGTTAGCTGGTTTTTCTTCAGATCAACCTTAACTGAACCGCCGTTCGCTAAACCACCGAACAGTAACTCATTGGCTAATTCTTTCTTAAGCTTATCTTGAATCAAACGTCCCATCGGGCGTGCACCCATGGCTTTATCATAGCCTTCTTCAGCAAGCCATTCTCGAGCTTTATCCGTGACTTCTAAGGACACACCTTTGGTATCTAATTGTGCTTGTAGCTCAATTAAGAATTTATCTACCACTTGCAAGATGACATCTTGCGTCAAGTGATTGAACCAAATAATGCCATCTAAGCGATTGCGGAATTCTGGTGAGAATACCTTGTTGATCTCGCTCAGCGCATCATGTGAGTGGTCTTGTTGCTTGAAGCCAATGGATTTACGTACGGTTGCTTGTACCCCAGCATTGGTGGTCATTACTAAGACGACATTGCGAAAATCCACCTTGCGGCCGTTATTGTCGGTTAAAGTGCCGTGGTCCATCACTTGCAACAAGATGTTGTAAATGTCGCTGTGTGCCTTCTCAATTTCATCAAGAAGCACTACGGAATATGGGTTTTTGATCACAGCATCCGTTAACAAACCACCTTGGTCAAAACCAACATAACCAGGAGGTGCACCAATCAAGCGTGATACCGCATGACGCTCCATGTACTCAGACATATCGAAGCGCACCAACTCCACGCCCATTATTTTGGCAAGCTGAGCCGTGACTTCAGTCTTACCAACACCGGTTGGACCAGCAAATAAGAACGAACCAATCGGTTTTGCTTCATTGCCTAACCCCGAGCGAGACAAATGAATTGCATCGGTTAACGTAGTAATCGCATCATCTTGGCCAAACACCACCATCTTGAGGTTGCGCTTAAGGTTTTTGAGCACCTCCATATCCGATGCGGAAACGGATTTTTCAGGGATCCGAGCGATTTTGGCAATGATTTTTTCAATTTCTAAATCAGTAATCTCAGAAGGACGTTTGTCTTCTGGCATTAAGCGCAAACTTGCCCCGGCTTCGTCCATTACGTCAATGGCTTTGTCTGGCAAGTGTCTGTCATTAATATACTTGGCGGATAATTCTGCAGCGGCTTTCAAGGCTTTTTGTGTGAACTTTACACTATGGTGCTCTTCATAACGCGATTTGAGCCCCATCAATATCTTCGTAGTATCTTCAACGCTTGGTTCAACGACATCAATTTTCTGGAAACGTCTGGCCAGTGCTCGGTCTTTTTCAAAGATACTTTGATATTCTTGATAAGTAGTCGACCCAACGCAGCGCAGCTCGCCGCTGGAAAGTTTGGGCTTGAGTAGGTTCGATGCATCCATCACCCCACCTGAGGCAGCTCCTGCACCGATAATGGTATGGATCTCATCGATAAATAAAATGGCATTCTTGTCCTCTGTGAGCTCTTTTAAAATGCCTTTGAGGCGTTTTTCGAAGTCTCCGCGATATTTGGTACCGGCTAATAGCCCCCCTAAATCAAGAGAATAAACCGTCGCCGATAGCATCACTTCAGGCACATCCTCATTGACGATACGGTACGCTAACCCTTCAGCAATCGCCGTTTTACCGACGCCAGCCTCGCCAACAAGCAATGGATTATTTTTGCGTCGACGGCACAAGATCTGAATGGTGCGCTCAACTTCATGATCGCGACCAATTAAGGGGTCAATCTTGCCTTCTCTTGCGGTTGAGTTCAGGTTTGTCGTGTACTTCGACAGCATCGAGGAATCTTCATCGCCCTCAACAGCCTCTGTTTGTGGCTCATTGATGGATGGCTCTTCGTCTTTCTTAGTGACACCGTGGGAAATAAAATTGACCACATCCAATCGCGTGACGTCTGATTTCTTTAATATATAAACAGCTTGAGATTCTTGTTCGCTAAAAATCGCAACCAATACATTAGCACCGGTCACTTCTCCTTTACCTGAGGATTGCACATGGAAAACTGCGCGCTGTAGTACGCGCTGAAATCCCAATGTAGGTTGAGTCTCTCGCTCATTTTCCGCATCGTCTAACATCAGAGGGGTGGTGTCTTTGACAAAATCAGTCAGTTCTTGTTTGATGGTATCCAGATTAGCTCCACAGGCTTTCAGAGCCTCTAATGCTGCAGGATTATCTAACAACGCTAACAACAAGTGCTCAACCGTCATAAACTCGTGGCGATGTTGACGTGCGAAGATAAATGCCTCGTTGAGCGTTTGTTCCAGATCTTTGTTTAACATATAAGATGCTACCTCTTTTGCTGACGCAATATGATTATGCGCGTTCCATTGTACACATCAGTGGATGCTGATGCTTACGAGCATATTCGTTAACTTGCATGACTTTGGTCTCTGCAATCTCCGCAGTAAAAACCCCACATACGGCTTTTCCGCGATAATGTACTGTGAGCATGATTTGATTAGCTTGTTCTGTGTTCATTCGAAAAAATTTGACTAAAACGCTAACTACAAAGTCCATCGGCGTGTAATCGTCATTGTTTAAAATGACTTTGTACATCGGCGGCGGTTGGGTCTTCTGACGCTCGTCTTCGAGCAGTTTGTCGCCGTCTAAGATGGTCGTATTATCTTTACTCATACCTTTAATATAATACCTATCGACAGTTTTTCATCTATTAATGAGAAAATAATTTTTTATTCGCCCATAAACTTGACATAACGCAAGTCCACTGACTATTTTTAAGTTAGGTTTTGCGGAATTTTACTGGCTTTGCAAACGTTTTTCGCTCAACCTTGGCACTATCCTATATCATATTCAGTCGTTTTTATAGTCATAGTGGAGGCATTCACTCACATCGAAGAAAAGGCAAAGAGGAACAGGTGTATGGCGCTTGGCAAAGTAAAGTGGTTTAACAACGCTAAAGGCTTCGGCTTCATCGTACCAGAAGACGGTGGTGAAGATATATTTGCTCATTATTCAACAATAAAGATGGACGGATACCGTTCTTTAAAGGCAGGACAGGAAGTCACTTTTGATGTCGCACTAGGGCCGAAAGGCTTGCATGCAGAAAACATTGCCTTAGATCAGGATGCTGAACGCTAGTAATCTGGTTTCACATAATGAGCATTAAAAAAGCAGACTTGGTCTGCTTTTTTAATGCTGAATAATCACAAAATATTAAATGATTATTTTTTTGATTATGTCAGTATTGTGTATTGGCCACTGAACATGGATAACGTAGACCTTTACATTGCCGCTGGCTGATTTAAAATATTTAACTGTAACCGATGAAACCAATGGTTAGCTTAGGATATCGATTCTAAACATTATGATTTTATTATTTAATAAACCCTTTGACGTCCTGTGCCAATTTTCCCCTCAGCCTGGCAAGCGCACATTAAAAGATTTTATTGATATACCCAATGTCTATGCTGCAGGTCGACTTGATCGCGATAGTGAAGGATTATTGGTACTCACCGATGATGGTGCTTTGCAACATCGCATTACTCATCCAAAGAAAAAAATGAGCAAAGAATACTGGGTGCAGGTAGAGGGCGACATGACAGAGGGTGCTATCGCACAACTTTGCCAAGGAGTAATGCTTAAAGATGGCATGACTCTGCCTGCAAAAGTCAGCGCAATGGCCGCTCCCAATATCTGGGAACGACAGCCGCCAATTCGAGAGCGCAAATCCATTCCAACGTCATGGATTAAAATCGTCTTAAAAGAAGGGCGTAATCGCCAAGTCCGGCGTATGACCGCTGCAGTGGGCTATCCTACATTACGTTTGATTCGCTATCGTATTGGCAGCTGGACAATTGACACAGTTGGACACGGTCAATATCAAATATTCGATCATTAAGCCGATGATTCACTGACAAAAAAATGCTAAACTATTACCGTTTTAAACGACCATAGTAATTACGTTAACTGGCATGCATAATACGTCTCAAAACGAAGCTCTACCATCCCCTGAAAACACCAAAGTCATCGTTGGCATGTCAGGCGGTGTCGACTCTTCAGTATCTGCATTTTTGCTCAAAGAAGCCGGTTATCAGGTCGAAGGCGTCTTCATGAAAAACTGGGAAGAAGATGACAACGACGAGTACTGTGCCGCAGCTGAAGATTTAGCCGATGCTCAGGCCGTTGCTGATAAATTAGACATTGAGCTGCATACGATTAACTTTGCTGCCGAATATTGGGACAATGTATTTGAGTATTTTTTACAAGAATACAAAGCGGGTCGAACCCCGAATCCCGATATCATGTGCAACAAAGAGATTAAGTTCAAAGCCTTTTTGGAATACGCCGCTGAGGATTTGGGCGCAGACTACATTGCGACGGGCCATTATGTGCAACGTCGCGATATTCAAGGCACAACCCAAATGATCAGAGGGTTTGACCAAAACAAAGACCAAAGTTATTTTTTGTATACCTTGAGTCATGAGCACGTCCGTAAAACCCTTTTTCCAATCGGTCATTTAGAAAAACCAGAAGTCCGACGCATCGCAGAAGCACAAGAGCTGGTGACACATGATAAAAAAGACTCTACAGGGATCTGCTTTATCGGTGAGCGCAAATTCAAAGATTTTTTAGCACAATATCTGCCTGCTCAACCAGGCCCTATTGTAACAGCAGAAGGTGAGCCCATCGGTGAACATCAAGGGTTGATGTATCACACTTTAGGTCAGCGCAAAGGATTACTCATTGGCGGCACCAAACAACACGGAGATGAGCCTTGGTATGTGGTGGATAAAGACGTGCCCAACAACACCCTCATCGTGGGTCAAGGTGCGAATCATCCCCGCTTATTCTCCAAAGGTCTCATTGCGAACCAATTGCATTGGGTAGATCGTAATGTTTTAACCGAACCAACGCGCATGACCGTCAAAACACGATATCGTCAACACGACATACAGTGTGTGGTTGAACCAACTGATAGCGATTGCGTAAACGTCATCTTTGATGAGCCACAAAAAGCCGTGACACCGGGACAATCCGCTGTGTTTTACCAAGGCGACGTGTGCTTAGGAGGTGGCATTATCGAGAGTTATATACGTTAATGAGTGAAGCAATAGAAGCCACCCTCGCCCTTGCCGGAGTATGCCAGGCGGCTACCTTGGTGCAATCCGCTGCGCGCAAAGGTCAATGTGATGATACGGCGTTTCAGGCCAGCATCTCAAGTATTTGTGTGACGGAGCCTGAGCACCCACAACAAGTGTACGGCCAATTATCAAACTTAAAAATTGGCTACACCACACTGGTGCATCAGCTCAACACGCGAGGCGCACAGAAAGACGCAGAGCTCACTCGCTACATTGCCAGCTTATTGGGTTTTGAGCGCAAACTTGCCAAAAATCCTCAAGCAATGTCTGAACTGGGGGAACGTATTGGTAACGTGCAACGACAATTAGCCCATGTAGAGTTCGAGCATCACCAAATTTTATCCAGTTTAGCCAGTGCCTACGTGGACATTGTTAGTCCACTAGCACCGCGTATTCAAGTCGCAGGGAACCCTGCGCACCTCGGACAAGCCTCTAATCAGGCAAAAGTTCGAGCATTGTTACTCGCAGGGGTTCGCTCTGCTGTATTGTGGCGCCAAATGGGAGGCCAGCGCCGCCAAATTTTATTTAATCGTAAACGCATCTTGCGCGGAGCCCAAGCTGCCTTACAGCAAATGAGTTAGACGTTAGGAGCCTTTTGTGGATCTATCTTTATTAACCGCCCTATCCCCTGTCGATGGGCGTTACGCCAGTAAAACCAATGAACTTCGTGAGTATTTTTCGGAGTTTGGCCTTCTCAAATATCGCGTCATTGTCGAAGTGCGTTGGTTACAACGTTTGGCGGCAACCGCTGAAATCAAAGAAGTTCCTGCGTTTTCCGCTCAAGCCAATGAACATTTGGACCAGATCGTATCCTCGTTCTCTGAAGACGATGCCCAGCGTATCAAAGACATTGAAAAAACCACCAATCACGATGTGAAAGCCGTGGAATATTTCCTCAAAGAACAAGTCGCCAACGTACCTGAACTCAGTGCGGTTTCGGAGTTTATCCACTTTGCTTGCACCTCAGAGGACATAAACAACTTATCTCATGCGTTGATGTTAAAAGAAGCGCGTGATGAGGTCATTTTGCCTTATATGGACAAATTGATAAATGCATTACGTGAGCTGACCAAAGAATATCGCAGCATCCCGATGATGGCCCGGACTCATGGCCAACCAGCCTCTCCTACCACCATGGGGAAAGAGATGGCAAATGTAATGGTACGCTTGCAACGCCAACGCAACCAAGTTGCACAAGTCTCAGTACTTGGCAAAATTAACGGCGCTGTGGGCAACTATAATGCGCATTTATCGGCCTACCCGGATGTGAACTGGCATGCCTTAAGTGAACAGTTTGTTACAAGCCTAGACATTACTTGGAATGCTTACACTACTCAAATCGAGCCGCATGATTACATTGCAGAATTATTTGATGCCGTTGCTCGTTTTAATACTATTTTACTTGATTTTGACCGTGACGTTTGGGGCTATATTGCACTAGGTCACTTTAAGCAAAAAACCATCGCCGGTGAAATTGGCTCATCCACCATGCCACACAAAGTCAACCCAATTGATTTTGAAAACTCAGAAGGAAATTTAGGTATTGCTAATGCGTTGTTTGCCCATCTGGCGACCAAACTGCCTGTCTCGCGCTGGCAACGTGATTTGACGGATTCAACTGTCCTACGCAATTTAGGTGTTGGCATGGGTTATTCACTTATTGCGTATCAAGCTAGCCTCAAAGGGATCAGTAAACTTGAAGTCAATGAAGCCAGTTTGCTTGCTGAGCTCGATGATAACTGGGAACTACTGGCTGAGCCAGTACAAACCGTGATGCGCCGTTATGGTATCGAAAAGCCATACGAAAAACTCAAAGAGTTAACTCGTGGCAAAAAAGTCAACGCCGACATCATGGCTGACTTCATCGATGGGCTAGAATTACCTGATAGTGTCAAGGCAGAACTTAAAACCTTGACCCCAGCAAGCTATATTGGCGATGCGATCCGTCTTGTCGATCAGTTGTTAGACGCTTAAAACCTTGTCATGATGCCTCTTTATCTTGTTAAAGGGGCATCTGATGCACACCCGTACATTTATACCCACAAACACCAAGCCGCTGCATCAGTCACTGGATGACTGTGTGGTACTGTTCTTGGATATGGCAAACTTTGTCGAACTGACACGAGACTTTCCTGATAAAGACGTGGTTTTTGCCATGCACTACTGTTTTTCAGCGTTTGAACCTGTCATTGAATCCGCCATGGGCAAAATAATCAAAACCAATGCCGATCAATGTTTAGTCCTATTTATCCAACCTGACAAAGAC
The DNA here is from genome assembly GCA_023268935.1 of Glaciecola sp. Taxonomy (GTDB): domain Bacteria; phylum Pseudomonadota; class Gammaproteobacteria; order Enterobacterales; family Alteromonadaceae; genus Opacimonas. Next base: position 53,799 of record JALRKK010000054.1, read on the forward strand.
GATATTTGGCCATGTATTATTGAGTTATTTAGGCAGTTTTACAGTATTTGTCACTATTATGGGGTTGAAGGCCAGTTGCGCTGTGGCGCTCACCGCGGCTCACTCGTGGCAGGATACATAGGTTCGAATCGACGTTACTTTGATATTTGGGGAAAAACGGTTAACATGGCCTCTCGTTTAGAACGCCACGCAAAGCGCGATAGTATCAGTATGAGCGAGACTTTTTTCTCTGAATTCTGCCCACATCAATCACTAATATTGAGCGCACAGCATTTAAAAAGTTATGGACAATTGAGAACCGCACAATATGACTTCGCACACTTACGATATCATTGATTTTGATCCAGAAATTTTTGTTCAGCAATACTGGCAAAAGAAACCTTGTATTATCCGCAAGCTATTTCCTAATTTTCAGGATCCAATTGATGCTGATTCCTTGGCAGGACTTGCGCTTGAAGAGGATATTGATGCTCGTATAGTCAGTTTTGCAGACGAGCAATGGGACGTTCATCAAGGTCCTTTTACAGCTGATGACATTAATGAAAATTGTGTGGGTAGCTGGACCTTAATGGTACAAGGTGTCGACAATTATTTACCACAAACCAAAGCCTTAACGGAAAAATTTGCGTTCATTCCTCACTGGCGCTTTGATGATTTATTAGTCACTTACAGCGTGGCAGGGGGCGGTGTTGGCGCACATTATGACGAATACGATGTATTTATCGTGCAAGGCATGGGGCAACGACGCTGGCAGGTTGGACACAAACTCAATAGCAGTCATGAAAAGCTATACCCTCATGCGCATTTGCAACAAGTCAAACCCTTTCAGCCTATTATTGATATTGTGATGCTACCAGGTGATGTTCTCTACATACCGCCATTTTATCCGCATCAAGGTAAGTCCATCACGGAATGTTTCAATTATTCTGTTGGCTTTAGGGCTCCAAATCAAAGTGAATTATTACAGGGCTTAGCCGATGGCATCTTGGATAACGACTTATTAACCAAACGCTTTAGCGACCCTAATCGTGTGATCACTCATAAACGTTCCGCGGTGAATGGTCATGATATTTTTGTCTTAAAGCAATTATTGCATCAGTTTATTGATCTAGATGAAACCGATTATTTGCTGACAGAAATGTTATCCAAAACCTATCATCCAATCCACGATGAATATGCTCTTGAATCACCACATAGCTCATCTGAAATGCTTCGAATGATTAATGCAGGTTTAACCATAGCACCAAATCTTGGGCTCCGACCACTCTACCCTGAGCATCAAACTAATGAGTTTTTTGTGTTCTTTATTAATGGTCGTCGCTATGAGGCCGATGCTTTGGATAGGCCGTTTTTTGAACGCTTACTCAACGAAACAAAATTGAAGGTAACCCCTAGTGAACGCCTTCAATTCAGTAGTGTTAATATCATCGCCGAACTTGTCAACGAAGGATTTTATGAAGTACTCGATTAGTTTACTTGCCAGAGCTTGTCATCCTCGCTCATGTGATATAAGTCATGAGCACGGGTACCGAGCAACGTGAGGTATTCTTTTTGAGTTTCGTCGATGTTCTCAGCTTGAGAAAGGTTCTCCACTTTTAACTGCCATAACAGCGAAAAATGTTTCAAAACCCCTCGAACATCAGATGACACATCTGCAGGTACAAAATCCACTGGCAAGTCACCACTGATGACCCATAAGTATTTACTATCACGGGTTTTGATTTTCCATACTGCCACCATTGGCGCGAGATAGCGACTATCTTCGATTACTACAGATTCGAATAACACACCGTTTTCTGCGAGGTGTTTATTGGCTTTTTGAAATTGTTCACGCACCCATTGGGCTAATTGTTCTTGATCATGCGGGACTGATTCGACCATATCGGAACCTATTATAATAGTGAATTGAGTAATATTTGTAATGGATGTCGTGGCTTGCCATCACTGTAGCGAGCCACTTGACTGCGACAAGAGTAACCTGTGACCGCTCTCTGCTCGGGGGCAAATCGAGCAATTGCATCTCGCCAGCTCAAATCATAGATACCTTTGCTGTTTTGCAAATGTACCACTTCATGACCATATGTTCCGGCCATACCACAGCACCCAACAGACACGATATTAAGCTCTAACCCCGCATCAGAAAAAATTTTCTGCCACTGCTTTTCACTGGTTGGCAGAGCTGTTTTTTCAGTACAGTGAGTAAAGAGTGCAAACTCATGCTCAGACTGAGCTTGGTTATTGGCTATGGCACCAGCTGCATGCTGAACTAGCCACTCATGCACAGCAAGTACACTAAACTCTCCACGCTTTATTCCTAATGTTTTAGTGTACTCATCTCGATAGACCAGCAGTAGTGAAGCATCTACACCAACCATTGGGATATTGAGACTTGCAATGTCATTTAAAAAGGCAGCTGTGGACTTTGCAGTCTTGGCAAACTCGGCCAAGAACCCTTTGACATGCTGTGGTTTACCATTAGGGTTAAATGGCAGTAACACTGGGTTAAATCCTAGTTTTTGCGCAAGTAAGACAAAGTCTTCTACAACCTGAGCATCATAAAAACTCGTAAAGGGATCTTGCACAATTAATACGGTTTGAGCCTTTTGTACGTCTGACAACTGCTGTAAGGCACTTATATCAAATTTTGTAGAAACCCGTTTCTTTAACGTTGGTGTAGATAGCAATGGTGCATCCACATAGCCAATACTCTCGCGCAGTGCCCATTGCACAACTCGGGAGCGCATCACAGTATTATGTAGTGGAGCGATTTTGGCCAACCAAGGTGCCATGCGTTCAATATTGGCCACCAAGTAATCTTTTACTGGGCGTGAATATCTTTGGTAATACAAGGCTATGAATTTGGCTCTAAAATCGGGCACATCCACCCCTACTGGACATTGCGACGAGCACGACTTACAGGCTAAGCATTCATCCATCACTTGCATGACTTCGTGAGAAAAATCCCCTTTGCTTTGTGCTGAATTGGTATTGATTAAACGACTCATCCATGAAGTTGTTCCTTTAGTCGCATCCAAAGAGTTGGTATCAACCCCTTGTTTCGCCAACAGACGAAGCCATTCGCGGATCATACCCGCTCGCCCTTTAGGTGAATGGCGACGATCGGCTGTGATCTTAAATGATGGACACATGGGCGATGTTGTGTCGTAATTAAAGCACAAGCCATTGCCATTACAACTCATTGCAGGCTCGTATTCTTCTTTGAACACCACAGGAATAATTCGATCATATGCACCGCGTTTGGTATCACTGACTTTGACTAGCTCAGCATCAGACTTATACGGCGTGCAAATTTTGCCAGGGTTCATCTTATTGAGCGGATCAAAGACTGCCTTAATCTTACGCAACTCTGTGTATAGCTCATCACCAAAAAACTCAGGAGCATACTCGCTGCGATAGCCTTTACCGTGCTCGCCCCACATCAGGCCACCATACTTAGCGACTAAAGCAACCACTTGGTCCGATATTTGTTTGAGAAGGACTTCTTGCTGCGGATCATTCATATCCAAAGCTGGACGAACATGTAATACGCCAGCATCCACATGACCGAACATGCCATAATCCAACTTATGGGAATCGAGCAAGTCACGAAACTCCATGATAAAATCCGCTAAATTTTCAGGTGGTACCGCGGTGTCTTCCGCAAATGCAATTGGCTTTTTTGCCCCATTGGTTTTGCCTAGCAAACCTACTGCTTTTTTGCGCATGGCGTATATTTTTTGGATATCAGCGACATCATAGGTAACTTGAAAGCCAATTACGCCTGTTTCGCCAGATTCAATCTCAGCTTGTAAGCGAGCTTCTAAGGCAGTGATTTTAGTGGTAATTTCGGTTTCATCTTCACTGTTGTACTCGACCATATTCAGCCCAAGTACCTCGGCGTTTGGCACATCTTGAATCAGATCAGACACCGAATGCCAAATAATATCGGCTTTTGCTAGATTGAGTACTTTTGAATCCACAGTTTCAACAGACGTGGCTTCAGCCTCGACCATCTTTGGCGCGTGACGCAAAGCCGATTCAAATGAGTTGTATTTGATATTGACCAAGGCTTTGTGTTTGGCAATCGGGGTAATGTTGAGTTTGGCTTCCGCCACAAATGCCAAGGAACCCTCAGACCCGGCAATCAAACGGCTTATGTCAAACTGTTCTTGTTCAGGAATATACGCATGTTCCAAATCATAGCCCGTTAAGAAACGATTCAAGCGCGGAAATTTTGCTAAAATTTGTTCTCGCTTAGCGACACATGAAGTTTGAATTTGCTCGCTGATTTGCGCATAACTGGACTGGGCATGTGCCAAGCAATCATCGATTGAAGTCGGTTTGGTATGCAGAACATCCCCATTGGCTAACACACTGGTTAGGCCTAGTATGTGATCGGAGGTTTTACCATAGACTAAAGAGCCCTGACCTGAGGCGTCGGTATTGATCATGCCACCAATAGTTGCGCGATTCGAAGTCGAAAGGTCTGGAGCAAAGAAAAAACCAAATGGCCTCAATGCATCATTTAACGCATCTTTAACGACACCTGATTGCACTCTTACCCATCGTTCTTCAGCATTGATTTCTAATATCTGATTCATATAACGCGCGGTTTCAACAATGATCCCAGATGTTAATGACTGACCATTCGTGCCAGTGCCACCACCACGAGCAGAAAACACCACTTCAGGAAAATCATTCGCAACTCTGCCAATAATCGATAAATCATTCACCGATTTGGGATAAACCACCGCCTGTGGTAGTTTCTGATAGATTGAATTATCCGTTGCCATCGCAAAACGCGAGGAATAGGCCGTTTCAATATCACCAGTAAAATCACTGGCGCACAACGCATCCAAATAATCTTGATAGTGAACAGATAAAGCTTCTTGAGGGTCGAGTACCGGTAACATGTTGACTCTTTAGTCATAATTCATGTACGCAAGTATACAAAAAAGCCCTGAAAGATGCATCAATCAGGGCTCAAATTACTCAATATGCAGGTGTAAATTAAGCGTGCTTCTCCGCTAGGTACAACCACGTTTCGACAACTGTGTCAGGATTCAGTGACACACTATCGATACCTTGCTCCACTAGCCAAGCTGCAAGGTCTTCATGGTCAGATGGGCCTTGGCCACAAATTCCCACGTATTTACCGCGTCTCTTAGCGGCTTGAATGGCCATAGCGAGAAGTTTTTTGACCGCAGTGTTGCGTTCATCAAATAAATGCGCAATCAAACCAGAATCGCGATCTAATCCTAACGTCAATTGAGTTAAGTCGTTAGAGCCAATCGAGAACCCATCAAAAATGTCTAAAAATTCATCAGCTAATAACGCATTTGACGGTAATTCACACATCATAATAACGCGTAAGCCATTTTCACCTTGCACCAAACCTTCTTCGCGCAATAAGTCGATGACTTGCTGACCTTCTTCCAAAGTGCGCACAAACGGGATCATGATTTCGACATTGGTTAATCCCATGTCATTACGCACGCGTTTAATTGCTTCACATTCCAACGCAAAACAATCGCGGAAATCCTCCGAAATATAACGTGACGCACCACGGAAACCGAGCATTGGATTTTCTTCGTCTGGTTCGTATTGATAACCACCAACGAGGTTAAAGTATTCGTTCGATTTGAAATCTGACATACGTACGATGACTTTTTCTGGCGCGAACGCCGCACCGATCGAACTAATGCCCTCCACGAGTTTTTGAATATAGAACTCTTTTGGCGAAGCATATCCGGCAATCATCTCGGCAATTTCGGCTTTCAAATCATCGGGTTGTTCGTCAAAGTTTAAGAGGGCTTTAGGATGCACACCAATCATGCGGTTGATGATAAACTCTAGACGTGCAAGACCGACACCTGCATGTGGTAACCGCGCAAAATCAAACGCGCGATCAGGGTTACCCACATTCATCATGATCTTCAATGGTAATTCAGGCATCGAATCGATGCGTGACGTTACAACGTCAAAGCTTAGTTCTTCTGAATAAATGAAGCCAGTGTCCCCTTCAGCACAGGATACCGTGACTTTGTCACCAGTATTAATACTTGACGTCGCATCGCCACATCCAACAACCGCCGGAATACCTAATTCACGGGCAATGATCGCTGCATGACAAGTACGTCCACCCCGGTTTGTTACGATAGCTGAGGCACGTTTCATGATCGGTTCCCAATCAGGGTCGGTCATATCGGTAACTAGCACATCACCCGGCTCAATTTTGTCCATTTCAGCAATGGAACTTAGTACTTTTGCAGTACCTGCACCAATCTTGTGACCAATCGCACGACCGGTACAAACTGTCGGGGCATTACCATCGAGTTGATAGCGTTCAATGACTTGTGCATCTTCACGTGAGCGTACAGTTTCTGGGCGGGCTTGTACTATGTATAACTTCCCATCTGTGCCGTCTTTGGCCCACTCAATGTCCATCGCTCGGCCGTAGTGCTCAGCGATAATCACGGCTTGCTTAGCTAATTCTTCTACTTCGGTATCAGTAATAGAAAATGTCAAAGACTGTTCTTTGGGCACATCCACAATCTCGACTTGCTTGCCGTGTTCTTGCGACGTCGAGTAAATCATCTGTGTGAGTTTACTGCCTAAGTTACGACGCAATACCGCAGGACGCCCAGCCGCTAGAGTGGGTTTGTGAACATAAAATTCATCTGGATTAACCGCACCTTGCACGACCATCTCACCTAAGCCAAAACTAGAGGTGATAAAGACCACATCTTCAAAACCAGATTCAGTATCAATCGAGAACATGACACCAGAAGCGGCTTTATCCGAACGCACCATGCGTTGAATACCAGCAGATAAGGCTACGCCTTTGTGGTCATAACCTTGGTGCACACGATAGCTGATGGCACGGTCATTAAATAACGATGCGAATACATGTTTAATCGCGACTAATACAGCTTCATAGCCTTTTACATTCAGAAAGGTTTCTTGCTGACCAGCAAATGACGCATCAGGCATATCTTCTGCAGTCGCAGATGAACGCACAGCAAATGAAGCGGCATCTCCGGCATCGCCAGAAAGTTCAGCAAACGAATCGGCAATGGCTGTTTCTAAAGCTGGCTGAAATGGTGTATCGATGATCCATTGTCGAATTTGCTCGCCGGCTTTGGCTAGCGCATTGACATCTTCGACGTCCAACGCATCGAGCACCTCATGAATACGAGCTTCTAGACCACTTTGCTCTAAAAATTCATTAAACGCATACGAGGTTGTCGCAAAACCACCCGGTACCTGCACGCCAGCATTGGCTAAATTCGAGATCATTTCACCAAGAGAAGCGTTTTTGCCCCCTACTCGGTTAACATCATGCATACCTAATTGTTGATACCATAGAACGTATTCTTGCGCTTGTTCTTGCACTTGCGAGCCTCCAGCCGTATTGTGTAATAGCTTAATGGTTTATCGACATTAATTACTGCCTGTTTAAAATTTAACCAAAAAAGCAAAATAGCATTGTAGAATGCTGACTATAAATTTGTAAAATTTAATTGTAATCCGTAATAAAATTACAAGATTGTTAAGGAGTTGTGATGCGCGCAGCCTATTATATTTCCGATGGCACAGCCATTACTTCAGAAGTTTTTGGCCATGCTTTGCTGTCTTTATTCCCGATTGAGTTCAATCACATCACGATCCCTTTTGTCGAAACTGAACAACATGCAAATGAAGTGTTAAAGCAAATATCTGTAAGTTTTCAAGAAACAAATCAGCGTCCGTTGGTTTTTTACACAATCGTTAACAGCGACATTCGTCATATTATTGCCAACTCAGTTGGCATCAATTACAACTTTTTAGACCAATTTGTGGCCCCACTTGAAAAGATCCTAGGGGTACCATCAAAGCCAGAAAAACATCGTACTCACAGCATCCATGAAACGACATACGACATTCGTATTGAAGCGGTCAACTATGCATTGACTAATGATGATGGCGCAAATTTACAGAATTATGCAGATGCGGATATTATATTGGTAGGTGTGTCGCGATCAGGCAAAACTCCAACGAGTCTTTATTTGGCATTACAATACGGCATCAAAGCCGCTAATTATCCTTTTACCGAAGAAGATATGGGAGACATGATAAAACTCAATCCTGCGTTGCGCCGCTATAAGAACAAGATTTTTGGCTTAACTATCGCGGCCGAACGCTTACATCAAATCCGCTCAGAACGCAGAGCCAACTCCAAATATGCCTCAATGCAACAATGTCGTATGGAATTGAGAGAAGTGGAAAACTTATACCGTAAAGAAAGGATCCCTTTTCTCAATAGTACCAAGTTTTCCATTGAAGAGATTTCGGCCAAAATTTTGGCCACAACTGGACTGAAGCGTCGGAAATATTAATCTTTGGCTGACGCTCTGCCGCCGGTCACTTTATTGGCTCGACCTTCCGCTTTAGCTTTCTCTGCGCGCAGACGACGAACTTCTTTGGGGTCAGCAATCAGTGGACGATATATTTCAATTCGATCACCGTCCTGTACTATATCTTTGAGACGGCAGGTACGATTCCAAATGCCGACTTTGTTCTCGGATAAATTGATTTCAGGAAAAATTTGCTGAATATTAGATTGAGTAATACATTCCTCAACTGAAGTCTCTGCAGGGACCTCAACGGTGACGATTTCTTGTTTATCTGGAGTGCCATATACTACTTCTACTGAACACAATTCAGGCATTAAGCTCCTCCTTCTCTTAAGGCTTTTTGTTTGGCTCGAGCGATAAACGCACTGACCATTGCATTTGCTAGTTGGGTAAAAATTTTGCCAAATGCCATGGCGATAAGTTTACTTTTGAACTCAAATGTCAATTTCAACTCAACCTTACATGCGTGCTCATCGAGTTCAGTAAATGTCCATCCACCGTTCAAAGATTTGAACGGCCCATCGGCGAGTTGCATCTTAATTGCACGGTTGGGTTCAAGGGTATTAAGGGTCGTAAAAGTGTGTTTGATGCCCGCTTTTGCAATGTGCATGGAAGCTTTCATATGTGACTCATCAACCGAATGCACCTCTGTGCCTACACAACCTGGTAAAAAATCGGGATACGCATGAACATCGTTGACTAAGTCATACATTGTCTGAGCACTGTAGGGAACCAGTGCGCTTTTGTTTACGTCAGCCATAACACCTCAACATTAAATATCATGCAAATAATAACATAACCCATATCTTTAAACGCAAAAAAATATCCCCATATCGCTATACACATTGCAAAATACCGATATACTAACTGGATGAAAAAGAAGTCAAATCCCAGCACCACCATAGCGCTCAACAAAAAAGCGCGCCATGAATATTCTTTTATAGATAAATATGAAGCCGGCATGGAATTACAAGGGTGGGAAGTAAAAAGTATTCGCTCTGGTAAGGTCAATTTAGTTGATGCTTACGTATTTATTCGCGATGGCCAGGCCTATGTGTCAAATATCAATATTACGCCACTCAATGAAGCTTCGACTCATGTGATCTGCGATCCAAGACGCGTGCGTCGACTGTTACTCAAACGTCGCGAGCTAGATCAACTCATTGGCGCAGTAGAACGCGATGGCCATACGATTGTCGCCACTGCCATGTACTGGAAAAAATGTTGGGTCAAACTCGAGGTTCAACTCGCTCGAGGGAAGCAGTCACACGACAAACGCGATGCCATTAAAGACCGCGATTGGGCACGTCAAAAAGAACGCATGATGAAGCACAAAGCTTAATCCAATTCTGGGCTCAACTTTTTGTTGCGTCAACGATTGCAAATGAAAATATTTACTTAGACCTATAAAAGCTAAAAAAAGCTCAATAATGCTAATTTTTCGCAAAAATATAATATTATTTATCGCTTAATTAGGATAAAAGCTGTAAATTTAGTAATAATTCATTCTGCGAAACACATATAAGGAAACGTTATGAAACTCGAATCCATGGTCTTGCATCACGCTTACAAATCTGACCCAACGACCAAAGCTGCAGCAGTGCCAATCTACCAAACCACATCTTATACGTTTGATGACACCCAACACGGTGCGGACCTGTTTGATCTAAAGGTCGCAGGGAATATCTATACCCGAATCATGAATCCAACCACAGCTGTACTTGAAGAACGCATGGCGGCTTTAGAGGGTGGGATAGGTGCATTATGCGTTGCTTCAGGTATGGCTGCCATTACCTATGCGGTTGAAGCCATTACTCATGTTGGCGCGAACATCATCTCGACCAGTCAACTATATGGCGGTACTTATAATTTGTTTGCTCACACCCTGCCACGCCAGGGTGTTGAAGTACGTATGGCATCTTTTGATGATTTGGATGCATTAGATGCGTTGTTT
>JALRKK010000096.1 GCA_023268935.1 Glaciecola sp.
AAGCCTGAAGTGGTTGATGTAGACACCTATGTGATGGAACGCATCGTTAATAGAGTCAGTGCTACAGATGAGTCCAGCGTTGCGATTGTCGATTTAGGTGCCGCCTCGCTCTCTTTAAGTGTCATAAAAAATGGGAATCTCCAGTACCATCGTGAGCAGGCGTTTGGTGGACATGACCTGATTCACCAGCTTCAACTGCATATTGCCTGTGGTGGCACACTCCCCTTATTACAAGACCAGCTGTGTTGTTCTGGGCATGCTGTCGAAGCACGCATCTATGCAGAAGATCCAAGCCATGATTTTTTACCACAAACGGGTATTTTGCATCGCTACAAGGAACCACAAGACTCGCACATACGAATCGACAGCGGTGTGACACAAGGCGATGAGATCAGTATTTATTACGACCCTATGATCAGCAAAGTCATCTCACATGCCCCAACTCGCCAACAAGCGATTCATAGATTATATAAGGCTGTTGAAGGTTATGTAATATTAGGATGTCGAACCAATATCGACTATATTCAGTCGATTTTAAAACACCGAGCGTTTAATGACGCCCATCTCACCACCCATTTTGTGGAAGATTACGCATCGGACTTAAAACCGAATATTGGCGAGATGACTCACATTATGGAATGCCTCTTAGCCATGTGTCTGTTTGCAGTGAATTCAAAATCATACCACTCCAATGCAGATTTAAGCACGCATTTAGACACGATTGGTGTGCGTTCACAGTTTAGAGTAAATCACACTGGGACATCGCCAATTGTGTTAGCGAACCATAGCACTGCCTACATCAGCCTGCATGATGAAAGTGCGCTAATAACGCTAAATGGAACAACGATACCTATCTCACAATGGCATATGCAAGGTGATTCTTTTCGGGCCGTCATAAATGGACTTAACTATAATGGTTGCTTTTATCAAAGTGCCTCTCATCGTTATATTTTCTGTAACGGACTGACGATGAATGTCTCGATTCCTCAAACTGAATACATAAATAGTGATAGTGATAATGACTATACTGCACCAATGAATGGCACAGTGGTGAAGGTCAATGTCAGTCCAGGGCAACCTGTTAGCAAAGATGAGACATTAGTCATTTTGGAAGCAATGAAAATGGAACATACCATAAAAGCCAAGTCGAATGGCACTGTTACTCAAGTTGTTTGTACTGAAGGTCAAATGGTTACTGGTGGGCAGAACCTTCTCGATATAGAAGCGCTCCCACTAGATGAGGCTAAACCATGACTACTTATCCTAATCGAGTCAGCTTAATCGAAGTTGGTCCAAGAGATGGTTTGCAAAATGAAACAACACCACTTAGTGTTACTGACAAAATTCAACTCATTGATGCGCTCAGTAAGACAGGCCTTTCTCATATCGAATGTGGCAGTTTTGTCTCGCCCAAATGGGTTCCTCAGATGGCACATTCAGATGCTGTTTTAGACGGCATTGTTCGTCAGGCTCAGATTACGTACAGTGCCTTAGTCCCCAATCAAAAAGGCTTTGAAAATTGCGTTACGCATAACCCCGATGAAATTGCCATCTTTACCGCTGCAAGCAATGAATTTACTCAAAAAAACATAAATTGCACCATTACCGAAAGCCTCAATCGATTTGAGCCAATAATGCGCTCTGCACATACTCAGAAACTTCCAGTCAGAGGCTACATTTCAACCGTGTTTAGCTGTCCTTATCAAGGCAAGGTAGAACCCAAAGAGGTATTGGTTGTAGCCAAAGAGTTATTAGCTCTTGGCTGTTACGAAATCTCTTTAGGAGATACGATCGGCGTTGGAACCCCTCGGCAAGTGGCCGAACTACTTGAGGTGTTATTAACCGATATTCCCGTGCATCAAATAGCTGTGCATTTTCACAACACTTATGGTCAAGCTATTGCAAATATCAGTAAGGCTTTAGAATACGGCGTTTCTCGAATCGACTCAGCTATTGCAGGCTTAGGTGGCTGTCCTTACGCCAAAGGTGCCAGTGGCAATATTGCCACTGAGGATGTGGTCTATCTGCTCGATGGCCTTGGCATACAACACGGTGTAGATTTAGAAAGATGCGTAAAAGTAGGACGCGATATTTGTAGCAAACTCAATAAGCTGCCATCATCTTTGGTAAATCAAGCTTATCTATAACAGACAGAAGCATCTATAAAACATGTAAAAAACGTTGACATTTTTGCCTAGAATTTAAGCTGACTTTATGGCTATAATACTTAAGTAGGATAATCAATTTAAGGAAAAACAATGCCTCAGCAAAGTCCACGTTATGTGAGTAATTTGACCAAGGATACTTACGCACTCATTCTCGCCGGAGGACGAGGGTCTCGTTTACACGAACTTACCAAGTGGCGTGCTAAACCCGCAGTGTATTTCGGCGGTAAATTTCGCATCATAGACTTTCCACTATCAAACTGTATTAATTCTGGTATTCGACGTGTGGGTATTTTGACCCAATACAAATCCCATTCTTTGATCCGTCACATCAGCCGCGGTTGGGGGCATTTTAAAAAGGAACTTGGTGAATCAGTTGAGATCTTGCCAGCCTCTCAGCGTTTTTCTGAAGATTGGTATCAAGGAACAGCGGATGCGGTATACCAAAACATCGATATCATTCGCGATGAGTTACCTAAATATGTCATGATTTTATCAGGTGACCATATTTATCGGATGGATTATGGCACCATGCTCGCGCAACACGTGCAATCTGGCGCTAAGATGACCGTGAGTTGTATGAAGGTTCCCATTCCAGAGGCGGCCGGTGCATTTGGTGTGATGTCAGTAGATGAAAATAAACGCGTACTGGCATTTACCGAGAAACCTGACAATCCAGATGCCCTTCCTGGCGATCCTGAAAATTGCTTAGCCTCAATGGGTAACTACATTTTTGATACTGAGTTTCTATTCAAAGTACTCGAAGATGACAAAGCAGACAGTGAATCAGAACACGATTTTGGCAAGAACATCATTCCACGAATTATCAAAGATCATCAAGTTCAAGCGTTTGTTTTTGGTGAAGGCAACGGCACTGAAAATTATTGGCGCGATGTGGGTACTATCGATTCTTTCTGGCAAGCTAACATGGAACTTGTTGAGCCTGTACCTGCTTTGAATTTATACGATGCCGACTGGCCAATTTGGACGTATCAAGAACAACTGCCACCGGCCAAATTTGTCAAAGAAGCGGATGATCGCCCCGGTGAGGCAATCAATTCAGTGGTATCGGGAGGATGTATCGTCTCTGGTGCTCGTTTACACAAAAGCTTGTGTTTTTCAAACGTAAGGGTCAACAGTGGCGCTTCGGTAGATGAAACTGTGATTCTGCCAGCCGTTGAAGTTGGGGCACATTGTACCATTCGTCGCGCAGTATTGGACCGAGGTTGTCAGATCCCTGAAGGCATGCACATTGGTATGGATCACGATGAAGATAGACGTCGAGGATTTCGCGTATCAAGTAATGGGATCGTGCTAGTAACCCCAGATATGCTTGAAAAGCTAAAACATTTATAAACTAGCTATATATTCATTAATTACTTGGGCGGTTATATTGGGAGCTTCAAGAGGAAACATGTGACCACCCTGCACTTCACAGTGTGAAAAATTTGGCTGTTTCGCCAAAAACTTCTTTCTCAAAAATGGCACGGTTACATCCGTGCTTTTACCTGTAATCAGTAGACTCGGCAAGTTTACTTGTCCGAAATATTGCGCCAAATCGGTCGGAATGGTTCTAAACACCTGAGCTTCAATTTCTGGTTTATAGGAAAGCTCTATAACATCATCGGTTTGGGTAGTAACACTGCTGACATAATCACTTATACATTGCGGAACAAACTCAGCAAAAAAGGGTTTTTTAGCAAAGTATTGAACCACATCTTCATCTACATGCCATTGTCGTTTACGCTGCATTGTAACGTGTGCAGGCGTGATTTTGTTGATCAATGGCGTTCGCTTACACATTTCAAACAACCGGCCAGACCAATGCGTCAGTAACGGGGGGTCACACATGACTAATCCACAAAATCGTTCTGGTGCTCTGGCCACGGCCATATAAGAGATAACCGCACCAAAGCTATGCCCCATTGCCAAAACGGGTTCATTAAGATGTTGCGCATCGAGATAAGCTAATAATTCATCCACTTGATGTACCCAGCCATTGACTAATGGGTACACTTCATCGTGCGCATATTGATGCTTAGCAAGGACCTTATGAGATAATTGGTCAAAGAGAATTTGATAAGTCGGCGCAGGGATGCCGTTTGCATGTACAAAAGATATTTTCATCAATCAATAAAAGTCATTTGCAGTTACTTATGCAGTCTATATAATCATCTTATCACTCATCAGACCAGAACACCAAGTAAATGAATATTAATGACATTTTAGCTCTAGGACAGGCTCATATCAGTGAAGAGGCCGAACTTGTTATAGAAGATAGTTGGTCACAAGGACGCACAGTTTATGGCGGTCTATCTACTGCATTGTTGTTTCAAGCAATTAAAGAACGTGTTTCAGATGAATATCAAGTTAAAAACATCAATGTAAATTTTGTAGGTCCTCTTTTTACCAAAGAGCCCTGTAAAATCGAAGTGCAAATTCTGCGCGTGGGCAAAAATGTTGCGCAATACCTCGCTTATTTGCTGCAAAACGACAAAATATGTGTGGTCTGTCAAGCGTGTTTTACCAGAGATAGATCATCAAAAGTCAGTATTGATAAGCGGCCTGCACTAAACTTTGCCAGAGAAAAGAAAGCGAACTTTTTCCCACCGATCCCCAAGGTCGTACCCAAATTTTTGAAGCATTTTGATTTGGCCATTCAAGAAGGTGGCATTCCATTTACTGGACGCAAAACGGATCATTATCTTGGCTGGATGAGATACAAGAATCTGAATACCTCTCTAAGTGAAGCCGCATTTATTGGCTTATTAGACAGCTATCCGCCCACCTTAATACAATTATTAAAATGGCCAGCGCCTGCCAGTACGATCAACTGGAATGTGGAGTTTTTTCATCCTTTACCGCAAGGGAACGCAGAGGAATGGTTTGCTTATCACGATAAAACCATCCACGCTGAAGCCGGATACGGTGCGACTGAAGCTACTATTTGGGCTGAAGATGGACGCTGTTTAGCTATTTCAAGACAAACCGTAGGTGTATTCGATTAAACCGTCAGAGAGATATTAATTTATTCCATAACGATTGGTGGTAAACAAACTCACAACAGTGAGTAAGCGGTGGCGAATATTGTCAACGGATTTGTCTACACTCGACTGATTCAGCCCTAGGCTAATGGCATAGTGTTCGGGTAGATTGCAAATATCATTAATAAACAAAGGATAGGACTCGAGTAAAGACTGGTGGTAAGCGAGT
>JALRKK010000041.1 GCA_023268935.1 Glaciecola sp.
AATCCACTACCCATGCATCGCTGTACAATGTGCGGTTGGCATACAAGCGATTGAGTTCGTGGCAGACTTCCAAACCCAAACGTCCGTTTTGCAATAAAGTATCTCTGGTGATCCCATGCAAGGTTTCTGCTTCTACATCCCAAAATTGCCAATCTTGAAATGGTTTTATCATGCGACAATAACGAGAGCCATCCGCTGTGACTACGCCCACTTCAATAGGATAAGATGCACTGCCAAAGCCACTGGCTTCAATGTCTAACACGTCTGGTACAAACAAAGGATAAGATGGCATAACAAGGTCCTAGTATATTTTTCTTTAACCCTAGACCTTGATATGCGACTGTGCAAATTACCCTTTTAGTTTGAGCAAGGTATTAATGACCTTATCGGCGAGTTTTCCATACGGAGGCGCCAATAATTTTAGGCTTGAGATATTCGCTTGCTTAAAAATTGGACGTAATTTTGAGAAGGTTAAAAAACCTTCATATCCATGATAATGTCCCATTCCACTGGGGCCTACCCCACCAAATGGCAAATCATTTTGCCCTACATGGAAGATCGCGTCATTGACCGTCACCCCCCCTGACATGACTTTTTCAATATACATATCAACTAATTTGCCATCTTTACTAAATGGGTAAAACGCTAAAGGACGATCATGGCTCAAAATATAATCAATGACCTCTTGTGGCTCGCGATAGGTTTTGACCATCAAAATGGGACCAAAGGTTTCTCGGTTTTCAATCGTCATATCCGCGGTCGTATCGAGCATTAATGTCAAAGGGTATTTGCGCAATTCAGGATTAGGCGCTTGGTGGTTCAGCACTTCAATACGCGCGCCTTTTTCGGTGGCATCGGCCACCGTTGCCTCCATTCTTTGGAAGGCTCGCATATCGATTAATGAGGTGTAGTCTTTGCTATTGATATCTGGTACGTGTTTAGCAACCCATTCTTTGGCCGCTACCACGAAGGCCTCTTTTTGTTTTTCATGGACAAATACATAGTCGACATTGGTACAAATCTGCCCAGCATTGTACTGCTTAGCAAACATAATGCGCTCAACCGCTTTGTTAAAGTCGTAATTTGGATCGATCACAGCCGGTGATTTGCCCCCTAACTCCAATGTTACTGGCGTTAAGTTTGCCGCCGCATTGGCCATAACTTTGCGACCTGTCGCACCCGAACCAGTAAACATTAGATGGTCAAAAGGCACACGCGAAAACTGCTGACCAACAATACCTGTTTCTTTGAAAAACTGTAATTTGTCTGCAGCAAAATATTTGGGCGTGATGTCGATTAACAGATCAGTGAGCGCAAGGGAATTTTCGGACATCTTGACCATAGCCCTATTTCCTGCAGCAAACGCCGCCGCCAAACCAATAAAGCTCAAATTAATCGGAAAATTCCACGGAATAATTAAGCCCACCACCCCCAAAGGTTGTGGTACGACTTTGTTGGAGCCACCAAAATACATGGCGTAATCAATTTTGCGACGCTGGACTTTCATCCATTTTTTTAACGCTTTTTTGGTATGACCGATGTCATCCATCGCCACAATTAGTTCGGCCAACATCGTTTCATGATACGCTCGATTGCCATAGTCTTTATTGATTGCTTCGGCTATGGCTTGACGGTTTTCAGATAGTAAGTTTTTGAGGTTACTCAAATGCTCTAGGCGCTCTTCGCGAGATTCATAGGGATGCGCATCAAAGGCTGCACGCTGCATTGTAAAATGCGCTAATAGCGCTTGATAGATTGTTTCCGGGTCGCTATCAGATGCAGGAGTAATGTTATCGGTGGCGCTCTCATGGGTTAAATGTGAGTCCAATCCTTCTGTGTGTTGCACTTCCGTAGTTAAGGTATCACTGTCGATCATAGGTTGAGTCCTTATTGTTATATTCACTTTATACAATAGTTGACCATGACAGTTCAAATTTTATCCGTATTCGAGACAAAAAACCCAGCCGAAGCTGGGTTTCTCGTGAAGGGGTGTTGACCGATAAGCCGGGTTCTGTCGTGGACAATCATTCATCTAGGCCAATAATCGCTCATTGGCTCAAGCAACCTACCCGTTCCCAGCGCGGGTCACACATAATGGGAACCTATTTGGTCTTGCTCCGAGTGGAGTTTACCGTGCCGTTGTCTGTTACCAGCAACGCGGTGCGCT
>JALRKK010000115.1 GCA_023268935.1 Glaciecola sp.
TAAAGGCGGTTACTTCCCAGTACCACCAGTCGATTCTGCACACGATATTCGTGCAGCAATGTGCTTAGTCATGGAAGAAATGGGCTTAACGGTTGAAGCGCATCACCACGAAGTGGCAACAGCTGGCCAAAACGAAATCGCTTGCTTATTTAACACTATGGTTAAGAAAGCTGACGAAATCCAAATCTACAAGTATGTAGTACACAATGTTGCGGATGCGTACGGTAAAACAGCTACCTTTATGCCTAAGCCATTAGTAGGCGATAACGGTTCTGGTATGCACTGTCACCAATCCATCAGCAAGGATGGCAAAAACATCTTCGCCGGTGATGCGTATGCTGGCCTTTCTGAAGATGCTTTATTCTACATCGGCGGTATCATCAAGCACGCTAAAGCAATCAACGCATTTGCTAACGCATCGACTAACTCTTACAAGCGTTTGGTCCCTGGTTTTGAAGCACCTGTTATGTTGGCATACTCTGCACGTAACCGCTCTGCATCAATCCGTATCCCGTTCGTAACGTCTGACCGCGCACGTCGTATTGAAGTACGCTTCCCTGACCCAACGGCTAACCCATACCTAGCATTTACAGCTATGTTGATGGCTGGCCTTGACGGAATCAAGAACAAGATCCACCCTGGTGATGCGGCGGATAAAGACTTATATGACTTACCAGCTGAAGAAGCGGCAGCAATCCCTACCGTGGCATCTTCACTAGAAGAAGCACTCGCTGCACTTGATGCAGACCGTGAGTTCTTAACTGCTGGTGGCGTTATGTCTGACGACAGCATTGATGCATACATTGCGCTTAAGTCTGAAGAAGTTGAGAAACTCAACATGACGACTCACCCAGTTGAGTTCGACATGTACTACAGCGTATAATTTTAAAAATTTACGTATTTTCTTCATACAAAGGCTTGCATTGGCAAGCCTTTTTTTATGCTCATCAAATGCCCTTTTCCGCTCCAATTGAATAAAGACGGAGAAAATGATGCGCTTCATAGAAGCACTAGATAATTATGGCAAGGTTATTGCTGTGTCAGATCAGGTTATTTTTTATAAGCATCAAGCACGGATCCGATAAGACCTTTAGGGGAAAACTAGGAAAAACTGCTCGCATGATGCACTAATTTGGTGCATAGTACCCAAATGAACTTTCAATATCATGCTCAACTATTCGATCATATGATTTCGGCGGTCTTGGTTATTAGCCGAGAGATGCAAGTGCTTTATGCTAATCAGGCCGCCTTAACTTTGCTCAATACCGGCTTAAACCAGTTGTATCGCTCTCATATTGACGAAATCATTGCTTATAGCACCGTCAATCGAGACAAAATAAAAGGCGCCTTTAACACCCATGAAGGGTTTTCAGAGCCAGATATTGAAATCTGCTTGCACGATGAAAGAGTGCTGCGCTTTGATATCGCGGTAACTTACATAGAACTCAATGAAGTCCCATGCTTAATGATAGAGGCTAAACACATTGACCAGCAAATGCGCATCAATCAAGAAACCTTACAACTTGCCCAACAGCATGCGGCCAGACAACTGATCCGAGGCTTAGCGCATGAAATCAAAAATCCATTGGGCGGAATCCGTGGAGCAGCACAATTACTTGGCTTGAGTATTGAAGACAAAGAACATATCGAATTTACCGAGATGATTATCACGCAAAGTGATCGTTTGCGAAATCTAGTCGATAACCTTTTAGGCCCTAACTCTTTGCCCAAACAAGCATGGCAGAATCTACACCAGCCTATTGAAGCCGTTTATCAACTAGTCAAAAACGACAACCCCTACAACATCAACTTAATCCGCGACTACGACCCGAGTATTCCTGAGTTGTATATAGATACTGATATGCTGCAGCAGGCCATTTTGAATATCGTGCGCAATGCTATGCAAGCATTACAAGAGGCAGAATCCAAGTTACCCAAAATTCGCATCAAGACTCGAGTCGCTCGAAATGAAATGATCCACGGTCGCAAAGAGCCCTTATCAGCAGTTATTTTTATTTATGATAACGGTCCAGGCGTACCAAAAGACATTAAAGACACAATTTTTTACCCTATGGTCACATCCAAATCAGATGGGACTGGCTTGGGTTTATCTATCGCACAAACCTTAGTTGAACATCACAATGGCAAAATCGAATTAGAAAGTCGCAAAGGGCGCACGCAATTCTCGATTTATTTACCGATTATCAAACACGGAGTAACATCATGAACTATGAACCAGTATGGATATTAGACGACGATAGTTCAATTCGCTGGGTTCTTCAAAAAGCACTAATGACGGCTAATATCGAATGCTGTAGCTTTGCTCAACCCCATGATTTATTGTTACAACTCGAATCTGCTCCCGCTCCACAAGTGATTATTTCTGATATCAAGATGCCAGGTATGGACGGTATCACCTTGCTCGACGAAATACACAGCAAATACCCCGAATTACCTGTGATTATTATGACGGCACACTCTGACCTAGATAGTGCAGTGAATGCTTACCAACACGGTGCATATGAGTATTTACCCAAGCCATTTGATATTACAGAAGCGGTTGCGCTTACCGAACGCGCCCTCTCTCATGCCAAAGAACAAAGCAAAAAAGCCGAACCTGACGCCCCTAAGATTGCAACGGATATCATTGGTGCGGCTCCTGCGATGCAAGAAGTGTTTCGCGCAATTGGACGATTAGCTCGCTCTTCTATCAGTGTGTTGATAAATGGAGAATCCGGTACTGGTAAAGAGTTAGTGGCTAATGCACTACATAAACACTCTCCTAGAGCCAACGCCCCATTTATTGCCTTAAATATGGCCGCTATCCCAGCTGACTTGATTGAATCAGAGCTCTTTGGTCATGAAAAAGGTGCCTTTACCGGCGCACAAAATGCCCGACAAGGTCGCTTTGAACAAGCCAACGGTGGCACTTTGTTTTTGGATGAAATCGGTGATATGCCGCTAGATATTCAAACTCGGCTATTGCGAGTGCTCTCCGATGGACAATTTTATCGGGTTGGCGGATTACAACCCGTCTCAGTCGATGTACGCATAGTCGCTGCTACACATCAAAATCTCGAACAACTCGTTGCTGAAAACCGCTTCCGTGAAGATTTGTATCATCGCTTGAATGTCATCAAAATTCAGATCCCTTCATTGTATGAGAGACGAGAGGACATTCCGCTGTTAGCGAATCATTTTTTACAGAAAGCCGCCCGAGAATTAGAGGTCGAATGTAAACAACTGATGCCTGAAACGGCTGATAAACTCAAAGAACTTCCATGGCAGGGTAACGTACGTCAACTGGAAAATGTATGTCGTTACTTGACCGTGATGGCTTCGTCAAACGAAGTCTATATCAATGATTTACCGCAAGAGCTACTCTCGAGCAAGCCTTCGCCACAACTGCCAACAGACTCAGTCAATGATGCTCCAGCAGGTTCCGATTGGGAAACGCTCTTAGCGTACTGGGCAGATGAGCAACTCAGCGCAGGTAAAAGTGAAATCTTAAATGACGCCACCCTCATCTTCGAACGCATCATGTTAGAGCGCGCCTTAGCTCACACCAAAGGCCACAAACAAGAAGCAGCAAAACGCCTTGG
The DNA here is from genome assembly GCA_023268935.1 of Glaciecola sp. Classification (GTDB taxonomy): domain Bacteria; phylum Pseudomonadota; class Gammaproteobacteria; order Enterobacterales; family Alteromonadaceae; genus Opacimonas. The sequence goes on from JALRKK010000115.1 coordinate 3,603, forward strand.
CTGGGGGCGTAATACCCTGACACGCAAATTAAAAGAATTATCAATGGATTGAATAATGGTTTTGTAATCTTTATTCATTTTGACTAGAGCCGGTTTTTGCGCGTCATATTCGTTATCTGTGTTGTCGTGAGCAAATACAGGCATGTCGTTTTTATTTTGTGTGGCGTTGCCTCCTTTATCGGAAAATCTAGAAAATACCCTCAGAAAATTGCTATAATCTGCGCCCTTAGCAAGAAATATGAGCGTATCTGTGTTAGCCATTATCCGTGCCCTAGTGTTGTTGTTTTATTTTATTGGGCTCAACATCCTATTAGTTTTGATTTTCCTTGCCCGTCCGTTTCATCGCAACAATGTCTCCATTGGAGGCAAGTGGTATGCTTCAATGTCATGGATTTTTAACGTCAAAGTCGAGTTAGAGGGACAAGAACACCTTGCTCCTGAACAAAACTATATCTGTATCGCCAATCATCAATCGACGTTTGATTTGATGACCACAGCCAAATGCGCTTTCGATGGCATCACGACCATCGGTAAGAAACAGCTCAAATTCATTCCTATTTTTGGACTGATTTATTGGCTTAGTGGTAACATCATGATTGACCGCAAAAACTCAGGCCGGGCGCAAGACACCCTCAAAGAAACCGCCCGTCAAGTCAATGATGGAAAACGCTCCGTGCTGTTTTTTCCTGAAGGTACGCGCAGTTATGGACGCGGATTGTTGCCGTTTAAGACCGGTGCCTTTCGCATCGCGCAAGCGACTGGGATACCTGTAATGATGATTGTTACTAGTAGCACACATGGCAAGATCCGTTGGAATCGCTGGAACAATGGCGTAGTAAAGGTGCGTTATTACGCCCCAGAAGACATGAATGAGACAAAAGACATCAAAGGCTGGACCCAGTATTTTTATAACTTGATGCACAGCCGTTTGGTTGAGTTAGACTTAGAAACTCAAGCACAAAACAAAGCGCTTGGCGTTAAACCTTAATTAATCAATACAGGACACCTCATAGTATGTCAGAGACAAACTTAGCTGAAATGAACGAATGGTGCGCTTTCACTCAAGAGTGTGTTGAGGCATTGTTAGCCGATGGCAGCGACCCAAACGCCACCTATGTGATTGAGCACCACTTTGCAGGGGATGACTTTGATGCATTAGAGAAAGTCGCTGTGGACTTGTTTAAGGCAGGCTTTGAAGTCACCGACGCCGAAGAAATGGAAACCGAAGACGGTGAAGAAATTCTGTGCTTTGACGCCATCATTGAGCGACCATTAACAGTTGAAGCTATCACAGCCGATTTTGAAAAGCTGTTTACTATTGCTGATAAGCAAGACATTGTCTATGACGGCTGGGGAACAGAGTTTATTGAGCCTTGATTTACATTTAAAAAAGGCCATCACTTCAAAGTGATAGCCTTATTCGAGATTAAACAACCTTAAAGCGCCTCAATCGTCGCCTTTTGCTCTTCTAGTTTAGAGAGTTGCATTTGCATATCTGCAAGCTTGTCACGCTCTTTGGCAATCACAGCCTCTGGAGCTTTCGCCACAAAGCCTTGATTATTTAGTTTACCTTGAGTGCGCGCCATGTCTTTCTCGATTTTATCTACTGCTTTGGCAATACGGGCTAACTCGGCCGCTTTGTCAATCAAGCCTGCCATCGGGATCATGACTTCCATCTCTCCCACTAAGGCTGTGGCTGATGCAGGGCCTTTTTCTCCAGCTTCAAGCACGGTAACAGAGCCTAATCGCGCTAACTTCGTCAACACGGCTTGGGTTGCCGCTAAGCGACGGGCGTCCTCTGCACTGACATTTTTAAGCAGTACATCAAGCGCTTTGCTTGGTGCAATATCCATCTCACCACGAATATTACGCACGCCGACAATCACTTGTTTGAGCCATTCGATGTCACCTGATGCTTGTGCATTCGTTTTGGTTTCATCAAACTGAACAAACGGCTGTACCATAATACTGGTGTCAGTCGCATTTATCGCGGTTAACGGTGCCACGCGCTGCCAAATCGTATCTGTGATAAATGGCATAATTGGGTGTGCTAAACGCAATAATTGTTCTAATGTATTGATAAGCGTATGTCGCGTGCCGCGCTTTTCAGCGTCAGTGGTTTCGTCAGACTGCAATACAGGCTTAGATAATTCTAAGTACCAGTCACAAAACTGATTCCACGTAAATTCATAAATCGACTGCGCGGCTAAATCGAAGCGATATTCGCCCATCGCTTTGGTCACATCCGCGACCGTATGCTGGAAACGATCGATGATCCACTCATCTGCCAATGATAGGGATAATTCGCCGCAATCTTTACCTGTGTCAAATTCTTCGGTGTTCATCAACACAAAACGAGACGCATTCCAAATCTTGTTACAGAAATTGCGATACCCCTCTACGCGCCCCATATCAAAGTTGATATCGCGTGAGGTCGACGCCATCGCGGCAAAGGTAAAGCGCAGTGCGTCTGTACCATAGGCATTAATGCCTTCAGGAAATTGCTTACGAGTGTTCTTTTCAATCTTGGCAGCTAACTTAGGCTGCATCATGCCGCCTGTGCGTTTAGTCACTAATGGCTCAAGTTCAATACCATCTATCAAATCAATAGGGTCAAGTACATTCCCTTTCGATTTTGACATCTTATCGCCGTTTTCATCGCGGATCAGACCAGTAATATAAATCTCTTTAAAGGGGATCTTGCCAGTAAACTTTTTGGTCATCATGATCATACGGGCAACCCAGAAGAAAATGATGTCAAACCCAGTCACCAATACCGATGACGGCACAAACTTGTCTAATTCAGGCGTTTTATCTGGCCAGCCCATGGTCGCAAATGGCCACAATGCTGATGAGAACCAGGTATCCAATACATCTTCATCTTGTCTCAGGGCCGTTGGCGCTGGAATATTGTGCTTTTCACGGACTTCAGCTTCTGAACGGCCCACATAGACATTACCCGCATCGTCATACCATGCAGGAATGCGGTGTCCCCACCATAGCTGGCGGCTGATACACCAGTCTTGAATATTGTGCATCCACTGATAGTAAGTCTTTGACCAATTTTCTGGCACAAACTTAATTTCACCATTTTCCACCGCTTCAATCGCAGGCTTGGCTAATGACTCAACGGCGACATACCATTGATCAGTTAAGTACGGTTCTATGACTGCACCGGTGCGATCACCACGCGGCACTTTGAGCGTATGGTCTTCCACTTTAACCAAGACACCTTGTGCATTTAGATCTGCAACAATTTGCTTACGCGCATCAAAACGGTCTAGACCGCGATAGGCCTCGGGAGCGTTATCGTTGATTTTGGCATCGTCTGTCAAGATATTAATCATCGGTAAGTCGTGGCGCTTACCCATGTCGTAGTCGTTAAAATCGTGCGCTGGCGTGATTTTGACACAGCCGGTACCAAACTCTGCATCGACATAGTCATCTGCAATGACCGGGATAAGACGGCCCGTGAGTGGCAATTTGATTTCTTTACCAATGAGTGACTGATAGCGCTCATCTTCTGGATGCACGGCAACAGCAGTATCCCCTAGCATAGTTTCTGGGCGTGTGGTTGCAACCACTAATTCACCTGAACCATCCGCAAGTGGATAGCGCAAGTGCCACATGAAGCCGGCTTCTTCTTCGTTTAGCACTTCAAGATCAGATACTGCGGTATGAAGCACTGGGTCCCAGTTCACAAGGCGCTTACCGCGATAAATCAAGCCTTCTTCATGCAGTTGTACAAAGACTTCTTGTACCGCATTGGATAAATCATCATCCATAGTGAACGCTTCACGCGTCCAATCAGGAGAGGTGCCCAAACGCCGCATCTGTTTAGTAATGGTACCGCCTGATTCTGCCTTCCACTCCCAAATCTTGCTGACAAAATCTTCTCGACCTAAGTCATGACGGGTTAATCCTTTGGCGTTGAGTTGGCGCTCTACCACCATCTGCGTCGCGATACCCGCATGGTCAGTACCACACTGCCATAATGTGTCGTTGCCTTTCATGCGATTATAACGAATTAATGCATCCATGATGGTATGCTGAAAAGCGTGTCCCATATGCAGTGAGCCAGTTACGTTTGGCGGTGGTAGCAAAATACAGTACGGCTCGCCTGTGCCGGATGCTTTGAAGTAACCTTTTTCTTCCCACGCTTGATAACAAGCCTGCTCAATTGAATGTGGATTAAATGTCTTATCCATGCTGTCTCTCAAAAAATTTGGTACGTTGTTTTGCTTGATGACGGCACTATTGGACGACATCACTGGCCTTGGCAAATTGCATCTCACAACCGGCTAATTTGCACAGCTTATAACGTTCACGTGCTGCGGGTTTAAGTGCTTCATCAACAGGCACAAAATCATAAATAGTTTGATACCGATTAGCTTGCGGTATCTCTTGGGCCGACAAGTTTACCACAATACTGCGTAACGCGGACTGTTTTGGCCAAGTAATTTCGACCAGAGCGCCCCCTTTAGGCCCTTCTCCAGCAAGATTATGAGCAATGAATCGCTCGGCAGGTAGTTGCCACAACAATTCATCAAACGCTTCGGCTTGGACTTTATCCGCGCAAAGGACTGAAAGGCGTTGATTATTACTGTAACATTGGGCAACGAGATAACACGCAAACGCCTGCAAATCAGAGGCAGGCGTTTCGGTTTCATCTAATTGATAAAAAATCGCTTGGGTCATATTACTCTTCAGTACTTATGCCAGCGCGATTGAGTAAGAATTGTGTCAACATACTGACTGGGCGACCAGTCGCACCTTTATTTTTGCCACTATTCCACGCAGTACCTGCAATATCCAAATGCGCCCAGTTGTACTTTTTAGTAAAGCGCGACAAAAACGCACCAGCAGTTATCGTACCAGCAGCACGGCCTCCTAAATTGGTCATATCGGCAAACGGTGAATCTAATAACGGTTGGTATTCATCCCATAAGGGTAAGCGCCAAGCACGATCTGAAGCTTGTTCCGACGCGTTTAGCAGCTCATGTGCCAACGGATTATGCGTCGACATCAACCCCGTTGCATGATGGCCTAAGGCAATAATACACGCACCGGTTAAGGTCGCAATATCCACCACACATTCTGGCTCGTAGCGCTCGACATAAGTCAGGGCGTCACATAACACCAAACGACCCTCTGCATCCGTGTTGAGTACTTCAACGGTTTGTCCCGACATAGTGGTCAAAATATCGCCTGGACGATACGCTTTGCCATCAGGCATGTTTTCGCAGCCTGCCATGACCCCTATAACATTGAGTGGCAAGTTTAGCTCGGCAACAGCGCGCATTACACCTAACACTGTCGCGGCACCGCCCATGTCGTATTTCATTTCATCCATGCCAGCGCCAGGCTTAATCGAAATACCGCCTGAGTCAAAAGTAAGTCCTTTACCGACTAACACGATTGGCGCCTCGTCTTCGTCGCCACCGCGATGCTCAATAATACTCATCATCGATTCGTTTTCAGAGCCACGTCCCACAGCAAGATAACTGTTCATCTTCAGCTCGGCCATTTGCGCTTCGTTCACGACACTAACGCTTAGGTGGTTAAATTCTTTTTGTAAAAGTTGCGCTTGCTCCCATAAGTATGCGGGATTACAAATATTAGGTGGCATGTTTGCAACATCACGAGTGGATTTTATGCCAGAAGCAATAGCAACACCGTGCTCAATGGCACGCTCCCCGACAGAAAGCTCTTTACGGGTCGGTACGTTAAAAGTGAGCTTGCGCAACGGGCGACGTGGCTCCCCTTTTTTAGTTTTTAATTGTAAAAACGTATATAAATTATGCTGTGTCGCTTCGACTGCGTGACGTACTTTCCAATAAATATCACGACCTTTTACGTGCAGTTCTGGAAGAAAGCACACCGCTTCCATAGAGCCCGTTTCATTTAGTGTTTTAATCGTTTTAGCGATGATATCTTTATATTGGCGTTCGTCTAACTCACGTTCTTTACCACAACCCACTAATAACACCCGCTCACTGAGCACGTTTGGGACATGGTGTAATAACAACATCTGGCCTGCTTTGCCTTCTAGATCTCCGCGACGCAGAAGACCGCTGATATATCCTTCGCTGATTTCGTCAAGTTGTTCGGCGACGGCTGAAAGTCGACGTGGTTCGTAAACGCCGACTACGATACAGGCGCTTCTTTGTTTCTCAGGACTACCACTTTTAACACTAAATTCCATGCACAATTCCTAATAAAAACTTGATTAAAACTCTAGTTTACTTAAAAATTCAACTTTCGCCATAGAAATTCGCACTTTTGTTGAGTCCATTCACCATGATTATTTTTCGCTACCTGTTGAAAGAAACGCTCAAATCACAAGTAGCGATATTCTTGATCTTAATGGCTATTTTCATCACTCTGCGCTTTGTTCGTGTGTTGGGTGATGCCACTGATGGTGAAATTCCTGCGAATCTGGTGATTGGCTTTTTATCTTTGTATTCTCCAGTGTTGGCCTCGTTAATTTTGCCGATCAGTTTTTTCCTGGGGATTATGATTGCGCATGGTCGCCTATACGTTGATTCAGAGATGACCGTCTTACGGGCGTGTGGGGTATCAGAGTGGTATGTGACACGAGTAACCTTGTTCCTCTCTTTATTACTCGGTTTGGTAACAGCAAGCGTGACTATGGTTGCTGCACCACTCGCCGTAGAACAGGAATATCAGTTGCGTGAGCAAGCCGGTGCCAAATCAGGCATCGCAGCAATTATCCCTGGGCGCTTTCAACAAACCGGCTCATCAGATGTGGTGATATTTGTGCATGATGTTGATACATCTGAGAACCAATTGCGCAAAATATTTTTATCGAGCGTTAACCCTCAAACGGATGAAACCATACAACTGGTGTATGCCGAATCAGGTGATATTGAAGTCCTATCCGACGGGACACAACTCCTAACACTTTATAATGGCCAACAAACTATTGGTGAACTTGGCACTAAAGCGTATCAATCCATTGCGTTTGATACTTATCGAATCCAAGTCGGAGAGCGCCAACCGGATCAAGTTCGACGCAAAATTGCCGCTGCCCCCACCGTTGCATTACTCGGCAACTCTGAGCCGGCTGCCGTCGCTGAATGGCAATGGCGATTGGCGATCCCTCTTTCATTACCTTTTTTGACGTTGCTTGCAGTGCCATTGAGCTCGGTCAACCCTAGACAAGGTCGGTTTGGTAAATTGCTCCCTGGCATATTACTTTATTTGGGATATTTTTTATTGCTGATGTCGGCTCGACGCGCTTTGGAGGACGGTAAATTACCCGAGCAAGTCGGCCTGTGGTGGGTGCATGGGATTATACTCTTGATTGGTTTTGTGTTGATTTCACGACAACGCAGTACCGGCGTCAAGGTGCGTAAAATCATTAAAGGAGCCAAATAACGGTGTTTTCCATTATTGATATATATATTGCTCGTACTCTACTTGGTACTGTATTTGTCACATTGACGACACTTATTGGACTGAGTTCATTAATTAAATTTGTTGAGCAGTTGCGCAAAGTTGGCGAAGGCGATTATGACTTGGTCTTGGCGGGAGTTTTTGTCTTATATAGTATTCCTCGTGACTTGGAGCAATTTTTCCCAATGGCGACTCTGATTGGTGGCTTAATCGGTATGGGCGTATTGGCCAGTAATTCTGAACTCGTTGTGATGCAAGCCGCTGGCATAAGTAAATGGAAAATCATTCAATCGGCAATGAAATGTGCCGTTGTGATGGTGCTGGTTATTCTCTTAATTGGAGAATTCTTAACGCCTGCAAGTGAAACAAAAGCGAAGCAAATCCGCAATGAAGCGCTTTCAAGAGGACAGATATTCACCGGGAATAAAGCGGCTTGGACGAAGGATGGCGCCGATTTTGTCCAGATCGGTAGTGTGTTCAATCAAAACGCTCTAGGCAATGTTACCTTGTACAAGTTTGATGAATCGCTTTCTTTGCAACAGATCATTCGTGCTCAACGAGCTGATTTTGTCGAAGATTCTTGGGCCTTGCATGATGTGCAAATTACGTATTTCAACGCCAATTCAGTGAGCACCAATCAAGTGTCGTTACTCGAGTGGAAAGCAGGCCTGACACCGGATAAATTAAGTGTTGCGACAGTCAAACCTGAAGCATTATCAATTCGAGGACTAGCGGGATACGTTGAGTATTTGGAGAATAACCAACAAGATGCAAAACGCTATGAACTAGCCATGTGGCGCAAAATCATTCAACCCATTTCGGTATGTGTGATGCTACTGATGGCATTCTCGTTTATTTTTGGGCCGTTACGCTCCAGCTCTATGGGATCACGCATTATTCTTGGCACGTTGACAGGGTTTGGCTTTTTTATCGCGAATGAAGTGTTTGGCCCATTTGCTTTGGTATACAGTATCCCAGCTTTTTGGGGTGCATTATTACCGTCGGCATTATTTACCGGCATTGCATTGATGTTACTGCGCCGGCAGTAAAATAGATATTACCGCCAGTTTTTGTGATCATTTGCCGATTTAGTCAACACTAACATCTCAGTTTGTGAGGCTCGGTCTTGCAATGCAAGTTTGTGTTTACGGTCAAATAGACACAATAAAGTGCCTAAACCGAGTAATGACGTAAACAAACGCACCCATAAGCGTAACATTGTAACGGGTTCATCAACTGTACTGTATAAACGCAATCGCCATGCCCTCATGCCAATCGTTTGTCCGCCTTTGGCCCAGAACCACATAAAAAAACCAATGACCCAACTCACAGTCCATGCGGTGAATACAATCTGATATGTGTGTGAAGATGTTGATAATTCCGTCAGTTCGCTAAATTCTTGACCATACCAGCCAAGCTTGAATCCAAGTAAGGCTAGCAGGGTAAAAACGATGGCCGCAATCATAAATACCGCAGTAGCGACTAAGCTGTCATACACCATGGCGGCTAGCCGGCGCAAGAAACCAGCGCGTGGGAAATCATCGGTATTAAGAGGGGATTCACTGTTGTTCATAATGTTGGCATTGGATTTTTTTTTGCTAGTTTACAACAAATTACTTGCGTATGTAGCGTTCATCGCTATAATTCTCGCACCAATTCGGTAAATCCATATCTTCAGTGCCAGAGTGGCGGAATTGGTAGACGCAGCGGATTCAAAATCCGCCGCCCGTGAGGGTGTGCCGGTTCAAGTCCGGCCTCTGGTACCACATTATTTCTTTTTCTATTGTTCAAAATTAAATCAATTTTTTGTTAAATAATATTGCTTACGATATACAACTGCTTCTATAAATATTATACTTTTAAATTGATATCTTTATTATATGGACTTATCACAGATTTAAGATTGATAAGACGCTCTCAATTAGGAAAACAAAGGGAAACAACATGAATACATCATTTAGCAAAGTTGCTAAGCATGTCGGTGTTGCACTAGCTGCCAGCGCCACCACTACTCTGCTTTACGCACCACTTGCCAACGCCCAAGACTCCAATGCTGATGCTGCAGTCGAGAAGATTGCTGTAGTCGGTACGCGTGCTGCACCTCGCTCGGTTGGTGATTCACCTGTACCGGTAGACATCATTGGCGCAGAGGAATTCCGCGCTCAAGGTTCTACCGATATAACCTCAATGATGCAAGCAGTCGTGCCATCGCTGAATGTAAACGATCAACCAATCAACGACGCATCGACTTTGGTTCGCCCAGCTAACCTGCGTGGATTGGCTCCGGATCACACGTTGATCCTTGTAAACGGTAAGCGTCGCCATCGCTCTGCTGTGATTACCTTTTTAGGTGGCCAAATCAGTGATGGTGCTCAAGGCCCAGATATTTCGACCATTCCAGCGATTGCTTTAAAGCAGATCGAAGTATTACGCGATGGTGCAGCGGCACAATACGGTTCTGACGCCATTGCGGGTGTCGTTAACTTTGCGTTAAAAGACGATTCTGAAGGTGGCTCAATCGAATTTATGGGCGGCGAATATTTTGAAGGCGACGGCGATACTTATCAAGTCGCATTCAATAAAGGTTTCTCACTTGGGGATAACGCATTTGCAAACTTATCTGTAGAAACGCGAGTAGCCGATCCTACATCTCGTTCTATCCAACGCGATGATGCCGCTGCACTGGCTGCTGCTGGTAACCAATACGTTCTTGACCCTGCTCAAGTTTGGGGTAGCCCTGAGATTAAAGACGATACAAAGATTTTCCTAAATATGGGCTTTGATTTGTACGACGATGTAGAGGGTTACTTGTTCACTGGTTTTGCCAAACGCGAAGTTGAAGGTGGTTTCTACTACCGTAACCCTCACAATCGTGGTGGTGTAAACGACGGTGGTGTTGGCTCTAATGGCGAACAGCTTTTATTGATAGGCGATGTGACTTCTGATATGTCTGGTAACTGTCCGACCATTGTGGTAGGTGACAACGTATTACAAAGTGAACGTTACATCAATGAAGTGGCAAATAATCCAGACTGCTGGGCCTTTAACGAGATGTTCCCTGGTGGTTTCACGCCTAAATTTGGTGGTGAAGTAGAAGATTTCTCAATTGTTTCTGGTGCTCGTGGCGAGATTGATAACGATACCAACTTTGACGTAAGCGTGAGCTATGGTTCAAACTCAATTGATTATGCAATCAGCAACACAATTAACCCG
>JALRKK010000069.1 GCA_023268935.1 Glaciecola sp.
CACCACCATGGCCGCCACCATGACCATCCTCTTTTTTAGCGTCCTTTTTAGGGTCGCCATGCCCATCGTCTTTTTTCTTTTCTTCTTTCTTGGGAGCGCCATGGCCATCGTCTTTTTTGCCGTGGTCGTCCTTTTTCCCATGATCGTCTTTGGGCTCAGGCTTGTGGGCTTCTTTAGGCTCTGCCTTCGGTAGCTCTTTGGGTTCTTCGAGTTTGGGTTTGGAAGTCTGCCACGAACTCAATCGCTTGTATGCCAACCGCACATTGTACAGCGATGCATGGGTAGTGGATTATCCTTGGTTGCGCGAGTTATTTGGTCACGCTCAGGTAAAAATGGAATTTCGTATCAGTGCAATTGAAATGTTGCTAAATGAAGCGCAACTCTCGCGTTGGGATGCCACCAAAGCCCAAGTCACCCATACTCTAAAGTTGCCTAGACATCGCGCCAGTAATGACGCCGAAATCATTCAAAGAACGTATATGGCACTCGTTGCTAATGAATAGGGAATAAGTAACCTCATGAAAATTTATGTCATTATCGCACTGATGCTCACGATTACAAGCGTTCAGGCTGACGTTGAAAAAGGCGATAAAGCCTATGCTCAAGGAGATAAGGTAACGGCTCTTGCCTATTACAAAGCGGTTGAAGATACACCAGAGGGTATTAAAGCGCTGGCGTATTTTTATATGAAAGAAGACGAACTGGATGATGCCGAGGATATTATTGTTGCAGGAGTAAAACGGTTTCCTGACAACCCTGATTTGTATAATGTAAAAGGCGTCATAATGAGCCGTCAAGCCATGGACGCGGTGTTCTCAGCGTTAAGCTATGCCAAAAAATCCAAAGCCGGATTTGCCAAAGCGGTGGAGCTTGCACCGCAAAATGCCCAATATCGCATGGATTTAATTCAGTTTTATTTGCAAGCGCCAGGCTTTGCTGGAGGAAATACTGACAAAGCGTGGGAGCATGTTCAAGTCTTAGAGGAGCTTGATACTACGATGGGATTTCAGGCCAAGGTCGCCTATTACCAAGTGACCGAACAACCTGAATTCCTCTCTCAATTCGTCTTGAGCGCAGCACAACATAGCTCTGCACCAGAGGTGTTGTTAAGCGCAGGTATCTTATTAATGAATCAGCAAGCGTTCGCGCAGAGTTTTGCAACATTGAGCAAGATTCAATTACCTAGTGAAGCTACAGAGTCGCAACGTGAAGCATATTATGGCGCTCAGTATCAAATGGCAAAGCTGGCAATGATGGCGAATCAATATTATGACGAAGCACTGGTCAGTATTGAGCTATTTATGAAGCAATCGCCTCAATATCGCAACCCACAATTTGCTCAGTGGGCACAATATCGCTACGGAGTGTTGCTTGCCCGTTCAGGGGAAATAAAGAAAGGAAAAAACATTTTAAATGCTATAGAGACTCAAGATAAGCAGTTACATAAAGAATTAAGAAAAATGCTCAGGACACTCTAAGGGAATTTTTGACTCGAAATGATGACCTTTACCGCCACGTGCATGCCGTCAACCTTCCATTCACCAGTATTGGGATTGTGAATTACTCTTGATAACAGCTCTCGATTGCTACCATCATCATATTCTACATGCATAGTGCAATAGCTGTTATCGCGTAAACGAAAGTCATCGATGATGACGTTTAAAGGCTTTGGCTCAGGCACAAAGCGGCGCCGTTTTGACCAACTTTTTTGGATAATTTCAAATTCATAAATGGGTTGTTCATATTGATTCGCTGCAATGTAAGCAAATGCTTTTTTGCCTGAGTTGAGTTCGACTTCAATGCGTTTGTAATCGTCAGTTTCGTAGGAGTCGAGTAATGCGAGCTCGGTTTCAGTCACAGATAGACATTTTCCTTCAACCACATCTGAGGCGCAATCAGTCTGATAGATAATTGGATGTTGGCGCTGGTCTGAAATGTCTACGACGCTCTCGTCTGCAATGCTGATCCAATCTAACATGAATCCAGATAAACTGTCTGGCCACATGTCAGGTTGTCGTTTGAGCAAATGCTCTTGAACAGAAGGCAACTGTAACGTGCCGTAGGTAAAAATGTTTACAATGAGGTTCAAAGGCTGCTCTGACAAGGCTATACAAAAAAGATAGATAAGGGGTATATTGTAGAACAATCTTTGTTGACCACCAATAGAAAACATGATTCCACTGATATTTCATCCGATCTATTCAGAATTACATTTGCCGATTCGACATCGCTTTCCAATTGAAAAATACCAAGGGATCTATGATGCCTTGATTCAACAAAACGTTCCGACTGAGTGGTTCTTAACACCCACTCCATTAACTCCTGAAAAATTAAGTCAAGTGTTTCAACCTACTTACATAAAAGACTTGACCACTGGTACATTGGATGCAAAATCCATGCGTCGCATTGGCTTCCCATGGTCTGAACAGCTCATTAAGCGTTCATTGACAGCGTGTGCTGGCACTGTATTGACCGCACAAAAAGCATTAGAACATGGCAAAGCCTTAAATCTAACAGGAGGTTATCATCATGCGTTTGCCGATTTTGGTTCAGGTTTTTGTTTGTTTAACGATTTGTATCTCGCCGCGTTAACGATGCTGCAGAATTCGGCTATTGATAAGGTATTAATTTTTGACTGTGACGTACATCAAGGCGATGGCACGGCAAAATTAGCTCAAGGCAATGACGCCATCATCACCGTATCAATTCACGGCGAGAAAAACTTTCCGTATCGTAAACAAGTATCGGATTTTGATTTTGGTTTATCCAAAGGAACAGGCGACGCCGAGTACTTTGCCTGTGTAGAAGAAGCATTCGAGCTAGCGGTTAGACTACACCGGCCAGATGCGATTATTTATGATGCAGGGGTGGATGTGCATGTTGATGATGACTTAGGGCATTTGGCCGTAAGCACTGAAGGCGTTTATGCTCGTGATAAATATGTGTTTGAACGAGCCGCTCAGTTAGATACACCCATCGCTGCGGTGATTGGGGGAGGCTATCAACGAGATATTGATGCGTTAGTGAAGGTGCATCTCCAACTTTATCGTGCTGCTGGGGTATATATGTAAAATTAAAGTGTTTAAAAATCAGTCGATATAGTAAAAATTGACTATATTTATTTGTGAAAATAATGTGAACAAATTCAATGTATTGATTAAATAAATGTTAATTTTTCACCATTTGCTGAAACTTTTCAGTATAATGCGAATCCCTAACAACAAAGCAATACCAATACTTTCTTAGCGATAACAATAATAAAAGCATAAGAACAATAATAATTAAGAAGTACGCAAGACCAGAAAGAACGGACGCACACAATGGACGTTGAGGACAGAACCGTCATTCAACAGTGTGAATATTTAAAAAGGATAAGCGAGAGGTATTTTATGCAGTTATCCCCCCTACAGCGTTATAATCAGTCGTTAATTAAACTTGCCGTATTATTGTACCAAGTTGATGGCAAAATCACATTGTCTGAACAAGACTACCTAGAAGGCGTCATCAGTGAAATGAGATGGCAAAGTCCTATTTCAATCACCGCATTTTGTAACGAGGCCATTCATCTCGCTAGAGAAGCCGTAGACAACGATGAAGCACTGGAATTTATTCGCGATATGGCCAATGATTTGAATTTTGACGCCAATCATGTGGTTGAAGTGGCGATGGGTATCACCGGTATAGACGGAGAACGCAGCGAGCGTGAAGCGGAGATTTTGCATTATTTAACGCACAAACTTCTAGCCAAAGAATTAACCCAACAAGAGCCCGTTCCTCAGGCATCATAAGTGTGTTAATCAATCAACCTCTTACGTATAAACTCTGATAGTGTCTTTGACACTTCAGGGTGTTGCGTATCGTAGTCAAATAATGCAATTTTGATCTTGCCTAAATAGGGTAATGCAGGATGTTGTATTACGGATAAGCTCGGAGGCACTGAACTTTTTGCCAATGCGGTGATTCCTAGACCTTGCTGTATCGCAGCAATCAATCCATACAAATCCGCATTCGTATACGAAATCTTCCACATATTGGTCTGCTGTTTGAGTCGCTCTATAACACGAGAGCGATACATACAACCATTTGGGGCAAGCACAAGCGATAACGGATCCGTTTTGAGAGGTTGACGAATATCACCCACCCACACCAACTCGTCTTCCCGTAATACTTCTCCTTGAGTCTCTATGTCAGGCGGTACCAGAGCTAAGATCAAATCAAAATCGTCTTTGTATTGTTGACCTAGCAAATTTTGTGACAAAGCCGATGTCACATCGAGTGACACATCCGGATAGCGCTTAGAAAACTCGCCAATAATACTTGGCAGTAAAGTCGAGGCAAATTCACTGGGGATCCCCAGTCGTAAACGTCCTTTAAGCGGATCTTGCTCGACAGCACGGAATACTTCGTCGTTTACTTCAAGGAGCTTCTTGGCATAAGGCATAAACCACTGTCCATCATTGCTCAAAACGTGGCGCTGCCCAACTTTAACAAATAAGGTTTTGTCGATTTGTTGTTCAAGTTTTTTAAGTTGCAAACTGATTGCAGGTTGTGACCGTCCCAATACGTCTCCCGCTTTGGCATATCCACCTAGCTCAACCACAGTGACAAATGTGCGAATGGCATCCATAGATAACTGTTTCATCGCCTGTCCTCATGCCGTTATATAATTTAGTTATATAAAAAATAGTAATCACGAATATAGCATACATTTAAAAAACTTATCATGACTTTTGTTTTTTTAATTAGAGTTTTGGACTCCAATTTGTAGAATTCGAACATCGAAAAAAAAGAAGATGCATCATGAACAAAACCGTACTCCATGCAAAACACCTTGAAGCAGGCGCCAAAATGGTGGATTTTTTTGGCTGGGACATGCCGATTAACTATGGCTCACAAATCGAAGAACATCACGCTGTACGACAAGATGCAGGTATGTTTGATGTGTCGCATATGACTATAGTAGACGTTAAAGGTGCGCAAGCAAAAGACTACTTGCGTTACTTATTAGCGAATGACGTGGATAAATTACAAGTCAAAGGTAAAGCATTGTACTCAGGAATGATCAATGAAACCGGTGGTGTGGTTGATGATTTGATTGTGTATTTCTTTGACGAGACGAATTATCGTTTAGTTGTAAACTCAGCTACCAAGCAAAAAGATTTGGATTGGCTAAATCAACACGCTTCAAATTTTGATGTCAGTATTACTGAGCGTGACGAGTTTGCTATGATTGCCGTGCAAGGCCCAAATGCAAAAGCTAAGGCGGCAGAGCTCTTTTCGGATGCACAAAAAGAAGCGGTCGCGGATATGAAACCATTTTTTGGTGTGCAAGCGGAAGATTTATTTATTGCGACTACAGGGTACACCGGTGAAGCGGGATACGAGATCATGGTGCCCAATACCCAAGCAGGCGATTTTTGGGACAAACTTATCGCGGCAGGCGTTACACCATGTGGTTTGGGTGCGCGTGATACGTTGCGGTTAGAAGCGGGGATGAATCTTTACGGCCAAGATATGGACGAAACTATTTCACCTTTGGCGGCTAACATGGGATGGACCATTGCATGGGAACCGGCAGAGCGAAATTTTGTGGGTCGCAAAGCGCTTGAGTCGCAACGCGCGCAAGGGACTGAGCAGCTGATTGGCCTGGTCATGACCGAAAAAGGTGTATTGCGTGCGGGGCAAAAAGTGAAAGTGGACGGTGGTGAAGGCGTGATTACGTCAGGCACCTTTTCACCTACATTAGGACATGCTATCGCCATGGCTAGAGTGCCAAAGCCTGTGGGGGTAACCGCTGAGGTTGAATTGCGCAAAAAATGGGTTACCGTGAATGTAGTAAAGCCCAGTTTTGTGCGCAACGGCAACAGCGTTCTATAAGCAAAACAATATTCGAAATTAATCTTTAACAACCAGTGTTAGGAAAAAAATATGAGTAACATTCCAGCAGAATTACGATATGCCACCACCCATGAATGGGTCCGTCCAGAAGGTGATGGTATTTATACTGTCGGTATTACCGAGCACGCTCAAGATCTTTTGGGCGATATGGTGTTTGTGGATCTACCGGATGTAGATGATGAATATGGTGCAGGAGATGATGCCGCAGTAGCTGAATCTGTGAAGGCTGCCTCGGATGTATATGCCCCAATCGGTGGCACCATTGTTGAGGTAAATGAAGACCTAGAAGATTCCCCAGAGCTGGTGAATTCTGACCCGTACGGAGACGGTTGGTTATTCAAAATCAAAGCGGAAGATGAAGCTGAAGTCAACGAGCTATTAGATGCGGAAGGATACGCTGAAAGCATTGCCGACGAATAATCGAGCAAGCTAAACCGTATGGTCATGTGCCGATGACCATACGCACAATTTACGTATTAACCAACGAAGCGCTTTACTATGTCAAATACTCCATTTTCTCTAGCTGATCTAGAGCACAATACTGATTTTATTCGCCGCCATATCGGCCCAGGTCGTCCAGAAATTGAAGCCATGCTGGCAGAAGTGGGCGCATCGTCTTTAGATGATTTGATGGAGCAAACCGTTCCTGCCGGTATTCGGTCTGAAGGTCTAAATGTCGGTGAAGCCGTTACCGAAGTTGATGCTTTAAACGCGTTAAAAGCCGTGGCAAGCAAAAACCAAATCAAACGCTCTTTTATCGGCATGGGTTACTACAACACACATACGCCCAATGTGATTTTGCGCAATGTATTAGAAAACCCAGGTTGGTATACCGCATACACGCCGTATCAACCGGAGATTGCGCAAGGTCGTTTGGAAGCGATTTTGAACTTCCAACAAGTTACGTTGGATTTGACAGGGATGGATTTAGCTTCGGCCTCATTGTTAGATGAAGCCACTGCTGCGGCAGAAGCAATGGCATTAGCCAAGCGCGTTTCTAAGAACAAAAAAGCCAATGCGTTTTATGTTGCAAATAATGTGCATCCACAAACCCTAGATGTGGTCAATACACGTGCAGAAATGTTCGGTTTTGAAATCATTACCGGTCCTGCGGTGAATGCCGCAGAGCACAATGTATTTGGCGCATTGTTACAATATCCTGGCACCCAAGGTGAAATTCACAATATCGAAGAAATCATTCATGCACTGCAAGCGAACAAAGCGATTGTCGCAGTTGCGACGGATTTGTTGGCATTAACCTTATTAAAATCACCAGGTGAGCTAGGTGCAGACGTTGTCTTTGGCTCTGCTCAGCGCTTTGGTGTGCCCATGGGCTATGGTGGTCCACACGCAGCATTTTTCGGCACTCGTGATGCGTATAAGCGCTCGATGCCGGGTCGCATTATCGGTGTATCTAAAGATACCCGTGGCCGTACTGCACTGCGCATGGCATTACAAACTCGTGAACAGCATATTCGTCGCGAAAAAGCCAACTCTAACATCTGTACTGCACAGGTATTACTCGCCAACATGGCCTCTTTTTATGCTGTGTATCACGGCCCGCAGGGCTTAAAAAACATCGCATTACGCACGCATCGTTTGGCGCAAATTTTGACGGCTGGTCTGAAAGCAAAAGGCGTGTTTGTAGCACATGAGCATTTCTTTGATACCGTCACCGTCAAACCAGCAGACCGCGATGCTGTACTTGCTGCCGCGCAAAGCATGGATATGAATTTACGCATCGACCAAGCTGATCTGTTGGGTGTAAGCGTTGATGAAACCACAACTCGTGGGGATATTAATGATTTGTTCACCGCATTTATCGGTGCTGACCACGGCTTGGATATTGAAGCGCTGGATGCACAAGTGTCTGCCTCACTATCTATTCCAACTGAGTTGGTTCGTGAAAGTGAGTTTTTGACAAAGCCAGTATTTAATCAATACCACTCAGAAACTGAGATGTTGCGTTATATCAAATCGCTGGAAAACAAAGATTTGGCGCTGAACCATTCTATGATTTCACTTGGTTCTTGTACGATGAAGCTCAATGCAACCGCTGAGATGATTCCGGTGACATGGCCTGAGTTTGGTCAACTACACCCATTTGCTCCAGTTGACCAAGCACTTGGTTATAAGGAAATGATTGACGAGTTGTCTGATTGGTTAATTGATATTACTGGCTATGATGCTTTATCCATGCAGCCTAACTCAGGCGCGCAAGGTGAATATGCTGGCCTCTTAGCGATTCAGCGTTATCACATCAGCCGTGGCGATGCGCATCGTAATATCTGTTTGATCCCACAATCTGCACATGGCACCAATCCAGCGTCGGCGCAAATGGTGTCACTTAAAGTGGTTGTCGTGAACTGTGATGAAAAGGGCAATGTGGACTTGGCTGATCTTCGTGCTAAAGCCGAAGAACACTCAGAGAATTTATCGTGTGCTATGATCACATATCCATCGACGCACGGCGTATATGAAGAAACCGTTAAAGAAATCTGTGATATCGTGCATGAGCACGGTGGTCAGGTGTATATGGATGGCGCGAATATGAACGCGCAAGTCGGGGTGACCTCGCCAGGTCTGATTGGCTCAGATGTCTCGCATTTGAACCTACATAAAACGTTCTGTATCCCACACGGTGGCGGCGGCCCAGGTATGGGACCGATTGGCGTAAAAGCTCACCTAGCCCCATTCTTATCAAGCCATACTATGCAGCCATTGAGAGCTGCTGGTACTGGTGAAGATTTAGGGAACAATGGCGCAGTGTCAGCAGCCCCCTTTGGCAGTGCCTCGATTTTACCAATCAGCTACATGTACATCAAAATGATGGGCTCAGAGGGTTTGCGCAAAGCGACAGAAGTGGCGATGTTAAACGCAAACTATGTCGCAAAAAAACTCGCCGACCATTACCCAATTCTGTATACCGGTGCCAATGGTCGCATTGCACACGAGTGTATTATCGATTTGCGCCCGCTCAAAGAAGCCTCAGGCGTGACCGAGATGGATGTAGCCAAGCGCTTAAATGACTATGGTTTCCACGCACCGACCATGTCTTTCCCTGTTGCAGGGACCTTGATGATTGAGCCGACGGAATCAGAAGCCAAAGTAGAGCTTGACCGCTTTATCGAAGCAATGATTTGTATTCGCCAAGAAATCGCTAAAGTCGAGTCGGGTGAGTGGGATAGCATCGATAATCCATTACACAATGCGCCGCATACGCTGGATGACATCATTGATAGTGAATGGAACCGTGGCTACTCACGCGAGTTGGCTGCTTATCCAGTTGAATCGGTGAAGCGCAATAAGTTTTGGCCAACCGTGAATCGTATTGACGATGTGTATGGGGATCGCAACCTGGTCTGTAGTTGTCCGGATTTGGATAGCTATCGCGAGTTTGCGGAGTAATTGATAATATTGACAAAAGGGCCGACAGGCCCTTTTTGTTTTTAAGTCTTTGAACTTTTTGGTCTGATACTCGTTCAAACTAATGATTATTAATAGTTAAAAATTTAAAAGGACCCTATATGATCAATTACGTGACGATTGGTGTGAGCAATTTAGAAAAGGCAACGGAATTCTATACAAACCTCCTTGAACCGATTGGCGGTAAGCTGTTATTTGACGGTGGACGCATTCGATTTTTTGGCACAAGTATGGCTGAACCGATGCTGGCAATCTGCACGCCCTATGATGAAAACGCGCCACACCCTGGCAATGGAACTATGTTTGCGATAGCACCGGGTACGCGTGCGAAGGTGGATGAGTTATACGCCTTAGCATTATCATTAGGTGCCAGTGATGATGGCGCTCCTGGAGAGCGGGTTAAAGACTTTTTCTATGGCGGATATGTTCGCGATCCGGACGGTAATAAGATGGTATTTAATTACTTCGGTAAGTAAATGTAAATACTATTTCCAGGAGCCAAAAATCCGGCGGATACCCGGATTTTTGATAAATGTTTAAGTGCTTCTATGTAGGCATCCGTGTTATCAAGTGATTGGAAAACACCAGAAAATAAAAATCTTTAATTTCAATGCTTTACATTTATACATGATTGAGAACATGGTATAAGTGGAAAAAACTGCCAGTATTAACGGGGTTTGTTTCGCTACTACTAGCGGCTTACTGTATAATCGCGCTCTTAATGCAAATCCGCTCTCAACATCATCTGGAATAACTCGTGATTACTACTGCAAATATCACCATGCAATTTGGTGCTCAACCCTTATTTGAAAACATTTCTGCTAAATTTGGTAATGGCAACAAGTACGGCCTCATCGGAGCCAATGGCTGTGGCAAGTCCACCTTCATGAAAATATTATCGGGTGAGCTAACGCCCTCTTCAGGCAATGTTTCGATTACGCCAGGTGAACGCTTGGGGATACTGAGTCAGAACCAGTATGCGTTTGAAGAATACTCTGTGGTGGATGCGGTGATCATGGGCGATACTCAGCTCTGGCCAATCAAAGTTGAGCGTGACCGCATCTACAGTCTACCTGAAATGTCCGAGGAAGACGGTATGCTCGTTGCGGAGCTTGAAACGCAATTTGCGGAGCTCGATGGTTACACGGCGGAGAGTCGGGCAGGGGAGTTATTGATTGAAGCTGGGATTGCGGAGGAATATCATTTTGGTTTGATGTCGGAGCTGGCGCCGGGCGTTAAGCTTCGTGTGTTATTGGCGCAAGCGCTATTTGCCGACCCCGATATTTTGTTACTAGACGAACCGACCAACAACCTCGATATCTACACCATTAACTGGCTTGCCGATGTGTTAAATGACCGCAAGTGCACCATGATTATTATTTCGCACGATCGACATTTTTTAAATCGTGTCTGCACTCACATGGCGGATATTGACTACGGTGAGCTGCGTATCTATCCGGGCAACTACGATGAGTACATGGCGGCCTCCATGCTCGCCAAAGAACAGCTACTCAACGAAAACGCCAAGAAGACCGCTGAAATGGAAGAGCTCAAAGCCTTCGTTGCACGCTTTTCTGCCAATGCTTCGAAAGCCAAACAAGCGACCTCTCGTGCCAAACGCTTAGAAAAAATCGAACTCGCGGAGGTCAAACCGTCATCTCGTCAGATGCCTTACATCACTTATAAACAGCATAAAAAACTTCATCGTCAGGCCCTTGAACTGGAAAAAATCAGCCATGGCTTTGACGGAGAAATCTTATTTACCTCCGGAGATATTTTACTCGAAGCGGGCGCAAAGCTTGCGGTGATTGGCGAAAATGGGGCTGGTAAGTCAACCTTTTTAAAATGCCTTGTGAATGAAATACACGCTAACTCTGGCGTGGTAAAGTGGTCAGAAAATGCCACGATCGGTTATTGTCCACAAGACAATTCAAAAGATTTTGCAAACGATTGTACCTTGTTTGAATGGTTGTCGCAGTGGCGTACCCCACAACATGATGATTTGGCGGTTCGAGCGATTTTAGGAAGATTATTATTTACCTCAGATGACGTAAACAAGAAAGTGTCCGTTTGTTCAGGTGGAGAAAAGAACCGCTTGATGTTTGGTAAGTTGATGATGCAGGACATCAATGTTTTGATTATGGATGAGCCTACGAACCACATGGACATGGAGTCAATTGAAGCGCTTAATAAAGCGTTGACTGACTTTGACGGTACTTTGATCTTTGTGAGCCACGACCGTGAATTTGTGTCGTCACTCGCCGACAGTATTATCGAAATCAGTGAGCAAACCCTGCATTATTTTCAAGGCTCGTTTGATGAGTATATGAGCCATAAACAGCTTAGTTGATTCTAGGCTAGGAAAATCTCATAACCTTTGTTATCGTGCGTATCATCATAATAACAAAGGTTTTTACTATGACCGTCCTTGGTACCCCTTTTTCTTCCTCTACAAGCAAAGTTTTGTTATGCGGCTCAGGTGAGCTTGGCAAAGAAGTGGTTATTGAACTTAAACGCTTTGGCTGTGAAGTCATCGCTTGTGATAGCTATGCGAATGCGCCAGCCATGCAAGTCGCTGATCGCGCGCATGTGTTTTCCATGTTGGATGGTGCTGAACTACGCCGCGTAATTGAATTAGAACAGCCTGATTTTGTTGTCCCAGAGGTGGAAGCAATCGCAACAGCCACCTTATTAGAATTAGAAAGCGAGGGCGTGAATATTGTTCCAAGTGCTAAAGCAGCCCATCTCACCATGAATCGCGAGGGGATCCGCAGACTGGTTGCTGAAGATCTCAAAATTGCAACGTCTGACTATCGCTTTGCTGCAGACGAATCGGAGTTTCATCAAGCAATTGAAGCAATAGGCTATCCTTGCTTTGTCAAACCCATTATGAGTTCTTCTGGCAAGGGCCAATCTTTAGTGAAAGCCGCTGATGAGGTGAAAGGCGCGTGGGATTATGCGCAACAGGGCGGGCGTGCGGGACAAGGGAAGGTGATTGTCGAGGGCATGGTGGATTTTGATTATGAAATTACCCTGCTCACGATTCGACATATTGATGGCACCAGCTTTTGTGCACCCATCGGCCATCGTCAATCCGGAGGAGATTATCAAGAGTCTTGGCAACCTCAAGCCATGTCCGATATAGCATTACAACAAGCACAAGCCATCGCAAAACAAGTCACCGATGCACTAGGTGGTCGCGGTTTGTTTGGCGTTGAATTGTTCATTAAAGGTGATGATGTGTACTTTAGTGAAGTATCACCACGTCCCCACGATACTGGTATGGTGACGTTGATTTCCCAAAATCTGAGTGAGTTTGCTTTACATGCGCGCGCGTTTTTGGGGCTACCGATCCCCAATATCGAATTATACGGACCATCTGCCTCGGTTGCTTTGGTGGTTCAAGGTCACAGTGAACAAGTGGCGTTTGCTAACTTAGTGGCAGTCTTGAGTGAAGCGCAAACTGATTTACGCATTTTTGGAAAGCCAGCCGTCTCTGATTCTCGGCGCATGGCTGTCATGTTAGCACGAGGGGAGAACTGTGATGAGGCCGTTGCGAAAGGATTGCGAATGAAACAAAACTGCCAAGTTAAACTTTAGACACACAATACAATGCAATAAAAAATATAAAAGAGGTGCTTATGAAATTTCGACAGATTGGCGCGTTAGCTCTATTGCTTATCAGTTCATTGGTTGTTGCAAATGACGCTGAACCAACTGCGTGGATCAATGCGAACGGTTACACAATCGGAGCTGATGGTAAGCTGATGCAATTTAGTCAAATGCTGGTAGAAGCCGATGAAATTGTTGCCATTGGTCATGCGATCAGCATGCCAGATGACGTTAAAGTCATTGATGCACAAGGTAAGACGGTGTTACCAGGTTTGATTGATGCGCATGGCCATATCTTAGGTTTAGGACAGGGCCTTTTTGAAATCGATTTACGTGGCACACGTTCTGAAGCAGAAGCCCTAAAGCGCGTGCAGGATTTTATTGGTCTGAACCCACAAGCTGACTGGGTAGTTGGCAGAGGCTGGAATCAAGTGTTATGGGATAATCAGCAATTCCCCTCAAAAGTCAGTTTAGATGCGCTAAATATCGATAAACCCATAGTGTTATCACGCATTGATGGACATGCATCTTGGGTAAATAGCGCTGCCTTACAAGTGGCAGGAATTGATTCTACAACGACGTCTCCTAGTGGTGGCGAAATTGTGAAAGATGCACAAGGCCAGCCGACCGGTTTGTTGATTGATAATGCGATGTATCTCGTTGAAAAACATATTCCACCCGTTGATGACCGTTTGTTAGCAAAATATTTGGACAAAGCGTCAGAGCATTTGCTGAAATTGGGGATCACTTCTGCGCATGACGCCGGGATCAGTGCGCAAGTCGTGGATTTCTTTACTCGATCAGCACCTGATTTGAACTTTCGCATTTATGCCATGATTGCCGCAACTGATCCGCAACTGTCACAGTTGTTACAAAATGGTCATATCGAAGATGACGCAGGCATGTTGAGTATTCGCAGTGTTAAGGTTTATGGTGATGGTGCCTTGGGCAGTCGAGGAGCGGCTTTAATCGCACCGTATTCGGATGATCCAGATAATCTCGGTTTGTTAGTGACTTCCGAAGAATCTATGCCGGGGTTATTTCGAGAGATCATTGGTGCAGGATTTCAGCTTAATTATCATGCGATTGGCGATAGGGCGAACCGCCTTGGTTTAGAAACCTTTGCTGAGACGTTTCAGATTTTTCCTGAAAACAAAGCTCGTCATCGAATCGAACATGCTCAGGTGATTGCACCCGAAGACCTCACTTTATTTCCTAAATACGGCATTATCGCCTCGATGCAACCGACGCATGCCACATCAGATATGAATATGGCTGAAGACCGATTGGGCAAACATCGATTACAAGGGGCTTATGCATGGCAATCGCTACTAGAGATTGGAGCGGATATTGCGTTTGGCTCCGATTTTCCAGTTGAATTAGCCAATCCGTTTCATGGTTTACACGCCGCGATCACTCGTCAAAACGCCGAGGGAATGCCTCAAGGTGGATGGTTAGGACATGAGGCAGTCACCCGTGAGCAAGCATTTAAAGGCTTTACCTTAGATGCTGCTTATGCGGCATTCCAAGAGGATATGATTGGTTCGTTAGAAGTCGGAAAACAAGCGGACTTTATCATCATTGACCGTGATATTTTTACCGTCGACGAAGGGCTGATCCGAGATACTCAAGTACTGGAAACCTGGGTCGCAGGCACGCGCAGATATTAAGCAAGCACATAAGGGAGCAAGATGCTCCCTTATGTGATCACAGCGAGTTTACATTTGTTCATGTTTAAAGAAGGCGCACTTCTCTTTGCGGAAATGGAATTTCGATACCGTGTTCGCGTAATGTTTCAAAAATAATGAGATTCAAATCCCCGCCGACACGGTTTTTGCCATCGTCAATCCCTTCGATCCAGAACTCAACAAACAAATTCACTCCACTGTCACCAAAGGAATCAATTTCACAGTCGGGTCTAAGTTCAAGGGCTACCTTATCACCGCTCAATACTTGAGGATGTTGCGCAACTGCCTCTTTGATGATTTCAACGACATGCCGAATATCGGTTTTGTA
Organism: Glaciecola sp.; assembly: GCA_023268935.1. GTDB lineage: Bacteria > Pseudomonadota > Gammaproteobacteria > Enterobacterales > Alteromonadaceae > Opacimonas. The sequence continues at coordinate 14,953 of JALRKK010000069.1, forward strand.
CGCCACAGAGAAATCCACGCGATAGCGCTGTAGTGGGTCTTTGTGTGACCAATTGATAAAGGTGCAGCTGATAAATTTTTCATTAGGTACTACGATGTCTTTTCCGTCATAGGTTTCAAGGATGGTGTAACGCATTCTAAATTCGCGTACCCAGCCTTTGCTGCCATCATCTAGTTCAATGTAATCACCAACGGTAACCGATTTATCAATTAAAATAATAATGCCTGAAATAAAGTTCGACGCTATGGACTGTAAGCCCAGACCGAGCCCGACACCGACTGCACCACCAAATACGGCGAGTGTTGTGAGGTTAATACCTAGCAGTTGTAATAGAGTAATGGCAACAAAACAAAAAATCAGTACTTGATATACTTTACTCAACACTTCTTTGGTTCGAACATCAAAGCGTTTTTGGCGCTTGATTGTATTGATACCGCGACGGTTGATCCAAATACCTGCCCAAATAACCAAAGCCCCTAAAAATAAGGCCCTAGACACATCCAAAACCGATATGGATACAGCACCAATGGATAGGGAAATGGAGTCTAGATATACTAAAAATTCGTTAACCGTGTCGAGCATGATGCTTCCTTTTGTCGCTTTTGCGCATTATTGACTAAAATGCGTTTTTCACAAAGTATATTTTGTGAAATCAGAGCTTTTGACCAGTAGGCACAAAAATAACGTTCGGTATCATTGAATCACTGGATAATACAACCCAAGAGAGAACCATAGTGCAATTGATTCCGAGTACTTCCAAAAGTAACCATAACAATATATCGTCGTCTCCCAAAAAACGCATTACCTTGTTTTTTTCAGAGGAAGAATTTACTTATGTTGAGCGAACCTGTCTTTACCTTAACTCAAGTGCGCGACCACTATTAAAAGAAATCGTAATCAAAGAAATTGAGAGATTACATGAGCAACGTGAAGCGCACCGTGACTTTTGATTATTCTCCATGCAAGGTCAAGACCAGTGTTCGTGGTGATGCATGATCTCTATGTTCCCCTAAATATATTCCTTGCCAAGTACCAAGTAAGAGTTTTCCAGCGGCAACAGGAACACTGACTGATGAACCGAGAAGACTGGCTTTGAGGTGCGCTGGCATATCATCAGATCCCTCATAGGTGTGGCGATAATAGGGTTGGTTTTCAGGAGCGATGACATTGAAGTGCGATTCAAAATCGATTCGCACAGTTGGATCGGCATTTTCATTAATGGTGAGAGATGCACTAGAATGCTGGATAAATACATGTAAAAGGCCTGTTTTACACTCTGTTAGCTGAGGGATTTGAGAGGCTATCCTATCTGTAATGAGGTGAAATCCCCGTTGATAAGCTGGTAAAGTAAGTTGATATTGTACCCACATGAAAATGACCTGGTAAAAAAACGAGTTAATAAGATACTATGCTACTGCTCACTAGGTGTTGACTCAAGTACCTGATTCGATTCTGATTCGGAGCGAGTGCCCTGTGCGATCTGGTAAAATACATCCAATGCGTTATGTGCACCGCTGGTTGCTTCAATATAAAGGTTGGGACGATATTGATAGCGCAGCCCCCATTCGGCAATTTCTTCAAACACGCCAACTCGATATTCGACACTCAGTCGCTCATTAAGTTTACCGCTAACACCTATTTGGGTTTGATCGCCAGCACCTTGAGTCGACAATTGTAAGTTGTCCACCCCTAATGAACTACCAAAGCGTGACAGCGCACTCTCGCTTTGCCCAAGCCCAAAACCGAGCAGGGCATTAGTAATGACCACAGATGAGTTTTCATCTGAGGCAGCACTGAGCCCTTTGCCGCGAATCAGGTAAGATAAAATATTGGGATTTTCAAATTCAGGTTCACTAAATAGCTCTGCGCGTAAATTCTGGCTTAAACCTTGAACTCTGAGCCCTGCAATGACGTCTTCGTTCATGGTTTTTGGGTTGCGAATGGCTTCTAGTGATATATATGGCAAACCAACCGGACCTGTAAAATTCAACACTCCGCGCCGCACCAATAAATCTTGACCATATGCTTGGTACAAACCATCAGTTAGGTTGAGATCCCCCAATACCGCTAAGTTTGTACCTTCAAGGCGTACGTTTAAGGCACCATGTAGAGATGTGGCAAAGTCAAACGCCTTTAATCGTACCTTTTGACGTTTAAGTGGGTCGATGATGGCATTGATATCAAGGTTAATGCCAAATGGCATACTGAATTTATCACTTTCCTCAAGGCTAAAGATCTGTTTTTGTGGCTGGGTGAATACAATGTCAGGGTGTGATTGAATATGTGACTCGGGCAGTTTATCCAGCTCAAGATTAAGTGCAGGTACTATGACCACACCGTTAATATTCAAATCATTATCGTACTGTCGTAACGCAATATTTGCTGAGGCCAACCCGGTAAAATCCTCAAACATAGGCACTAAGTCAGAGAATATTGCTAAATTCACTTCTTTCAACTGAGCATACACGGCTAGCGTATTTAGGAAGTCGATTTCAAGTCCAATTTGACCTAAATTTTGGCCGGTAATTTGCCCACGTGAACGCAGTTGAGCCGAACTGACAGGCTGCTCAATATCCCACTTTACGTCTCCCTTAATTTGAGCGTCTTCTAAAACAAATTGCAAAGTTGGAGTGAGTGCCCAAGTACTTGGTGATACGCGTAAATTGGTATTTGCTTTGAGTTGATTGCCATTCCATTGCAAGCGAGTTTCTAGCGCAACTGATGCATCGGTGTGAATTTGAATTGGTGTAGTTAAATATCCGTTTACCAGATAGAAAATTTGGGCCAGTTCAGTGTCATCCAAAATAATCTCTGCTCCTAAATCCATCTGTTCAAATACAATCGGATCAAGCCTAACGGATAATCTACCCACCCAATTATTTGAAGAATACAAATCCATCTGCACCGGAGAAAAAGTCAGAGTTTGATCACTCAACGCACTGCTAAATGAGGCTAATTCCAGATTTTCCTCACCGTAACTCAGGTTGAGCTTGGGGATGTCTATTTTTATCGCATCATTAAATAGCTCAGCGGTCATGTCATGATGCACTGATAGTGGCTTACCAAGTTCACCAGTGAGAGCGTGACGCAAGGAAAACGAATCTTGGGTAATTGAAATATCAGCCGTATAGGTATCGAGTAAAAAGTCTTGCAAATAATCTATAAGAGGAGTGCCCTGAATGCGCCATTGAAACAGATTACTTTGTTGGCTTAGAGCGAACTGCGTCGTAACAGTGAAGGTCAGACTCTCTTTAGCGTCGATTAGGAGGTTCAATGGTATGTGCGTATTGCCAAGGCTAACACCGCAATCTTGCGTGTTTAATTGAGTAAGACTTACCGATAGTGAACAGTCAATATTGATTCCAGTAATCGCCAATCTATCTTTTTGAACTACGTGCTCTAATAACACATCAATCTCTGCTTTAGCTTGATAGCGATTGCCCTGTATGTTCAAGATGCCTGGGGCAAGGTCAATCTGAATATCATTTATTTGTTCTACAAATCTACCCCAAGTCAGCGAGACATCGACAGGTATGGCTCTATCAGTCAAATCAACTCTTAAGTGCCCATTACTTATGAATTGGCCAGTAGTGTCAAATGCAATGGATGGCGAGAGCAGATAGCCATCTAATGCAAATACAAAACTTTCAATCGGCAGTGAAAGATCGTTGATGTATAAACTAAGATCCGCAAGCACATTATAGTCTGGCCCGAGAGTCGCGCTACCATTAAGCTCCCCATATCTGTTACTGACAAAAATCGATTTTATGCTGAGTTGTTCAGTCAGTGCAAAGTGACCTTTAACCATACTCTCAGGTATAACGGTTGTTTGGTTTTGTACTACGGCAAGCGAACTAATAGAGAGTGCAATGTCTTCTGCCAATAGAGGCCAAACTAGTTCTGGCAGTGCGTTTTGCAGTTGCTCGGGGCTAAACTCGAAGTCAGTGGTTTTGGAGAGCGAAGTTTGATAATACTGAATGGCCTGGAAAATCGCTTCAATTCCTGTCTCTATTTGCTCAATAATTGCTTCTTTTGAGCTAAAGTCGAACGATGGGGGCGGTGCTGCAGCTATCGATGAAATCGGTTGACTATCAGGTAGATAAACATGTAGTTCGTCACCTTGGATTTGCGTAGGATAAATTACAATGCCACTTTGTAGATTAATGTTAACCGGAGCAGACCAGTTTGCTAAGTTGATGGTGGTATTGTCCTCAAGTTTTAAATGGGCTGATTCAATAAACAGTTGTTCAAGGCAGATTTGCTTTTGCCACAGACATATGGGCGATAGCGAAACGTCTAGTTGCGTGATCTGTCCCGATAGGGCTGGATGTGTGACACGGATATTACGCCAGCGCATACCATGAAAAATCGTTCCATTAATCTCCTCAACGCGGACCCAATCTGTACGTTCAAGGGCTTGCTTAATCGCTAATGTACCTAAGTTTGAATTAAGCAAACCAACCAATAAACTTAATGTTATAAGGGTTAAAGTAAATAGGGTCCAAAGCAAGCGTCGTAGCCAGCGCGAAGGAGAGGGATTGACCTGTTTTGCAACAGCATTGTCTGTCGTCATAATACCGGCCCCAACAAAATGTGCAGTCGCCAAGTAGACTCTGCAGTACTGCTGCCTCGAGCAGCATACAAACGCACAGGGCCCAAGGGGGAGCGCCAAATCGCCCCCAATCCAACACTCGAGGCAGACAAGGATTGAGCATTGTAACTGATTTGAGCCGCATCGAAGAATCCGGCTATGCCCCATGAGTCATTAATTTGATATATGAGTTCTTGTTGGGTCGATACGCTTTGCTCGCCCCCAAGCAAAGCCCCACTTGCATCTCTAGGTGCGATGTCTTTGTAGCCAAACCCACGAATGCTTTGGTCACCGCCCAAATAAAAGCGTTGTTCGCTCGGAGTCCGAGCAAAATCATCTGTGTCCATCCATCCTGCACGCCAGATCCCGAGCCATGTCCAATCGCTTGATAATGGTCTTAACCATTTGGTTTGTGCAGTAAGACGATACACCGTAAAATCACTCAATAAACTATTTTGCGCAGTTTCTAGCGTTAGATCATGTCGCTCACCGGTTGACGGAAATAACATATCGTCGGTTTGTAAATAATGCAAACTCCCACCTAAGTACCATAATTTAGTGTTGGCATTCACATCCGCTTGGGTAAAGTCTGAGTAGGTGTACCGAGTAAATATACTGGCATGCCAATCGTTAAGGCGATCATGAAAATGACCGACTGGGAAAAATCGTGTTGCTCCTAAACTCAAGGATAAGGCTTCTCTGTCATTGAAGTCAGTTCGTTCAAGTCCGAGTTGATAGTTAATGTATTCGCGATTTGGATTAGCTAAGGGGACTTTATACGTCGCGCTGATTTGTTGCTCGGGAGCAGATACTTTGGAGGATAAGCGTATACTATGACCACTGTCATTTAATCTGGCGCGTTTCCATGCAACGGACGCGCGTGGACCGATATCGGTTGAGAAGCCGATACCGTATTCGACTTGGTGTTTGGGCTTTTCAGTTAAAGATGCGATGAGATTAATTTTGCCATCACGTCGATTGGCCAGGTCTGGCCGGATTTGCACCGTTGCAAAATACCCCGAGCGATTTAAGGCACTGCGCATCTCGTTGATGCGTTCCAATGCATAGGGCTCGCCTAGCTCTAGCTCAATAATATTATTGAGTAAAGCTTGATTGATGGTGTTAGCAGGTAGTTCCAATGCATCGATGACATATCTATCGCCAAACTCAAAACCATAGCGCAAGGTGATATCACGATTGTTTTGTGCGACGACAATCTGACTTTGACCCATTGCGATATCAAAATAGCCACGTGCAATCGCTAGACTGTAAATATCATCTTTGAAGCCAGTATAAAGTTTTTGACTAAAGGGCTTGCCAACGTGTTGCGTCAATGCTTGATAGCGCTTGGCGATCACTGGGTCGTCATGCAGTACTGAATCAGTCTCTACATTGATGGCAACAAGCTTAGCGCGTTCACCTATCAGCACACTTGCTGACCAATCATTACACTGCGTCAAACTGACCCTCTCCAGCGTAATAAATTGAGTATCGAAATACCCAAACGCATGAAACGAATCGAGCAATAAAGTGCCTAAAGACTGACGCTGTTGGGCAAGTTCGAGAGGGCTGATCGACTCACAATCAGCGAAGCCCGAGTAGGTCTTTAACGCGATATCAATGTTGTTTTTAATCTCTGATGGAGGGGGTTTTAGCCATTGTATATTGACTTGAGCTACTGCTAGCGAAGTCAAAAAAAGGCAACTCCACGCCCAGAATTTCATATTCTTACTCCGTGTCGTTCATCACTAGTTTGATAAACGTCATGTCGCGCCAATTATGATCGTCTTCGGTTTCGTTTTGAAAAGGGTGTAGCGTAAACTGCATAACTTCTTGTTTGGGGTTTACGACAAAGTGTACAAAGGCATCAGATGCCGCGTTTTGATTGTCCCAACGTACGACCCAAGAGTGATCTGCAAAAGGCTCTAGCTTGCCAGTGAGGGTAGCCATTCGATCAGATACTAGACGAATGGTATTTTGCTCAGCAAACACTCGCATAGTGCCGTACCATTCACTTTGGTATTCACCAAAATAAGCAGACGCTGCTAGGTTGACTTTCCCGCTACCTTCTGGTTTTTCACCATATCGCTCGAGCCATCGTGCTTCGGCTTTGGCTTGCCGCTCAACATAATAATCTACCCAATCCATCGGTGGCGCCTCAGGCATCACTGATTTAATGATACTTTGCATAATGGATGAACGCACACCATAATTGGAGCCATTATTGAGCACGACTACGCCGAGTTCAAACTCCGGAATTAAGGCTACATAGGCCTGATATCCAGAAAGTGTTCCGGTGTGAGACAGCATCTCATAGCCGTAGATATTTTCTTTGCGCCAGCCAATGCCATAAGCTCTAAAATGGGTTTTGTGCAGGTTGCGAGCGGTGCTTGAAACATTTAATAAGGTGTGAGAGCGCCACATATTGGCTAATGCTTTGCTACTGAATATCGTTTCGCCGTTTGGGGCTTTGGCATCGTTTAACAGCGCCTCGATCCACTTGAGCATCCCATCAACATGGCACACCAAACCGCCTGCGGCGGCGGACATCAGCTCTTTACCTTGAATTTCGTTGCGTGGAATGGGATAAATCCCACGTTTGTCATTATGACCATACCCCTTAGCTACATTGTTTAGAGCATTTAATGGCATATCGCCAGCATAACAGTCCATGTCTAGAGGTTGAAAAATACGCTCGTCAATAAATTGCGCCCACGGCATTTGGGCTACCTTTGCCACGATTTCAGCTGCGGCAATATACAGTACATTTGAATAACTATAGGTTTGTCTAAAGGAAAAACGCGGGGTTAAATAACGCAAATTATGAATGACTTCACTGCGAGTGAATCCAGACGGTTCAGGCCAAATCATCGCATCCCCAGCACCGTCATCAAGGCCACTGCGATGAGTGAGCAAATCAATGATACGAAACTCTCGAGTGACATGCGGGTCATACAGCCGAAAATCTGGCAAGTGATCTATCACGCGGTCATCCCATGCTAATTTGCCTTCATCCACCAAAATCGCGACTGACGCTGCGGTAAACGCTTTTGAAGTGGACGCCAAGCGAAAGTAAGTAAACGGATTGACCTGTAATTCATTGCCTAAGTCGCGATGGCCATAACCTTGGGCATGCACGATTTGTCCTTGGTAACTAATGCCAACGGCAACTCCTGGGGTGTGAAACGTTTGTAGTGCTTTATCAACAACTCTTCTGAGTGAATCAGGGGTAATAAGCTCTGGGTTAGGGTTTGGGTGAATAGATTTGATTTGTGTTGCCAAGTTAAGGCTTGGCTGTGCCTCTTGAGCAGTGGCGGCAAAACCACATAACAAACCTAAAGAAACCAATCCAAATGACCAACAACCCAACATAATATCCCTCTACTCATTCTGTGTTTATAGAGTACTAGAGGGATACTGAAATGCCAATGAATATACGCTCAAATAATGGGATTAATGTGTAACGAAACCCAATTTGTCGAGCAGTCCTTTGCGTTTCGTAGTTATAAGGAGCAATGCGCCGAGATACATGGATACTCCATAAACCCCACCAGCAATAGCGTATTGCGAATTACTTAAAAATGTCACCGCAATTAAAATAGCCATTGTGGCATTCTGAGTACCGACCTCAATGCCCAGAGTCACCGCATCGTGAACCTTGAGTTTGCCAAATTTTGCCAGTAACACACCGGCTAGGGTAGCAATCAAATTGAGTGATAGCGTAAAGATAAAGATCGTAGGGAAAGACTCCATGAGCATTTCACGTTCGTCATAGGCAATTTTAGCGATCATGGAAAATAAGAAAAAAGTTGATAAATGTCTAAAAAATCCCTCAGAACGTTGAGCAAACTTTTTGGCGAAACGTCGGATAGTCATACCAATGGCAATGGGAACTAATGAAATGACAAGCAGGCTTAATGAGGTTTTGATCAATGAAAACTGCTCATCTGGTGTATCAGAAAAAAGACTGATCCCCCATTTGATGATCAATGGTGTCGTGATAATACAAAACACAGTTGCAATGGCTGTTAACGATACGGATAACGCGAGATTGGCACGTGCAATATGCGCCAATAGATTCGACGATGTGCCACCTGGGCACGCCGCCAAAATCATAATCCCTACTGCGATATGCGCGGGTACCGCAAATATGTAGATAAGCCCAATCGCTAAAACCGGTAGAACGATTAGTTGTCCGAACAAACCTAAAAATACCGCTTTTGGCGTTTGCAATAATCGTCTGAAGTCACTTACAGTGAGAGATAGTCCCATCCCAAACATAATGACAGCAAGAGACAAAGGCAGTAACACTTGGGTAAAAAAAGAAGCTTCCATGGTCGTTCCTAACTCATTTTCTTGAGAATGGATTTGGGTGCAATACGCAAAATATACTGCAACCACGCCCACGGCCAAGCGGGCACAAAATAGCTTTCCCCTTCTTTCTCTATTGCTTTGACCATGGCTTTACACCCCGTTTCGGTATCCACGATAAAGGGGACTTTTTTGACTTTCTCGTTGATTTCCGAGCGAATGAAGCCTGGATGGATAGCGGTTATTTTGATTGGGGTGTTCATTACATCAATTGCCAGCCCTAGCGTCATGGATGTCAGCGCTGCCTTGGTTGCGGCATATACGGTTAACGCTCGACGATAGGGGCTGACTGCACTCACGGATGAAATAGTCACCAGATGTCCGGTATTGCGCTGCCGAAATAGCTCCATTGCTGCTTCCATCTGCGCTAATGCCGAAACAAAATTGGTCGTTGCGGTCTGCTTGTTGGCATAAAAATACCCAGTCCCAATTGAAGCGCCTTTGCCCATCCCGGCATTGACAATGATCCGATCAAGCCCGCCCATCTCATCATCAAATTCTTTAAATACTTTAAACACATCGTCGTGTTCGTTAACATCTAACGCTTTGCAAACCACCTTAATATTGGGATTGATGTGATTAAGTTCGGCTTTGAGTTCATCTAATCTTTCCACCCGACGAGCGCATAATGCAAGGTTTCTCCCCATCTTGGCAAATTCGATGGCCATGCCATAGCCCAACCCTGAACTGGCTCCGGTGATTAAAATATTCTGTCGCATGGTGCTTCCTTTTTTGTTGTTTTATGCATGCTTATTGCGCTGATATACCGTGTCGATTGATCAATTGGCGGCAACGATGTTGTAAATAATGGTTATAAAACCACAAATGTCGAAACGACTTGTTCCGCGTTTGCTTGTGGTGATAGCGATAATAAATTTGCTGTACAATCGCAGCTAACCGAAACAAACCGTACACTTGATAAAATGTCATATTGGATACATCTGCGCCGGTTTTCTCTGCATAATGTTCGATGACTTCTTGCCGAGTTAGCATGCCCGGCAGATGAGTAGGTTGACGGCGAGTTCCTTGCGCGACGCGGTCATCACCCGCCTCTACCCAATAAGCCAACGAATTACCCAGATCCATTAGGGGATCCCCTAAGGTTGCAAGTTCCCAATCTAGGACGCCAATAATGCGTGTCGGGTCGTCTAAATCCAAAACCAAGTTATCAAAGCGGAAATCATTATGGGTGAGACAAATGGTTTCGGTTGTCGGCATATTCTCGACCAGCCACTCGCGGATCCCTTTTGCTGACGGGACTTGCCATGTTTTGGCTTGCACATAGCGCTCGCTCCAGCCATGAATTTGGCGCGAAACGTAGCCACTTCCCTTAGCAATGTCATTTAAGCCTGCACTAACGTAATCCACCTTATGTAATGCAATAAGTGTATCAATCGCGTTCAGACAAAGTTTCTCAATCTGATCGCGCGACAAATCCAGACCTCTAGGTAAATTCGCTCTTGGAATGATGCCGTTGAGCTTTTGCATGATATAAAAATCACTGCCTATCACCGCATCATCCTGACACACACCGAGCATTTGTGGGACAAATGGGAATACCTCTGCCAGGGCTTTTTGCAAGCGATATTCACGCGCCATGTCGTGGGCGCCTTTCGCCTTTCGCCCAGCAGGGGCTCGGCGCAAAATCACTTCGCACTCAGCATATCTCAAGCAATACGTCCAATTCGAGGCGCCGCCGCTATATTGAGTGACCTCCGGAGCAGTATCGGGCAAATCTAATTGCGCTTGCAACCATGGTTGCAACGAATCAATGGGCAGTTCCTCTCCACGTCTCACAGAACGGGCACGGTCTTGCCATTGGGCATGACTCATCGTGTGTTCTCTGTATATTTGCGTTTTTCTAATCTGGCGACCATCGCGCGATGCACTTCGTCTGGCCCATCTGCAAGTCTTAATACTCGTGCGGCACCGGCTAAGCGAGACAGTACAAAATCATCTGAAACACCTGCACCACCGTGAATCTGAATGGCCATATCGACTACTTCTTGCAGCATATTGGGAACGACCACTTTGATGGCACTGATATCGACCATGGCATTCTTGACGCCTAAATTATCGATTTTCCACGCAGCTTGTAGTGTCAGTAAGCGAGCTTGCTCAATCTTCATTCGCGCATCGGCAATACGTTCGCTATTGCCCCCCAAATCAAATAATTTTTTGCCAAAGGCTTCACGTGATACAGCCCGCTTCATTGACAATGACAAAGCTTCTTCGGCCATGCCAATGGCACGCATACAATGGTGAATTCGACCAGGTCCTAGACGGCCTTGAGCAATGGCAAAACCTTTGCCTGCGCCGAGAATTAAGTTCTCTTTAGGCACTCTGACATTCTCAAACACCATCTGCCCATGACCATAGGGTGCGTCATAATCGCTATAGGCAGTGAGCATGCGTTCAATGGTTAAACCTTGGCTATCAACGGGTACTAACACCATAGAATGTTGCGCATGTCTGTCGTTTTCAGGATTGGAAAGGCCCATAAAAATAATGAGTTTTGCGTTTGGATGGCCTAGTCCAGTGGACCACCATTTTCGCCCGTTTAACACCAGTTCATCTTTATCAAACTCAATACTAGCCTGCATATTTGTGGCATCAGAAGAGGCAACGTCAGGCTCAGTCATAGCAAACACCGAACGGATCTCCCCATTGAGAAGAGGAGTAAGCCATTGGGTCTTTTGTGCTTCTGAACCAAAATGATATAACACTTCCATGTTGCCAGTGTCTGGCGCATTACAGTTAAATACCTCAGGAGCAAATAAGTAGTGTCCCATGGCTTCAGCAAGAGGGGCATATTCTAAGGTGGTTAAACCTTGTCCTAGCTCAGTATCGGGCAAAAACAAATTCGCCAGACCTTGTTCTCGAGAGAGGACTTTGAGGCGTTCTACTTCTGGGTGAAGTTGCCATTCTCGCCAGTTACTATGATTGTTTTGGTGGTGCATAAATGCGTAGACATCGGGGGCTATCGGGGCGATGTGCTCGTCGATAAATTCTTGTACTTTGCTTAAGTATTCTTGACATTTATTTGAATAAGTAAAATCCACGTAACACTCCATTAACATTTTGCTAAAGGATACTAAAACTTATCGAATTTCGCTAGGCAAACACTTGATTGGATGACAAAAAAAGCCGTTACAAAATGTTGCAACGTAAAGACAGTGAATTAAATGGGTAAGTGCCCCCACACCAAATCTTTGAAGTGCTTCCGACACACAGATTCATAGCGCTCATTACCCCCCACTTGTACTTGTTCACCACCGTGGATAGGATGACCTTGCTCGTCAAGTCGGACGACAAAATTCGCTTTGCGGCCGCAATGACAAATTGTCTTGAGTTCCGTTAGTTTGTCAGACCATGCCAACAGATATTGACTGCCAGGAAAGGTCTCTCCTAAGAAATCTGTACGGATCCCATAAGACAAAACTGGGATATCTAAGTCGTCCACAATATGAACTAATTGCATAACTTGTTGCTTACTGAGAAACTGAGCTTCGTCAATGAAAATACAGTCGATACTGCCGAGTTCGCGTTGGGTAATGACATCACTGAATAAATCAGTTCCTTCGTGAAAGGTCAACGCAGGGCGACTGATGCCTAATCGAGATGTGATCTTGCCCTCGCCATAGCGATTATCCAATTGGGCGGTGTACAACAAAATCTTGTGACCACGTTCTTCATAATTGTACGCAGATTGTAACAAGGCAGTCGATTTGCCTGCGTTCATTGCTGAGTAATAAAAATAAAGTTGTGCCACAAAAACGTCTCGGTTCTCAAACAGAATTGAATTTTAGCACAGTGCACAATAGAAACAAAAAGGGCCAGTAAACACTGGCCCTAATTCAATAAAACACTTTTACGCAGCGTCAACGGCGACTTTATGACTTTCCTGTGTGGCATCAATCAGTTCTAAATCAAAGGTGTACTCATCCACACGTACGGCCAATTTACGTTTATCGTCATATGCAAGTAAAATATCGGCTTCGGCACTGGTGAGTTCACCTTTTTGGGTTAACTCAGATACGGCATGGGCAAATGAAACGAACGGAATAACGGGGGCTTTGCGCAGTGCTTTTTGCACTTTGTTTAGCAGTGGCATTGCCTCGAGCTTAGCCAAAAACGCTTGTTCATTAATGTCGTGACCATCACCAGGTTGTGTAATAACTAAGTGTGAAAGCTCACGTTTAATACTGCTGTCCTTCATCGTGGCGACAGAAAGATCGCGACGCAATTCATCGCTGATGCTGTCATTACGGTTGCTGTAAGTATTGGTGAGTAAACGCATTAAGCCACGTGCAGGCGAGTTAGGGAAGTTGTTTATAAACTCCGCTAACGCTTTTTCACCCTGGGTCAAGGTCCACTGCATTGCATAATCAAAATACAATTGAGCCTCCGCGCGGTCTGAAACGCGTTGTTCATAGAAGCGAATGCAGGCCATGGCAGCATAGACATGGCTTAACACATCGCCCAGACGAGCGGACAGCATCTCAGCTTTTTTCAATTCACCCCCTAATACCAACAAAGATAAATCGGCCATTGGCGCGAGTTTTGCTGACAAAGCATTCAGGCGTTTCTCGTACACACGCACTTCGGGTAATTCAGATGATGTATTACGGGTAAATGGAAGGTAGGCGTTACGCATGCTTCTAAACGCATTTTTAACACTAAACCAGACGGTTTTACCTAACACTTTGCGAAATGCTTTATCTGCAGAAGCATCGTCTGAGTGAATTAAGTCAACCATTTCTTTTAAATATGGGTGACAACGCATTGCTCCTTGACCAAAAATCATCAGATTACGGGTCAAAATATTCGCTCCTTCCACTGTGATCGCAATTGGCAATGAACAATAACCGTTGGCAAGCGTGTTTTGCGGACCACGTTGAATGGCTTTGCCAGCTTGAACATCCATCGCAGAGTTCACAACATCGCGGCCGAGTTCGGTCATGTGGTATTTTGCGATGGCTGTGACAACCGATGGTTTTAATCCTTCGCCTAAGCCTTCCGTAGTCATGACGCGCATGGCCTCAAGCAAAAACGTTTTGCCGGCAATGTCAGAAATCTTTTCCTGAATCCCTTCAAAGCGACCAATAGGTACACCGAATTGCTCGCGCACGAATGAATATTCAACCGTTGATTTAAACGCGCTGTGCGCAGACGCTGTACCTAACGCTGGGAGTGAAATACCGCGGCCTGCACCGAGACAGCTCACTAACATTTGCCAACCGCGACCAATGTTTTTCTGCCCACCAATAATGAAGTCCATTGGGATAAAGACGTCGGTGCCCCGTGTCGTACCATTATAAAAACGCATGCCCATCGGCTCGTGACGGTTTCCTAACTCAACGCCAGGGTGGTCTTTGGGTAGAAGTGCACAAGTAATGCCTAATTCCAGTTTGTCACCGAGTAACTGGTCTGGGTCGAATACTTTAAAAGCAAGACCCAATACGGTAGCTATGGGGGCCAAGGTGATGTATCGCTTATCCCAAGTGACGGATAAGCCTAATACTTCTTCACCATTGTACATACCTTTAGTTACGATGCCTGCATCGGGAATAGCGCCGGCATCTGACCCCGCTTCTGGGCTAGTCAGCGCAAAACAAGGAATATCTTGACCAGCAGATAAACGAGGTAACCAATAGTTTTGCTGTGCTTCAGTACCATAGTGCATCAATAACTCGCCTGGGCCTAGAGAGTTTGGCACCATGACAGTCACGGCAATGGAACCGCTTTTGGTGGCAATGGTCGCAACAATAGTCGAATTAGCATAAGGAGAAAACTCAAGACCGCCAAATTTTTTGGGAATAATCATGGCAAAAAATTTGTTTTCGCATAAAAAATCCATAATGGCCTGTGGGATGTGCTTACCTTCAAGTAAAGCATGATCATCGAGTATCCCTAACAAAGTTTGTAAGGGACCATCAAAAAACGCTTGTTCTTCTTCGGTTAATTTGGCTTGTGGCAGAGCGCGTACCGCATGCAGATCTGGTTTACCTTGATAAATTGATGTTTCAATCCAAGTGTCTCCCGCATCAAGTGCTTCTTGCTCGGTAACAGAAATTGGCGGTAATACTTTTTTAAGTTGGGTACGTAAGCTCATTACAAATTGCCTCAATGTAAAATGTTGACACATAACTAGTCGTAAGACCTCTGATGTCCGACCAGTTGAAATTATCATAATAGTACCAAAACAAAATTGCAAGTTTTTCGTACAAATACCAAAAAAGGAACTGATTAAATGAAAAATGATATCGAGACTAAATTTTTGCTCTCAGTGTTTGAAAAAATCAGACAACACGGTGAGTACAAAGATTTTGCGTATAGGTTAGAAGGTGTCAAAGCCTTTACTGATCACGATGGTTACACGGTGTTTTTGGAAGATGCACAAGTCAAAATGCGCGTTGGCTTTCACAACCAATATCATCTTGATTATGACAAAGCCGAGCACAAAGAAGCCTTTACTCGTAAGCTTGAAACCATTGTGCAAAACTATTAGAGCATATTAGCTCATAGCCAGCGGTTTATTTCTGCAGCTAATCGCGCCTTGTCAATGGGTTTACTGATATAGCTGTTCATACCGGATGCAAGGCACTTCTCGCGGTCTCCTTCCATTGCGTGAGCGGTTAATGCAATGACGGGTATATGTTTGCGATGCGCATAAGTAATGTCTTGGCGAATTTTCTTAGTGGTCTCATAGCCATCCATTTCTGGCATCTGACAGTCCATTAATACTAGATCAAAATGTTTATCACGTTGGTTAAGAATATTCAGAGCTTCAATACCATTTTTTGCGAGTTCGCATTCAAACCCTAGCTGGAGTAGATATTCTGAGGCGACGGTTTGATTAATTTCATTATCTTCCACCACTAAAATTCTGGATGTCATACTAGGAACAAGATTATGAATGGGCATCAAGTTTAATGCATCGGGTTGTTGCGCTAAAATAGTCAAATCTTCTCTGTTGTGTGAAGTAATAGAGTTCGGGTTGAGTAGCCCTGCAAAACCATTTTGTTGCAAAAAAGTCGCGTTGTAAGAATGATCATTACTAAGCAATACGATTGGGGCTACATCTTGTTGAACATTGTGTCGCAAAGCTTTTACTACATCAGTCGCTGCAAATTGATTAACTTGTTCGGCTATAATAATCACATCAAATTTTACAGAAGATTGTTTGATTTGATTTTGTATTATTTCTGGAACTGAGTTTGAAACTTTTACCCGCCAGTTCGGTGCTTGCTTGAGTGTGTCTAAAACAGACTCAAAGTTCGCTTCTTCACCTATACAAAGGGCGTTAAAGTTTGATGGGGGTTGCCTTTCAGAGAGAGACGTTGCAATGGTAAAACTGAACGTCGAACCATGATTAATAATCGAAGAAACCTTTATCGTGCCGCCCAGCAACTGGACTAATTGTTTGCTGATAGCGAGGCCAAGCCCAGTTCCACCATACGCGCGTGTAGACGTTGCATCAATTTGCGTGAATTCTTCAAATAATTCTTCTAGCTTGTCTGGTTCTATACCAATCCCAGTATCGATGACGCTAAATTCTATCTGTTGCGTATTACTCCAGTGTGCACGGAGAGTCACATTCCCACTATGGGTAAACTTGATAGCGTTTGTGCAAAGGTTTAGCAGGACTTGTTGCAAGCGTATCGGATCAGTGATTATTTGCTCAGAAACTTCGTTTTGGATGATACAGCTTAACCCTTTTTCTTTGAGTTGTAACTTACACGTTGTCACAACCTCTTCGAGTAAAGCCTGAATAAAAATGGGTTCTCTGCGGAGTGCTAATTTACCTGCTTCAATTTTTGAGAAGTCCAATATGTCATTGATTAAGCGCAACAGTGAATGACTACTTTGGATAGCCAGATTGACATAGTTCCGCTGTTTTTTAGTTAGTTTGGTTTCAAGCAGTAATTCGTTCATACCAATAATGCCATTAATTGGAGTACGAATTTCATGTGACATATTAGCAAGGAACTGTCCCTTTATTTTACTGGCCTCTTTGGCTTTTTCTTCGGCATTTTTTAAAATTGTGATGTCTTGGAACGTCCCTTTCAGAAAAACGGTTTTACCGTTTTCAACTATCGGTCGCCCCATGGCCCGTACCCAAATACGGTTGTTTTTGGCTGTAATAAAAGGGACTTGCAGATCCCATGAGACTTGTTTTTCGATTGCTTGGGCAATAGCGTGTTGGATTAATGGGCGGGCTTCAGGGGTATAATAATTGATCGCGTTTTCGATAGCGATATGACTGCCAACAGGTAATTCGTGGATCCGATATACCTCGTCCGACCAATAGAGACTATTCGTGCTTAGATCGAATTCCCAGCCTCCTAGCTTAGCGACCTTGGCGGTTTGTTCAATTAACTCATGACTGCGTTTACTTTCATTTTGTAATGCAATCAATTGAGTCACATCGCGTCCGATAAATAAATAACCTTCGATATCATTATGTCGCGAGTACAGAGCGCTCATATTCAATGATATTTGCAATGGTTTCTTATCTTTGGTGACGAAGGTGAACGTGTACTCAGAAAATAGTTTTTTTCTAGTGGCAAGTAATAAAGCTTCGACATTTGCACTTACTGGGTAACCCATTTTTTTTGAAACTTCGTCTGCAAATTGCTTGAAACAGGTGTAGTCGAAAAATATATTCATCGACAAGACTGATACCGTTTCAAAAAAATTCCAGCCCAATAACCTTGATGCAAACTCATTAAAGGTCACTACAATGCCATTTAAATCAGTTGAAATGATGATTTGTTGGGCCGAATCCAGTATAGCGCGTTGCAAATTATTGCGATTGCGCAATTGGTGTTCGAATGATTTTCGCGCACTGATATCGTATTCGATAAACATGTAGCCGCTGCACTTACCCTCAGTCACAATAGGTTGGCAAGACAGTTTTATCCAATAGGGTTTGAGTGTTTTGTTGAGCAGTTCTATTTCGCAAGAGAACATTTGTTCACGGTTGATGGCAACACGCAACCGATTGATATCAATCTGATTAGCTCGTGCAGAGATTCTATCCAGTGGATGCATAATGGCAAGCTCTTCGCTAGTGTATCCACTCATCACTTCTGCTGCACGATTGCTCCAGATCACGTTAAGTTCGGTGTCTGTCAACAAGATCGCACTGTCAGTTTGTTCGGTTACTTGTGCCAATAGTTGGTACTTATCTCGTTCTGATGTAAAGGCACTTTGTGTTTCTGATAATTTTTGAGTTTGCGATGCCATTCCTACATTTGTAGCCTCTAGGCTCAGTTCTGAAGCATATAAACGAGAGGCCTCAGTAATAGTGGCAATAACAAAGTTTTCATTATGAACTTTAAGGGTGTTTAAGCCAATCGTAACTGCAATTTCTTGACCGTCCTTTGCCATACCTTTGAATACGTTACCAGAGGCCATGGGACGACGCTTGCCATGTTGTAGGAATATTTTTACCCAATTACTATGACGGGAATCAATATCTTGGGGCAATAAAATGGATAATGCTTGGCCATTTAATTCTTCTTGTGTGTAGCCGAACATAAGGCAGATCTGGTCATTGGCAAAACGAATGATAGATTTTGCATCGACCTGCAGAATCCCTGCTGAGCTTGCATTTAAAATGTTAAGAAAATCATTAGTACTGGACAAGATAGCATCCGTCAAAGTAATTAAAACCAAGTTTGCATATATAGTTATAGCAGTGAATCTGCATTTATATATAATAATCAGTTAGAAACCTTTTTTCAGTAATCTGAAACACAGTGATCAACGTGCCCCAAAAAATCAAAAAACCACAATTTACCTATGCTTTTTTTCTCCCTCAATACTGGCCTATTTGGTTTGGGGTAGGGTGTTTGTATCTCATTACCCTATTACCGCTATCGATTTTGCGCAAGCTTGCTTTAGTGAATACTTTTTTGCTCAAAACACTTGGCAAAAAACGGGTGCATATCGCTCGAGTCAATATTGATAAGTGCTTTCCAGATTGGCCTCAGGCTAAACGAGATGAATTAGTTGAGCAGAATTTGAAGGTGGCTGGAATGGCCTTGTTTGAAACGGCAATGGGCTGGTGGTGGCCGGACCGACGTCTTAGACCATTATTAGAGATAGAGGGCCAAGAGCATATTCAAAAAGTGTTAGCACAAGGTAAAGGTGCGTTTGTCATGGCTATCCACAACATGAACCTAGAGGTCAGTTGCCGTTTGTTGGGTTTATATGAACCCAGCGTAGCGTTTTATAGATCGCACAACAATCCATTGATGGATTATTTGCAATATCGAGGTCGCGCGCGTTCGAACAAATACATGATTGATAAACGCAGTTCTAGAGCATTGATTGAGGCGTTAAGCGACGGAGAATTGTGTGTGTATTTACCAGACCAAGATTACGGCCGCCGTGGCAGTCACTTCATCCCTTTTTTTGCGGTAGAGTCTACTGCAACTCTTTCTGCATGCTTAATGTTCCCGCGTCGCTCTGGAGCAATTCCTATCATGTTAAGTACACAATACACCGCAACAGGATATAAATTAAAATTTTATCCACCAATACCAGATTTTGCCTATAAAGAAGATATACAAGCATTAACAGAGCTTAATGCACATATAGAATCTATGGTCCTCGAACAGCCTGAAAGTTATTTATGGATGCATAAACGCTTCAAAACACGCCCTAAAGGGGAGGCTGGTTTTTACTGAGGTCATTTTGCTGAACCGGTAATCGCTTATACTTGCCCTGATAAACGCACCTTTGTTGATACTCCTGTTGCTTTGTACCGGACTTCAAAAGATTGTTATAAATGATAGTTTCTAGTCATCATTCAAAAACACGCCTCCAAATCTTTTGCACAGCATCTTGGAGAAAGCCCAATGTTGTATCATCATGTACTTGGGAACGCTGTATACTCATATGATGCTGATGATGGCGCCAAGTTAAATAAGATTGGGTCAGTTGCTGTGCGGTGGTTTCTGGGATGATATTCGCCTCACACAACGCTTCGAGTTGTCGTATATTATCACTGTAATTGATAATGTTAGGGTATTGATGCGCATTTGCGAGGCACCAATATTGTGTCAAAAACTCGATATCAGCCATTACTCCTTTGTCTTTAGCTTTGAGGTGCTCGCGCATTTTGAGGCGCATGTTCAATACATCTGCTGCGAGTTTTTTAGCATCACGCGGTCGACTTAATATTTGATTTCGAATATCGGCAAATTTTGCACAACTATGCATCTCCCCGTACACCGGACGAGCGCGCAAGAGTGCTTGGTGCTCCCATACCCACGCTTCTGTTTGTTGATAGTTTAAAAATGTTTCGAATGAGCTAACCAGCAATCCTGAATTACCAGATGGGCGCAAGCGCAAATCACACTCATACAAATCCCCAAGTAGGGTTTTGGTATGCATCAGGTGCATGATGCGCTGGACAAACTTGGTGTAAAACTCTACAGCAGAGAGTGATTTTTTGCCATCGGTTACTGCGTCTTTGGGGCGGTCAAAGAGACAGACCAGATCCAAATCCGAACGATAACTCAATTCTATGCCACCGAGCTTGCCATAGCCAATAATGACCAAGCCCGTATTCTGTTCAGTGGTGTTGGGCAACATACCGTATCGAGCAGTCACATGATGCCAAGCATCATTTACCACTCTGGCTAGGATTGTTTCAGCTAACAACGTCAACTTGTCACTGACATGCGCTATTGGTAAAACATCCAAAATATCAGCTGCAGCAATACGTAACATTTGGGCAAGTTTAAACTGGCGTAGCGCCTGAATTTGTCCCTCAACATCATTTGGTTCTATGCGTAATAATGCATGTTGCAGTTGCGCTTGGTAATCAGTGCGCCAGCCAGCCATATCGTATTCAGAATGCTGCAAATATTGTGGATGAATGAGCTCATCAAGAAGAACTGGAAATTGACATAATTGTTCAATCACCCAAGTGCTTTTGTTGCAAAATAACAAGACCTGCTCGCGCACATTGTGATTTTCGAGCATCAGTTCCAAGTAAGCAGTGCGTTTAGAGACAGCTTGTAGCAAATGAAAAACACTACACCATACCGGCACTTGTTCGCGACCTGAATACTCACTGATCGGCTTGATAAACAACGGGCACAGCGCATTTAAAATTCGCGCACCTCGCTCACCAAGTTGCCACAGTTTTGCTGTGTTTTTATCGTGGATAAGTTGTTCCGCTAATGCAATGTCTATGCTCGTGCAAATAGTGGTCATCTCTTCGATACTTAAAGCTAACTCCCAGATATCTTGATATGCATTGTGTTGTTCTGTGTTTGGTTCATCTTCATCTTGGATAAACAATCTAAAATGAGCATGGATACGGTGTGAAACTTGTTGAATATATTCATACGTTTCTGCCCATGAAGCAAAACCTAACTGTTTAGCTAGAATCGTTTTGTGCTGCGTATCTTGAGGCAGAGTTTGAGTTTGTTGGTTGTTGTACTGTTGCAAGCGATGCTCAACGGTACGCAATATCCAATAATCACGCTCTAGCTCAGAGGTCACTGAACTTGGCAAAATTTGATGTTCGGTGATGTGTTGCATAGCGTTCTGTAATGACGCCGTCTGTAAGTCTTTATGTCGCCCGCCATAGATCAGCTGACAACATTGCACCAAGAACTCCACTTCACGAATACCGCCTCGACCTAATTTGATGTTGTCTGAAAGTTGTCTACGACGGTATTCTTGGGCAATGTTACGTTTCATCTCGCGCAGTGAATCGAGCACACTAAAATCCACATAACGACGGTAAATAAATGGTTGCAGTATGTCGCTTAGCTGATTGCTGTAGTCATCTTGTGCATTGAGAATGCGAGCTTTGAGCATTGCATAACGCTCCCAACTGCGACCTTGGCTTTGATAGTATTCTTCTATTGCGGAAAAAGGCATGACTAAAGGCCCACTGTCACCGAGCGGACGCAAGCGCATATCTACCCGCCAAACTTGGCCATCCAGTGTGGTATGGTCGAGCAAATAAATTAGCTTTTGCGCCACTTTGGTAAAGAACTGTTGATATTCAAATGGTTTACGTCGTTCGCTGAATTCACCGGTTTCTGGATAGGCAAAAATCAAATCAATATCGGAAGAAAAGTTGAGCTCATTACCCCCTAACTTGCCCATGCCCAAGATATATAAATGCTGTTTGCCATAACTACCCATAGGTTCACCATAGCGCTGTGAAATTTGCTGATATGCCATGCTGTAAGCACATAAAATGGTCGCATCAGCAACCTGTGATACCTGTTGTACGGATTGCTGTATCGATTGCTCATGATACAGGTCACGATGGGTGATATGTGCCATGGCCAAGTGTTTAAATTGACGTAATTTGCTTAGTTGTTCGGTTTCTGATTGGCACTGTGTTACTAGGTTATCAAGCATGAGATGAAGATCTTGAGGCAGAGGGTGGCTCAATGGATACTGGGCAACGAAGGTTTCCCACTGCTCAGAATATTGTTCTATGACCTGTGCTGTGTAAGGCGAATCAATCGCAATGTGTGTCATCTCTTGTCACTTTTATTATGCGCTATGGTATGATACAAATCATACCGCAAAACCCAGCAAATAAAAGAATTCTTATATGGAACAGTTGGTTGCTCTGGTCGCTTTCCCGAATGCACTCATGCTCTATGTCTTGATGGATATTGTCATCGTCTTAGCATTACTGCTAACCATTCGTTTACTCGCAGGTTCTCAAAGTAAGGTGAGTGTGTCTGATGAGCTCGCAAGCAAAGACAATGCGGCGTTTGGTATCAGTGTTGCAGGGCGCATGATTGCGTTGTGCATTGTATTATCTGCGATTGTCGGTCGGCACATTGGACAAGGGTTTGATATCGCCGCATTGGGAATGTTGTTGTTTGGCACCATCGGTATTCTTCTAATCAAATTAGGGCGCGTGGCACACGATAAAGTGATTTTGCATCGCTTAGTGAAAGATGAGGCGATTGCCAAGCGCAACACTGCTGTCGCAGTGGTGGATGCGTCGAGTGCTATTGCCTCGGCAATTGTGATTTATGGGGTAATCAACTGGGTGAAAGGCACCGATACTCAAGCGATTGTGGCGATCATTACAGGCTTTTTTGTCATGCTCACTGTATTACTGGTGACGACTCGTATTTATGAATTGCGCTTTGCTCGCAACAATCAAGTTGATTCTCTGCAAGGCCAGTTGCGCAAAGGCAATTTGGCACTTGGTATACAGCACTCCGGTAATCTAATTGGAACAGCCTTGGTGGTCTCTGGTGCGGGTGATATATTGCAATACGATGCGGCGACCTATGTCACTAACGCGACTGGCTGGTTGTTTTGTGGTGTGGTTGGCGCGTTCTTACTAGCCCTCATTGTCGGTTTGGCCAAACGTTTGGTGTTGCTGGGGATCGATTGGAAACAAGAAGTCGATCTGCAAGAAAACACTGGAATCGCTACCCTTGAATGGGTATTAAGCGTCGGCATCGCCCTAATTGTGTTGGGCATCATCCGTTTTTAATAGAATTTTAAGATAAAGAGTTATTAGTCATTATGGTTCATTTACCGTCTTTTCAGAACACCCGTATTATGATTGTTGGCGATATCATGCTTGACCGCTATTACAGCGGCGATACTGGCCGGATTTCACCAGAAGCACCAGTACCTGTGGTGAAAGTCAATGACCATGAAGCGAGGCCGGGCGGGGCTGCGAACGTTGCCATTAACGCAGCTTCATTGGGCGCACAAGTGCATTTGGTTGGCCTGTGTGGAGCTCGAGAAGGCGCTGCGGACGAGGCGGCTAAAATCCTAGAGGAGCGTTTATCAGCTCATGGGGTGACCTGTCATTTTGCCTTTGTTGATGGTATGGATACCATCACCAAATTACGGGTCATGAGTCGCAACCAACAGTTATTGCGTTTGGATTTTGAAGAGTCATTTGCTCAGGTAGATAAATCCGTATTGACACAACAAGTCGCAGCGGTATTAGGCGATGTTGATGTGTTGGTGCTCTCTGATTACGCCAAAGGCACATTAAGTGATGCAGCATCTCTGATTGCACTCGCCAAGCAAGCACAAGTGCCAGTGGTTGTTGATCCCAAAGGCACTGATTACAGTGGCTATCGCGGGGCAACGTTGATTACCCCGAATATGTCTGAATTCCAACAAATTCAAGGTTCTGTTAATAGTGAAAATGAGTTAAGCAGCAAAGCACAAGCTTTGCGTGAACAATTAGCGCTCGAACATATTTTGGTCACGCGCTCGGAACATGGTATGTCGCTGTTTTCACAGGGCCCTGATTATCACTTACCGGCCAAAGCCAAAGAAGTTTATGATGTGACAGGAGCGGGTGATACGGTTGTCGCAACCCTTGCGCTGGGCGTTGCCGTTGGCTTGGAATTAAATCAGGCATGCGTGTTAGCAAACCAAGCCGCAAGCATTGTAGTGGGTAAGCTTGGCACATCAACCGTATCCCCAACTGAATTAGCGTTAGCGATGCAAGATGTGGTGCATGAAGACAGTGGCATTATGAATGCCGAGCAACTTGTGTATACCGTTCGTCAGTTACAAGCACAGGGCAAAAAAGTCGTGATGACCAATGGATGCTTTGATATTTTGCATGCGGGACATGTGTCGTATCTACAAGCGGCGGCAAAATTAGGCGATCGCTTGATTGTGGCAGTCAATGATGATGCGTCGGTTACCCGCTTAAAAGGCCCAGGTCGACCGGTGAACAATGTCTCGCGTCGGATGGCGGTATTGGCTGGGTTAGGTGCTGTGGATTTTGTTGTGCCATTTGGGGAAGATACGCCACAGGCATTGATTGCCGGTGTCTTGCCAGATATCTTGGTCAAAGGCGGGGATTATACCGTAGAGCAAATTGCAGGTGGGACTGAGGTGATTGCCAATGGTGGTGAAGTCAAAATTATGCACTTTGAAGAAGGGGTATCTACTACTGCGATCATCAAGCAGATCACGGGCGAATAACGTATCAAATATGCAAAAAAGGGGCTGAATTTTCAGCCCCTTTCCAATTTTCTAACCTAGATTAAGTGTTCGATTTGTGAAACGCTCGGTTCATGCGGTCTTTTAAGAAGTTCCGATGTATCTTAGTCGCGGTATCCCCACGATTGACTTTTAACGTATCATTTAACTCTTGCAAGATATAAGTGGCGGTCGCTTGACTGATCAAATCATGCTTACTTGGCTTTTCTAATCCTGCAATGGCAATCAGACGTTCAACGTAGGCCACTTGTAACATTTGACGATACGTATTCACATCGCCACGAATATCTGCTTTAAACACCGCATCAGTTAAATCATTGAGCATATCGGCTAATGGATATTCGTTTCCATAGCGAGTGCTGTCAGTGATCCGCATCATAACGTTCGGGTGGAGCAGGTGATCCATTACACGAGATTGCATGCGTAAAAGCATCGAATGCGGTTTTGGATCTTCGTTGTTGCCGTAATGATAAAATCCTCGACGTTGTTTTTGTAAAAACGCAAAAAGCGGCTCTAAGTCAGCGATCGCATCGGGTGCAAAAATATGCTTGTTGAGCGCTTGCATGGCTTGTACTTGCTTCTCACGTGGAACTGGCGTAAACGGCTGGTCATATCCTTCTTGGCCTACCACAGCACGATTGATGTAGATACCACCGATATAGCGAGACATCACGTTGGCTTGGGTCCCCATGCTGCCGACAATGATATTTGCC